>NZ_CFHRBF010000001.1:0-466882 GCF_984380535.1 Thalassoroseus sp.
CGGGCATAAACACGGGTCCGAATCGACTGTTGAACCTCGGCGGGAAGATCCTTGGTCGAATCGTCTAGGCCTGTGAGGGAAATCGGCTGATTCTGAGCCACTTGGTTGGCAGCGACGTTTTCCCCCCATACTGCCAATGCTTCTGCTCGGGAATCTGTCTCGCTGATGCGTTTCGTCCAATCTAACGCCTCGTTGACTTTGCCATGCGTCGCAAGCGTGCCCGTGATGCTCACCCACGACGGACGAGATGGTTCCACGAGGGCGGCATGCTGCATTTCATGAGCAAAGTTGAAACTCTTGCTCTCGCGAACAGCTTCAAGTTTCGCCCAATACGCTTCTTTATCTTCACGGGATCGCAACTTCGAGAGCAGACTAACTGCCTCGTCGGCTCGATTCTCAGCGGCCAGAACTGCTGCGATTCCGGTAATTGCCCGCCAATCGGGTTGACCGGTTCCGCGAACATCCTGCGCAAGTTCCAACGCTTCGTCGATCGTGTCTTTAGCCGACGCACCACTCGCGATCTGATGCCAGGCCAGATCGGTCAGCGGAATGATGCGATAATCTGGACGATCGACCCCCAGCTTCGCCAACCGTGCCAATTGCTCCCGAACCGCGGGTTCGTCACCCTGAGAGGCGTAGATCGAGGCGATCATTTGAATATCGTACGCCGGATCCCGATTCCCCATCTGCGGCGTGTGTTGGGAGTACTTCACCATCTCTGCCAATGCATGTTCGCGAAGCTCGGCCGGGGCTGCTTTCTCCGGTTCGGTGTTGGTGACTTCCGTTTCTTGATCTTTCTTCGGATTGGCCAGGGCCTCGATTTGCTCGCGTCTTTTCCTGAAATCTTCGTCGGTCATCCCGGGTTGAGACGCCTTTTGCATGGCAATGGACGGGTCTTCCCGCAACACAAACCACCACACACCAAACCCGCCGCCACCGAGCACGAGAATCAGAATCGCCGTCAGCATTCCCGCGGAAATTCCCGAAGACTTTTCGGGTTCCGGCTCGGGTTCTTTTTCTGGTTCGGGGCAAGTGAAGATCGGCATCAAGCAATCGGGATTGATGCACCGCACCGGCTTCCCGGCCGCCTGTTCAGAGGTGTAGCCGGCAGTCTCACACATTGGGCAGACCACGCGAAATTCACGTCCCGGTTTCGGCTTGACCCGCAAGCGGACGTATTTCGTGACTTTCTCGCCCTGGACGTCGAACGGATCGTCCGATTTCGGAGCCGAACTTGGACTCGCCGATTTTGCCGCTGTGGACGATGACTTCGGTTTTGCCTTCGAAGCCGGTTTTGACTCGGTCGATGCCTTCGTCGGCGTGGGTTTGGCCGGAGTTGGTTTTGGTTGACGCGGTCCCGACATGGAGGCACCGCAGAACGGACATTCTTCCGCTTCGTCGTCAATCACTGACTGATGACAACTCGGACATGTTGGCAAATCCATAGGTCTGGCTTTTATTTCGGGATGCGAATCTTTGAAAGGATCAACCCGCCGCGTTCAAGTCGTGACTAAACGGGTAGTTGATGGCGAAACAAACGGAGTGCTTCGCAGCTTTCAGGATACCATCCAACGGTTTGCACTGACCAGTCCGGGATTGTCCGAGCGTTGATTTTCCCGACAATCCGATCGATTCGAGAACACTAACGAGCCTTGGAGTTTTCCCGAAGGTGGTCCGCCGCTGAGGTTGAACCGAGACGGACCGCCGTTTGAAAATGCAACCGTGCGACACCCGTTTGTCCGCGGGACTCCGCTGCCAGTCCCAGCTGGAAAAAACGCTCCGCTCTCGACGTGGCAGGTGACGGTTGAGCAATCGTACGTGACGAGGGATCTTGCCCATTGGGCCGAAGTCGTGTCTCAGTCAATTCTTCAAACGCATTCGCCGCAACACCTTGCAGAGCAGGCCCGAAATTCGTTGATCTCGGGGCGGACTGCAGTAGGTACTCATCCATCGCTTGAAAGTCGTGAATAGTCACGGTCGCGGACATACTCGCACCAGACGAGGCACGACCGAAATTTGACGGTCCACGCAACGGTCCACGCAACGGTCCGAAACCGGCCCTACGATACCCGTACGCAGACTGCCCCACGCCACCGATGAATGCTGTTCCGCGATCCGGCACTGAGAGCGTGGTCGTCGCTCCGAAGGTTTGCACGACTGGCTGCTGAATTGTCTGGGCAACGAGTTCGCCACTCATTCCAACCCAGCAGACCACGAGTGAAAAATTGACTACGAGCAATCGGTGCATTGCGGAACTCCGTGCACAAACTTGGAAGGCCCGTCAGTTTTGATTTTGCAGGAAACGACCCAACAATAGCAACTCATCGGGTGAAAGTTTGTCGTCCTTGTTGCGATCGAAACGATTGAACAATTGAATGTGTTCCCGTTTCACTTCGGCTCGGTCGATGACGCCGTTCCCGTTGATGTCGATGCGGCGAACCAATTCCGCCAGCAATCCACCGGCTTTGGGCGAATCGGATTTCACTTTCAGTGTCTTCGCATCGACGGGGATCGCGACGTCGAAGTAGCCGATCATCATCTCTTCCCAAGTCTGGTCGCCCCAGGACACGGTCTGCGTCGGGTCGGGGTTGGCCAAGTTCTTTTCGGAATTGTCGAAGTGAGCGACGCAATGCATTTTCGTGCCGGCAGGGAGTGTGAGTGGCGTTTCGAGTCGGTAGGCAGTTTGCCAATTGAAATCGTATTTTGGCACGTCGAGCAACATTTCCGGCTTGCCAGTCGGATAGACGGCTTCGTACGAGAATGATTTACCACGGAGGTGCATGTGCGGCATGAATCCTAGCAATTGCACCTCGATTGGCACACTTTTCGAATCGGCCTCGACCCGGTGGCTATCTGCATGTGGCGGAATGTCGAGATTCCGACGTGCAGCCTTTGTTGTCACAATGGCATGGGTCACATCTTCGGGGTCTGCGAATACCAGACCGACGCGGCTTAGGTCTTCCTGCGGACTACCGTTCGGCGTGTAGTGAACTTGAAATATGAACTCGCTTCCCGCCGGGATCAGTTTCGCCATGCCATCGGGGTACGGTTTTGCCCGCAGCCCCGGCACATAACCGACGAGCCATTCACTTTGGGCGATGGGATTCGACCGGGCTTCGCTGGGTGGTCTCACGAGCACCAAAACATGATGTACCACAGCCCGATTACCGGGAACCACCTCGGCCATACGAATCCACTTGTCTTCCGTGAATTTGGTATCGACCTTGAAGTACTTGTATTTCACTTCACCAGTCGCCGGGACGGCAAACGGTTTGTCGTCCATCGCGATCACAAGGTCCGGTTCCTGCGGAAGTTGCCAACCTGCGACGGGATCGGGAATCGGCTCCGGCAGCATGCTGGGATCGCCTTCCGGTGCACCGTCTTGAACCCATTGATAGATCAACTCTTCTTCAGCCTTCGTCAGGCTACGATTGTTCACAAAATGTCCGTACTTCGGATTCGCATGCCACGGCGGCATCCGGCGATCGCCGACGACTTCGAAGATCATATCCGCCCAACCGACGACCTCTTCGTACTCCGTCAATGCAAAAGGGGCGATTTCACCGTCGCGGTGGCATTCCACGCAGCGTTTCTGAAAAATCCGGCTGATCTGGTTCGACCAAGTTACAGTGGCATCGGCTTTGGGCGTTTGAATCCGACCGATGAAACAACCCACCGTTGCCACATCGGCATTCGCAACTTTTCGATCGGCCAGCAGATCGTCGAGGGCATCGGTTAAATATGTGTGACGCGGCTGCTCGTGGGCGATACCGATGTCGTATTGGTCGTCAATTCGCCCCGCGTAACGGATGCGACGGTCGGCATCTAAAACGAACACTTCCGGCGTGCGGACTGCTCCCATTTGGTCAGCCACACGGTTACCGACGTCTTTGAGCACCGGAAACTCCAAGCCGTGCTTGCGAGCATGAGCTGCCACCTCGGTGAGTGAGTCCTGCGTGTTCGGGTTGATCGCGAGAAAACCGACGCCCCGCTCGCGATATTCCTTCTCCAATTCCACCAATCGCGGTGCATACAACTTGGCTAACGGGCACTCGGTTCCAAGGAACGCCACTACCAAGAATTTCTGGTCGAAGTCTGCGAGTGAATATTCCTTCCCCCGAAAGTCGGATAAGGTCCACGATGCAACTTGTCGACCAATCCGCGACTCGGGAGCCGATGTCTCCGTATTCGCCGCTTGAGCGTGCGTGTCCCAAAAGCCCGCGTTTGGTGTCAAAATAGCGAGAGTGAGGAAACAGATCGAAAGTTTTCGCGTCGACATGGATGACCTCAATTGACGGCTTATGAAATTTGGGTCGAGCATTGCAGTTGATACCCAGTGCGAACGGAAACGGTGCCAAGAATTTCTTCAACACCGACGAATCCGTATGGTTTCGCCGAACTCACAGCGAAGCGGCTTTACGTTCGATGCCTTTGGCCATGCGGTCGGCATGTAGCACGCGTCGTTTGTGCACGCCTCGGCCAATGATATCGACATGGTCACGAGCTTCCACCTGAAACGACAATGCGGGGCCGTCGATATGTATCACCCGAGCCGTGCACACGACAGGCGCCCCGAGCGGGGTGGGAGCCAAATGTTCGATGTCGACGTGTGTGCCCACGGAAAGCTCGCCCTCGTCCAAATAGGGTTCGAGAAGCTTCATCGCTGCGGTTTCCAAGTGCCAAATCAGATGCGGCGTCGAAAGCACCAGCGGCAGCCCTGGCAATTGGACCGAATGAATTTTGTTGGGGGTAAACCGATGCTCTTGAGTTGCCCCGATTTTCAAATTCCGCATGATCAATCCAGCAAGAGTACGCATCATCCCCATGTCCCGGTCGACGCAATATCTTTTCACGTTTCCGCGTTCGTGAAAAGAGTGTTTCACCGCCAAATGCATTCCGGTGGGAATAAGAAGAAATGATGAACATTGACTTTCCCATAGTTCTCGGTTCGCGGTCTCCGCGTCGTCGGGAACTGCTTGCACAACTATTGCCCCAAGGCGAAACGCAAATCGAGGTTTTGCCCCCTAGTTCCAGTGACGAAGCGGGTTTCGAGGAACTGCACGACTGGGAGAAGATCGCCATGCGATTACAGGCGATCGCGAGGACGAAACTCGACGATGTCTGGAAGCAACTTCGAGACCGAGAACAGAAGGAGTTACCAACACCGGTTGTCATCACCGCCGACACCGTCATCGTGGCCGCCGATAGCGTCGACGATGCAGTACAAACCGTGCTCGGGCAACCGCCGCAGGAAAATTGGCAAGACACGGTGCGGGACTGGTTTCAACGCCTGTTGATTGGAAGGACACATCAAGCTGCGACCGCGTTTTGTGTGTCCGATGGCCAAAGGACTGTTGAGCGAATCGTACAATCCGAGGTGACGTTTCACGATCTCTCCGACGAATGGATCGAGTGGTATTTGCAGACCGGTGAACCCATCGGCAAGGCAGGCGGCTATGCGATTCAAGGGGGAGGCAGCGTATTTGTGTCTGAAGTGAAGGGCAGCATTAGCAACGTCGTCGGATTGCCTCAGAAGGAAGTTCTCGAAACTCTTACCGACTTTGCTAGCGGACGTGCGAATTCACGTGGGTGACTGGAATCGCGACGAACCACATGGAATACTAGACCGCCACACACGCGTCATTATATTCCAAGGACGAGACAGCATGCGAACTCTGCTCACATTGGCCATCGTTGGCCTGTCCACACTCGCTGCAACTGCAGCAGACCGCCCGAATATTCTGTGGGTCAGCAGTGAAGATAACGGGCCACACCTGGGTTGCTACGGCGACGAATACGCCGACTCTCCCAACATCGATGCCCTTGCCGCCCGCGGAATTGTGTACCTCAATGCTTGGTCCAACGCACCCGTGTGTGCACCGGCTCGGACGACGATTATCTCCGGAATGTATCCGCCGAGTCTCGGGGCAGAGCACATGCGGAGCATGGTGAAATTGCCGGAATCAATCAAAATGTTCCCGCAGTACCTTCGCGAGGCCGGTTACTACTGCACGAACAATTCCAAAGAAGACTACAACCTCGGCAAGCCAGGCCAAGTCTGGGATGAATCCAGTCGCACGGCGCATTGGCGAGGTCGTAAAGATGGTCAGCCGTTCTTTGCCGTGTTCAACTTCACCACAACGCATGAAAGCCAAATCCGCAAGCGGAAAGGCCACACCCCGGTTCACGACCCTGCGAAAGTTCGCGTCCCCGCGTATCACCCGGATGCCCCGGAAGTCCGTCAGGATTGGGCTCAATATTATGACAAAATCACCGAAATGGATCGGCAAGTCGGTCGGGTGTTAAAGGAATTAGACGACGACGGACTTCGCGAAAACACGATCGTCTTCTACTTCGGCGACCACGGAGCTGGTATGCCTCGAAGCAAGCGTTGGCCGCACAACTCCGGTTTGCATGTGCCGTTGGTGGTGTCTGTTCCGGAGAAGTATCGATCACTCACGACCGAATCCGCGATTGCGGACGCCAAATCCAACCGTCTCGTTGCCTTTGTCGATTTCGGCCCCACCGTGCTGAGTTTGGCCGGAATCGAACCGCCAACGCACATGCAAGGCAAAGCGTTCATGGGCGAGTTCGAACAAACTCCCAAACTGTTCTTGCATGGGTTTCGCGGTCGAATGGACGAACGCATCGACATGGTTCGCACGATTCGTAACCAACGCTTTCAATACATTCGCAATTATCTGCCGCATCGTCGTTACGGGGAACACGTCGACTACATGTTCCAAACTCCAACGACGAAGGTCTGGAAAGCTCGCTTCGACGCCGGACAACTCAATGAGGAGCAATCGCAATTTTGGCGTGTGAAACCAAGCGAAGAACTTTACGACTTGCAGAACGACCCCGATGAGGTCCGCAACCTCGCGGACTCACCGGAATATAGCAAGGTATTGCATCGACTTCGCGCTGCCCAGACTGACTTCCTAATGGAAACACGCGACGCCGGTTTTCTGCCGGAACCCATGCTCCATGAGCGGGCCGGCGACACCACGATCTACGAAATGGCCCAAGACCCAGACCGTTATCCGTTACGCGAGATTCTTGATATTGCGGAGTTAGCCACATTCCGACACGCGAAAGACGTGAACCCGGTTTTGCTCAAGAAACTGTCCGCAAACGATGCCGCCATTCGCTATTGGGCGGTCGTCGGCTTCACGGTTCGGGGTGAAGAAGCGGTGCGGCTCGCCGAAGAGGATCTGATTGATCGCTTCGATGACGATTCCGCCAGCGTCGCGGTGGCGGCCGCTGAAGCGGTGGCTCGTTACGGTTCCAAAGCCAACCGTGCAGGTGCTCTTGAAGTCCTGGCGAAGTATGCCGACCCGTCAACGAAAGACGTATTCACGGCCACCATGGCACTGAACGCCCTTGACGTCATCGGTGCCGACGCGGAGCCGGTTTGGGAGCAGCTTCAACAGATCAAGTTCAATCATCCGGACTTCGGCAAACGCATGCGAATGGGCGGAATTCCAGCGAATTTGATCAATCACATTGGATCGCAAGTAGAAGAAAAGTAAGCCGCCACAAAGCCTGCGAAACGAGTGCCAGCACGATTCCGGATTCGTGTCTCGAAGCGTTGGGAAGTAATCCGACGTACCAACAACTCTTGAATTGCGAAGTCTTACTGCGTGATGCCTTCGGTGATCGCCATGAAGGCGTCTTCGAGACTTTCAGATTTGCTCTGGAACTCGACGACGCGGAAGTCTTCGTGCACCATTTTCTTGAGCAAGTCCGCTTGGGAATCGGCGGGACCTTCGAAATCGAATGTGAGAATCTGTTCGGCTCGCTTCACTTCCGAGACGAACGGTTGCTCAAGGACCCAGCGTTCCAGTTCCTCACCCCGCGCCAGTACACGACACACGAGCGTCGACGACGTGCTTTTGCCACGTGCCTTCTGACGCTGCATCGTCCGAATTTCGTCGATGGTGCCGCTGGCGAGAATCTTTCCGGCTTCGATGATGGCCGCCGAATTACAGATTTCGCCAAGTTCCGTCAGGATGTGCGAACTGATGAGAACCGTCTTATTCAGTTCCTTCGCAAGCAAGCTAATCAACTCGCGAAGCTCGACACGGGCTCGCGGGTCCAGCCCGGCGGCGGGTTCATCGAGGATCAGCACTTCAGGGTCGTGAATTAACGTCCGCCCCAAGCCAAGCCGTTGCGACATCCCTTTCGACAGCGTGTCGATTGGCTTTTCGGCGAGTTTCCGGAGTTCCGTAAAGACGAGCACTCGCTCGATGGCATCTTTTCGCTTGTCGCCGCGGAAACCGTAGGCACGGGCGAAAAAATCGAGATACTCGACCACATTCATGTTCGCGTATTTGCCGAAACTGTCCGGCATAAACCCGAGGATGCCCCGCACCTTGTCGGGATCGTCGACAACGGAGTGCCCGCAAATGAAGGCGTCACCGGCGGTCGGCATTTCGAGCGTGGCAAGAATTCGCATCGTGGTCGTTTTGCCCGCACCGTTCGGGCCAATGAAACCGACGACTTGCCCCGGATAGGCGCGAAATGAGACGTGGTTCACCGCCTTCAGTCGCCCGAAAAAACGGCAGAGGTCTCGCACTTCCAGTGTTGGTTCTGCGACAACCTCTATCGGAATGTCTGCTGGGTCGTCATCAATCGTGACGACATCCGCTCCAGTGAGAATATCATCACCAGACTCGAAGTCATCCGTGTCTCCTCGGGACGTCTCGCTCATGCTTCTCTCGGAATCACGATCTTTCGAAATTAGAAATCACCCAGCGGATTTCCGTCGTTGTACTGGAACAAGTTGAGGAGCGTTTGCGGGTCGATCGTCTTCGCAATATATCGGACGGAACCATCACAGAGTAACGCGTGGAACCCTGGTTCCGAATCGACTAGACCACCGGTCGGGTTTGCCGGATCGTAGGGGAAGTCATCGGGTTTCGTCCATGGCACAGCACGTGGATCGGCTGCTTCCACGACGAGAATCGTGTTCGAAAGCCCGTCGACAATGTTGCGAAACATCGTGCCAGTACCGTTTTCGAAGATGGCATTTTGACCTTTAACACCCAAATACACGGTATGGTTGGGCGCCGCATTCGACCCCGGTGCTTTGTAGACGTCCGGCATCTGGGCAAGCAACGCTATGTTGTGTGGGCTGTCCCATGGCTCGTCGAGGTGGAATTGGTCGTAGAGCGGGATCTCATTCAAGAACGGCAAAAGGTGAACCCGCCAACTCAGTTTTGGTTGGCCGTTGTCATCGAAATACTCTGGGTTGTTCTTATGAAGCGGCAATGTCCGGTACGTGTCGTGGTAGTTATGAAACGCTAAGCCAATTTGCTTGAGGTTGTTTTTACTGGATGCCCGGCGAGCCGCATTCCGTGCTTCACCGGTTGCACCGGCCAACGGATTGCCGCCACCGAAGCCAGGAATCGAGGGCATGCCCGGCATCGAACCGGGAGGCATCGAGTCGGCAATGTCATTCGGAATATCGAGACTCAGTTCCGCTGTTTGGCCAATGGAATCAAACGCGATTCCGTCCATGAGATCTGAGACAACAGTTTGCTGTTCGGCCGGCATCATTGCTTTGAAGCCATCGACCATCGTGCGAACTTCGCCAAGGAGTTGTTGGCCGGAACTGGAGATGGTGCTCGCGCTGGAAGACGTGCCGCATTGGACCTGAAGTTTCAGAATCGTGCGATCTCCCGACGGCTTCATTCCAATGGCTCCGCCCGTGAAATCGCTCTGCAAGGCGTTCATCATAGCTTGCATTGGTGTGGCGATATTGGGGGGAATCATCGGGGGCATTTGCGTCGGTGCGCCCTTGAATGCTTGGGCGCGGAACGCATTTGGATCTTGCGGGACGAACGCAGCGAACATGGCCTGCGTGTTGTCGACGAAGTCGAATTGTGTTCGTCTAGCTGAGGTGGTGCCCTGATCGACCACTTGGTGAATGACATCGGTCTTCTGACCGATCACCACAACTTGGTCATTCTCCATCAGCAGAAGTTGTGTTGCTCCCCCTTTACTGGACGAGTAAATTTTCTGACCGTTGTAATCGATACTCGTCGTAGCGGCATCGCCATCGAGCTTGGCACGATCCAGCGGTTTCATCAACCGGACGACGATAATGGTTCCATTTTCATCGACGGGGCTGGGACCGCCCGGGGCACCAGCGACCATACCGATCGTGAAACTCTTCATATCACGAACCGTCAAACCAGTGGCCGTCGATAGTTCTCGAAAACCTTCTTGGAATTGCGGAGTGTTTTCGAACTTTGCGAACTCCGGCGAATTGACGACCTGCTGCCAATCCATGTACGCAAAACCGACAAGGTTCGGCGGCAGATACGTCATGTCGACGACGTTGCCATCAGAACCCGTCGCGGCTGATCCGCCGCCGCTAAATGCGAAGATGAGGATGGCGATTAACAACACGGCTGCTGCCGCACTTCCGCCAATCACCAATGGTGAGACGCCGGAACCGCTCGACTTTTTCTTGCCGCCTTTTTTCTTCCGACTGCTGCTCGGCTTGCCTTTTGATTTCGAAGCCCGGCTCGCTGCCGGTTTACTCGCCGATCGACGTCGCGTCGGCGGAGCTTCGAAGTCGTCGAAGCCGCCATCATCTTCGTAATCTTCGTAGTCCTCGAAATCGTCATGGCCGAAATCGTCAGCGGGTGGCTTTGGTTTGCTGCGTTTCGGTGCCGCTGCTTTTGGCTCGTTCACACGAAATACGGTCTCGCATTTCGGGCAACGCACCTTTTTCCCAACTGCCTCTGGGCTTTGGATTTTTAATCGTGTTTGACACGACGGACATTGAACGGCAAACGGAGCAGGCATGGAAGCCACCTTCTTCAGACGGAACGCCAACGAGAATCACAAGAGAGTGTGTGGCTGAGTATTTCCGCAATTGGAACCTTTCGAACATAAAATCCTACCACTCGATCGGCCGCGGAACAATCCTTCACTTCTTGGGAATCATCAGATGAACCATCTCTCAAGCCATTTAATCCGACTCGAAGCACAAGTCTCGCTCCGTAAATTCGTGAAATTCGACATGGTTGGAATCAGCGTCACCAACGGGGACTGCCAACGCACACCGATGGTCCGGCGGCATCAACCGTGACTCGAAATGCCAACGATCTGGCACGTCCCGCACGTCTGGACCGAACACCGGTTGGTACGACTGATCGCCAGCGAACCGGAATTCGCATTGTTTCATCGGTAGCTGAAACCCGAGTCCGCGGGCTTTGGAGTAGGCTTCTTTGAGAGTCCACAATTGAAAGAAGCGATCACGTTGTGCGTTTACAGGCAATGCCCGCAGTTCTGCCATCTCCGCTTCAGAGTAAACGCTCCGTCCGATTTCCACGTTGATAGCACGCGAGCAATCCTCGACGTCAATGCCGACCGTGTCTTTTCTTGAAATCGCGCAAGCCACCATGCCAGTGGTATGCGAGAGATTGAACGCGACTTGCTGGCGGGCATCACTAACGAGAAATGGTTTGCCCAGGTGATCGATCTCGAATTCTAGACTTTTGGGAGGCAAATCTAGAACGGTCCCCAACCACCGGCGTTTCAGTGCATGGGCGACCAGAAATCGGTGACGGTCGGTCTGGCGAAGAAATCGACGATAACGAACCGATTCCGCGTCACAAAGGACTTCCTCACATCGTTGGATAATCGCGTCATCGCAAACCAGTTCGGGACGAATCCATGCGACGGCGGTGACGTGGCTCACGAGGGGAGATAGTCGATAACCAGAAGAGTGCGTCACCGAATATGTTTTGAACGAGGGACAAAGAGAAACTTCGTAGACATTCTTTCGTTTGATACAATAGTTATTCACGATCATCGAAACAAGAAAGTCCACGCATGCCAACGTTCCAGCAATCCACATCGATTCCTGTACCGGCGGAATATCTCTTCCAATGGCACGCGAATCCTGGTGCGTTCGAGCGGTTGGCTCCGCCCTGGGAAAGTGTGAACGTCACTCGGCCTTTGGAAACTTTGAAAGACGGCGAACAAACAGAAATTCGCGTGGGCGTCGCTGGGCCGATCAAGCAACGTTGGTTGGCGGAAATTCAGAACGTCGAACCAGGTCGGCAATTTGAGGATGAGCAACTCGCCGGACCATTCTCTGCTTGGCATCACCGGCATGCAATGACCCCCGATGGCGACAATGCCAGCACTCTGACCGATGAAATCAATTATCGCCTGCCATTGGGGTTTCTTGGTTCGACTTTCGGTGGCGGAATGGTTCGTCGAAAGTTGCAGCGAATGTTCGACTATCGTCATCGTGTCACACTCGAAGATGTGACATCTCACTACCGTACTCAACTTAAACACCCAGATCGGCAAGCCATGAAGGTACTCGTTAGCGGAGCCAGCGGACTCGTTGGCACGGAACTCACGTCGTTCTTGAAATCGGGTGGTCACACGGTTGCCGGACTGACCCGAAGCCCCGATAAGCACGAGAACGCCGTCGCCTGGGACCCTGCAGATGGCACAATCGATGACGCTGCTATCGAAAATGGTGGTTTCGATGCTGTCGTCCACTTGGCGGGCGAGTCGATCGATGGTCGCTGGACGGAAGCGAAGAAAAAGCGAATTCGCGACAGTCGTGTCCAAGGTACCCGGTTACTTTGCGAAAGTCTGGCGTCGATGACGTCCCCGCCGAAGACGCTGGTTTGCGCATCGGCGATTGGGTACTACGGCGATCGCGGCGACGAAGAACTGACGGAATCCAGCCCGCCGGGCGATAGTTTTTTGGCCGATGTGTGTCAGGAATGGGAAGCCGCCTGCGAACCTGCCCGCGAAAAGGGTATTCGCGTGGTGAATGTGCGGATCGGTGTTGTGCTGACCCCGAAAGGCGGGGCGTTGTCTAAGCTGCTAACACCATTCAAACTCGGCGGCGGAGGGAAAGTTGGCGATGGCAAACAGTGGTGGAGTTGGGTCGCCATCGACGATCTCATCGGCGTGATTCACCATGCCCTGACCGAAGATGAAGTCTCCGGCCCTCTTAATGCGACGGCGCCCAATCCGGTAACGAATAAGGAATTCACCAAGACACTCGGAAAAGTGCTGTCTCGGCCAACGATCATCCCGCTTCCCGGTTTTGCCGCGAAGTTGGCACTTGGTCAGATGGCGGAAGAGCTACTGCTCGCGAGTGCCAAGGTCCTGCCGAAACGCACGCTGGAAAGCGGATACGAATTCCGACACCCGGAACTCGAACCAGCGTTACGACATCTGCTTGGTCGCTGATCTGCTCACATTAGCCCGGCGAACCAACGATTCCGGAATCGGCATCGATCAATGCGGTCAAGACTGTTGCCGCCAACTTCGGGTCGGCGTTGAGCGACCGTTCAAGCGTCTCGATTTGCATTTGTGTAAACGGAACCGCCAAGTCTTCACTCGGTTGGTCTGGAACAATTCGACGACTAATCTCCTGAATCAGTTCCGGAAGACCAAGCTTGGTCGTGGATGAGACGCGTAACATGTCTACAAGCCGATCTTTCGGCCATTGGATCGGTAAGTCGGCCTTGTGAGCGACTCGCAGTGCGTTTGGGATTTCTCTGAGTAATTGATCCGTGTCAGCATCGGGCGGTTCGCTGACGTCGCAAACGACAATGCACAGATCGGCGTCCGCGAGTAGCCGACGTGCTCGTTCGATTCCCGCGGACTCCAACGTTTCCGTCGCGTTTCGGATGCCGGCGGTGTCGGCCAGGCGGATCGGCCAACCGTCAATCGCGGTCTCCCCCCGTACAATGTCCCGGGTGGTGCCAGGTTGATCGAACACGATTGAACGCTGAAACCCGAGCAGGGCATTGATCAATGACGATTTACCGGCATTCGGACGCCCGCACAACACAACGTCCCACGGTTCCGTCAAATGTCGACCAAATCTCGCCCAGCTGATCAGTTGGCTGAGCGACTCCTTAGCGGCATCAACTTCGCCACCAAGATACTGATCGCGGATCGAACGAATCGCCCGGGGAAAAGCGATCCTTTGCTTCAGAAGAATACCCAGGGTTCTCGTCGTCGTCGCTCGCATCACCGCCGATTGCCATTCGACTTCGAATCGCGTTTGAGTCCTTTCCTGTAATTGAGAGGCAGAGACACTTTCAATGCCCACGGAACGCAAATCGTCGAGGATTCGCCGCGTCGCTGCATCGCCGCCGTGGCAGGAAACCTCGACCCGATCCATCTCCGTCCGACAGACCACAACATCTTCCGGCGGATCGTGTCCCCATTGACCGAAGACAATCCGATTGACTTCCTGTTCCTGCAACACTCGGCCGTTGGCTGCGGTAAAAAAACTGTCGACCTTATCGAAGTGTTTTCCAATGACCGCAACGGTGGCTACCGCGCCGCGTCCGCCCGGCGTGATGACTCCAACTGCCTGGTTGCTCTCAATCTTAGACATCGTCATCTTCTTGCAAAAGTACGCTCCAAACACAACGGATGATCGGCCGATCGTTCGGGGAACGCAAGGCGAAACGGAAAGGTGGCGTTTTCTCCGCGTTGGCTCACTTGCGTTGCGAAGCCCGCGATCTATAATCGGGAGGCTTTCGAGAAATTGACTCGAAACTCACGTCCAAACAAACCGATCGACTTTTTCCTTCCCAACGCAATTTCTGCTTTCTGGATGGGATTGTCGATGGTCAATGCACCTCGCGAGGTTCATCATGGGTGAATGGTTCCGGAACATCTACGTCACGGTCAAGACGGTCGTGCAAGGAATGGCCATTACCCTGCTGACATGGTTCAAGACGTACCGTCGACGAGCCTTCACGGAAGTCTACGAGTACCCCGAAGTGCCGGTGCCGGTGAAGTCCCGTTACCGTGGATTCCACCGCTTCGACCTCACAACTTGTATCGGATGTGAAAAATGTGCAGTGGCCTGTCCGGTGGACTGCATCTATATTGAAAAAGAAAAAAGTCCCGTCGGCAAAGGGTTCCGAGTCGATACATTCGTCATCGACTACACGAAATGCATGTTTTGCGCGTTGTGTGTGGAGCCATGTCCGGTGGATTGCATCTTCATGGGATCGAATCACGACCTAAGCTGTTATAGCCGGGATGGTTGTGTGGTCGATTTTGCGAAGTTGCCGTTGCAAGTGGCGTGGGGCCAAGCCACACTGAATCCCACAGCCGTTGCGGAGTCGAAGGTCCTCTATGAGCCGGTTTGGGTCAAGGGGGAACCGAGTCCATTCGAGTATTCCGAAACCTAACCAATTGGTTGTTGAGAGAGTCGGCAGGTTTGCGTTTTCGCGTCTATTACTGGTTGTTTTGAGTCGCGCTCACGGAAACGGACGTCAATCGAATTTGCATCCCGAGTGTTGCAGGGTCGCAACGCGATTGGGTGGAAGGGAGCGGTCATGAATGCTGCAGCAAAACGGTTTTTCTCTGTCGAAGAGGCGGAATCTCGCTTGCCCTTGGTCCGCTCGATCGTGGCGGACATCGTCGAACTTTACCGGGACATCCACGACCGTCAGTCACGACTGACTCGCGTCCTGGAACTCCGAGGTGAGTCCAAACGCGAGGTCAATCGGCTTTACACCGAAGAACTCGAGCAAATGGAACGCGAACTCGAAGACGACCTGTCTCGTCTCGATGACTTCGTCGAAGAGCTCGAAGAACTCGGTGTCGAACTGAAAGATCCTCATGCGGGTCTCGTCGATTTCCACACTTGGATCGACGGCCGAATTGCCTGCCTGTGTTGGCAACTCGGCGAACCGGAAATCCAGTACTGGCACGAGGTCGACGCGGGCTTCGGTGGGCGTCAATCGCTGCAAGATGGCACCGTCGATCCGGTTCACGATTTCACCGGCGGCAATTTTCGGGACGACGTTCTCTAAAATCCGGCTTGCTCGCTTGGTTGTCGCGTGCTGTTCGGTTAGACTCTTCGCGAACGAAGATCTAACCCGTTGAACGGACACCACTCATGACGAGCATCGTCGGTCACTTCTTCCTGTTCACGCTGGTGGCAATCGGTGGCTTGATCGTCCCGTTGTTGATCGGCCATCTAGTCCGCCCGAAACTACCAACCGCGGAAAAAGACTCGATTTACGAGTGTGGCGAACCCACCATCGGTTCGAGTTACATTCAATTCGACCTGCGGTTTTACGTCGTCGCGTTGCTGTTCATCATCTTTGATGTGGAAGTCGCGTTCTTCTTCCCCTGGGCCATGGTCTATGGCACTGCGACTCAGCTCGCTGATCCTGCTCTGAGTGAAACCCAACGCGAAGCGTTGAGCCAGACTCTGCTTGGCGACTCTGGTGCTGCTACAGTCGCCGCCGAGACGGCTCAGAAATTGGCCTGGACCGGGTTCTTCGACATCCTGGTTTTCTTTGGGGTCTTGTTGGTCGGCTTTGCTTACGTGTGGAAACGTGGCGATTTGGATTGGGTCCGCGCTGTCGCCGAGCAAGCCAAACAGGCGGCCGCCCGTCCTCGCACCCCACCGCCCGTTGAGCCACCAGCACCGTCTCAGCCACGTGAACCGGTCGGTGTGTGATTTCGTTCGAACATTCTAGTGTTCCGCCGGTCCCTCTGCCGGCGGTTTTCGTATGAGAGTTGCCATGTCGCCCCAAGAAGTCTTCGACACACTCGTCCAAAAGTTCGGCGATTCCGTCATCACCAAATTGCACACGGAAGCCATCGACCCTTGGATCGAGGTCTCCGCAAACTCGCTCGCGGAAGTGGCTGCATTTCTGAAAACAGATTCCCGGTTGCGGTTCGATCACCTCAACGATTTGACCGGCGTCGACTACTGCGAACCGGACGCCAGCAAGGCGAAAAAGTTCGGTCACGACCCGCACGTGGAAGTCGTGTACCACCTTTCGAGTTACACCCATAAGCACGCGGTCGTCATCAAGGTCATTCTGCCTCGTTGGAAGAACGACACCCCTGGCCAACTCCCGGAAGTTCCGACGGTCTCCGGGGTGTGGGCGATTGCCGACTGGCACGAGCGGGAATGCTTCGACCTCGTCGGCATCAACTTCCTCGGCCACCCCAACCTCCGCCGCATCCTCTGCGCCGAAGACTGGGTCGGCCACGCGTTGCGGAAAGATTACGAATTCCCGTTGGAGTATCACGGGATTCGCGGCAAGTAGGCGTGAGAATGGGCCTGATTCTTTCAGACACCGTTGCTAACAACCCCATCTGATTCCAACGTGAGGCAAGTCGTTATGGAGGAAAGCGGAAATTCCATTACTGTGATTGTGTTGTTAGTCATGGTTGTCATTGCTGGTTTCGGCTGGGGATTTCTCGCTGGCTCGTACACAGGGGCACATGCACCAGCTTACAGTGAGCGAAGTCCGGATGAGCTGGGAGAACCTCCCGAGCATTTCAGCAAGCGAAATTCGCAACGACGCTTTTTCGCAAATGCGATAGAACAACTACCGAACATGCCGACCGTCATTTCGTGGAACTTTAGTCACCGACTTTGGTTGCCGCTCCTGATCGGAGGGCTTGAAGTTGCTGCGGTAATTGGCGGACTAGTACTGAAAAAAGTCGAAAAGAATTTGTCACAACCATACAAATCCAAAGGCTACCGTCGCTAGTCACGTAGGTCAGGCTGTGCCTGACGTTCATGGCATAGCGCCGAATGGTTTTAAGAATCATGTCAGGCACAGCCTGACCTACTGATAGATAAAACGGACCACACACCATGAGCATGGCCATCGAAGATCCTCGGCTTGTTGAGTTTGATGTTCATACCGACGAGATGTTGGTGAACATGGGACCGCAGCATCCGAGTACGCACGGAGTGCTACGGTTGTTGCTGCGGACGGATGGTGAAGTCGTCCGCGAAGTCACACCCCACATTGGCTACCTCCACCGCTGTGCCGAAAAGATTGGCGAGAACCTGACGCCGGTCCAATGGATCCCTTACACGGACCGCATGGACTATCTCGCCGCGATGAACATGAATCTCGGCTGGGCACTGACCGTTGAAAAACTGCTCGGCATGGAAGTTCCCGAACGGGCGATGACGCTCCGGGTCATCATCGCCGAACTCGGCCGGATCGCTAGCCACCTCGTCGGCATGGGCGCGTATGGGCTGGACCTTGGTTCCTTCAGCCCGTTTTTGTACGCGTTCCGGGAACGGGAAATCATCCTCGACTTGTTCGAAGAAGTTTGCGGTGCCCGACTGACTTACAGTTACATCACTATCGGCGGTGCAACGCACGATCTGCCGGAAACGATCACGATTCCACCGGGCTTGGCATCAATTACGTCTTCAGATCGCGGACTCCGCAAGAAATGGCCGATCTTAAAAGACGGTGCTAGTGCCCAACTCCCGTGGACCGATGCCGTCTTGATCTTTCTGGAATGGTTGGAAAAACGGATCAAAGAATACCACACACTATTAACGCGGAATGCGATTTTCATTAAACGCACCGCCGCTATCGGCACGCTTAGTCGGGAAGATGCGATCGACTACGGATGCACCGGCCCAGTGTTGCGGGGAAGTGGTGTCGACCACGATCTGCGTCGTGATGGCGAGCCCATCTACACACGGATGTATAAGGGATACGAATATAAGATCCCAGTCGCTCCCTTCGATGAGGCACCGCCTGAGGTCGAACTCGGCGACAATTGGTGTCGGTTCTATGTGCGGATGTTGGAAGTTGTGTCAGCCATCGGATTGGTCCGCCAAGCGATCGACAAATACCCGACCACCGAAGGCACCTTCCGCGTGGCTCATAAATTCAGCACGAAGTTGCCGAAAGACGAGTGCTACCTGGAAACTGAGTGCCCGCGTGGACAAATGGGTTTCTATGTCGTCGGCAACGGCGACGCGGAACCGCTGCGAGTTCGCGCCAAGAGTTCGTCGTTCTGCAATCTCTCCGTTACCGGCATGCTCAGCCCCGGTACGTTGATCGCCGACATTCCTTCAATCGTCGGATCATTGGATGTTGTGATGGGTGAGATCGATCGGTAGATCACGCCAGACGACCAAAGTTAGGCCTAGAGTGAGTGAGATCGTCGCGAGACAACGCGAACTGTCATGTTCGCGATCACTCACCGTGACACGGCTTATTTGCATTGAAACGCTTCGACATTTGCAGCCTGTCGGTGCGTTCTTAGATCACTGAGATGCTGTTCGGACACCCTTTGAAACGAATCGACTTCAATCGCATCTAGCCTACGATCGTCGTTTGCAATACAGGCTATCACTTCCCACATCGCCACTCTCTCAAGTGCCGCTGCAGCGAGGCCTTCGAGTTCAATGATTCGACTGAGCGGCGAGTACTCGATGAGTGAGTCGTTCAGTTTGAACCTTCCAATCTTCTCGGCAAACCACGCTGCTCCTTGCTTCATTGAACTTGCAAAAGACGCTTCGATTTCGAGCAACTCTAGAATCCGGTCGATTGTCTTTCGTTGGTTTTCGACTTCGCATTGAAGATTCTCAAGGAAGTCGCCAAGTTCGCTCCCTTGGTTACTGTTGCGACAACGCCGAATAAGTTCCAGCTCACCAACGATGAGTGCGGTATGGTCTTCGAAATAGATCTGTAATCGTTTCTTATTCATAAGTGGTACCAACTGCTTTCAGAAAATCAGGAATAGGTTAGATCAACGCTTTCATAACCAGCCCGCCAATCAGCCAAGTGAACGACGCGTAAGCCAATACTGTCAACAAGAGGTCTGCCCAGCTCTTTCCGTCATCTTCGCTCATGTCACCATGATCATGCTGCGTTTTGCCTTTGTCCGATCTAAAATAGGCAAGCCAGCCGAAGACACCTGTCACCGCCAAAAACGCCAGGTTCAGGAAGAAGGTGTAGTCGATCGCGAACCGTTCCGAAGGTTCAACGCCTTCGCTGCCGCGAGCCCGTTCGGGAAGTAAGTCAAAGGCGAGGAAGCCGTAGTGCAGCAACACCGCTGTCGCGATTAGGCAGACTAGGAACACGGCCATGATGTAAAGAGCCATTTTCCAACCGAAGTACTTCGCATTGATTCGCAGCAAAGGAAACACCACGAGATCGCTGAAAATGAACGCCATGATTCCGGCAAAGCTCACTCCGTTGGAGTAGAGCAACGCAGCCAGTGGGATGTTCCCCATCGAACCGATGAACGTGAAGAAGGCGGCAAGCGGCCCCACGATGGTTTGCAATAGGACTTGTCCAAAGGATGGCCCGGTCTCCCCGCCAGAACCTGAAAATAGCGTTGTGAAGAACTCGCTGGGTACGAACGCCGCGATCACACCGGCAACGGTGAAGCCGAACGCAACGTCTTTCCATACCATCCCCCATTCCATGAAGTACTGCCTAGCGACCATTCGCCATCCCTGGAGACTGGTTGCTCGTTCTTTCCAATCGGGACTCTCGTTGTCATCGTTCTGCTCGTTGCCTCCAACGTGTTCACGGGCTTCCTGCTCGAGTGACGCAGGCAAAGTCAACTTGACGAGCAGCCACATGAACAGGATCAACAACAGCCCGCCGAGGTACTCCCCCACGACAAATTGCCAACTTAGAAAGATGGCAATGATGATTCCGAGTTCAATAACAAGATTTGTCGACGCTAGCAGGAATGCTAACGAGGGAACTAAGCCAGCCCCCTTTTTGAAAAGTGATTTGGATGTAGAAAGGGCGGCGAAACTGCATGAACTCGATATGAAGCCAAAGAAGGTTCCCAAAGCGACGCTCTTGGAGCCTGCTTCTCCCATTGTCTTTTGCATCCGCTCGCGGGTCACGAATATCTGGATACAGCTACTAATGATGTAGCCCAACGCAAAAGCCCAGAAGGCCATCCAGAAAAAACCGAGAGAGGTCAAAGCCGCCTGGTGCCAATTCTCCATGAATTCCTGCATGTGTCTTCGCTCGTTCTCCACTGAGTTCGCAGTTTCGTCTTTTGTCGAAATGCCTCGTAGCAAATTGCTTGCCAATTGGCACGATGCTTGCAGGTGCGGTAATCGCGAGACGGTTCACGCCGGTTCGATTTTAGTCACGAACCTTTTCAGAAGGAGAAACTTTATGTCTCATGAGAAGTACGCCTCCTGTATCGAAGCTTGCATCGAGTGTGCGAAAGAATGCGAACACTGCGCTGACGCCTGTCTGAGCGAAGATGATGTGGCAAAAATGGCTGATTGCATCCGTACAGACCGCGACTGTGCGGCTATCTGCTGGGAAGCAGCAGGGTTTATGAGTCGAGGCTCACAGTTTGTGGAGGAGATTTGTCGACTCTGTGCAGAGATCTGTGAGAAGTGCGCTTCGGACTGCGAGTCTCACGAAGCTGATCACTGTCAGATTTGTGCGAAGGCTTGTCGTCGCTGTGCCGAGGAATGTCGAAACATGGTGGGCGCAACGGCTTAAGACCGCACAAAGTTTCTAGAAATCCGCAGCAAACGAATAAAGTTCTTACGGTCCGGTTTCCGCGAGATTAGAACTGCTGCGGTTGACTGCGACTTGCTGTAAGCTGACCCCAATCCCACCAACTTGGGGGATGAGCAACCAGCACTAATCCACACCAGTATTTTTATGCTGGTGTGGATTTCTTATTGAGCCGTGATTTTCTTGAGACTCTCTGTCTGAAGAAATTGCCTGACATTAACAGTGAATAGCTGTCGCTGTCACGCAGTGACTCATCCGGCGTGCAGACGACCACCGCGTCTTGCATCTGCGAACCTCGTCCACTGTTTCAGGACTAAGTGTCTGGCCCGCTTGCGTTTCCGAATTGGGTATCGTTGAAAGTCTCGGTTTCGTCCTCGTGGTCAACGAGTGCATGATACTCGCCGAGGACTACGGTCACGTTATCGTCACCGCCGGCCTCTAATGCGAGATCGATCAATCCGTCGACGGCTTGGGTGGGCGATTGCCGATCATCGAGCAACGCAGCGATTTCGCGGTCATCGACCATATCGGTCAACCCGTCACTACATAACAGCAGTACGTCTCCATCGCGGAGAGTCACATGATGTATCTCCGCGACCGCATCGTCGGCGGTTCCACCAAGACAGTTGACGAGAATATGCGAGAACTGCTTGACTTCGGGAGCATCTGCGTCCATCAGCCCCCGTTCGACCAATTGCTCGGCGAGAGTATGGTCGCGGGTGAGTCGCAATAGTTCATGATCCCGAAAAATATAGGCCCGGGAATCACCAATATTGCCAACGAAAACTTCCAATCCGAAACTGTAAGCCGCAACGAATGTCGTGCCCATCCCTTCAAGGTTTGGATTGCGGTCGACCATCTGCCGGAGCATCTGGTCAATGAGTTTTCCGTATGTCTGAAGTTTCGATTCCAACTCAAGTGATTCGTGTTGCCCATGAATCATAGGCCATTTAAGCTCGGTGCCCCCGAGTTGCCAAGCGACTTCGATCGCCGCCTGACTCGCAATCTCTCCGGCCGCGTGTCCGCCCATTCCGTCGGCCAAGACGAAGACGTAGGCCTCATCGGTGGATTCCGGCAGAGAATCGGCATTCAAGCTGGTTAACAGCACATCGCGCGTCCTGCGACGACGAACGATGGCGAAGTTATCTTCGTTGGTGCGTCGAACACGCCCCGGATGCGACGCCCCCGCGTACAGAACACGGACTGGCTTAGGACGCTTGCCGAACAAGTTGCGGAAGTGAGGGATACCGAAGGTCGAGTCGTCTTTTTGAGCAGGTTCATCCATCTGAATCTCCCTCCTTCAAGTCGTACGACCATCACCTCACCACGCGATTCGTTGCCGTCTCCGAGTGACGACCGAGATCGCAGAGACCATCCGTCATTTGCGATCTGTCTTACGTTCGCCAATACAGTACAGTCGATTGGTGGAACGAATAAAAAGCTGCCCGTCACTGGGTGTTGGAGTCGAGCGAAAGGTTTCTTCGTTCGATGCCTTCAAAGTATTCTCGGCAACGATTTGCATTTCCGATCCGGGCTTCACGGCGACGGTTCGTCCATCTTCGCTAATGAAGAACGCCAAGCCCTGATAGGCCAGCGGAGCCGCGGAGTAATTCCCACCCAGGCGGCCACGCCATAGATTCTTGCCGGTGTCGGAATCGTAACTCGAAAGGATTCCCGCCATGTTCGCCACCAACATCTGCCCGCCCAACACAATCGGAGAGGGCAAGTCGCGACCACGCAAACGCGGCGTATGCCAGACCCGATGCGTAGCAGTCACATCACCGCGTCCACCCGGACGGATCGCAAACGCATCGCCGCCGCGACCACAAATCACGTGAAGCAAACCGTTCGCTCCTGGTGTGACCATCGGTGTGCCTCGACCGTTGTAACCCCGGCAAAACCAGAGTTCCTTGCCGGTATCAGGATCGTAACCACGAACGCCCAAATGCCCATTGAGGACGAGTTCCTTTTTTCCATCGACATCGACCAAAACCGGCGTACTCCAGCCACGAAAATCTTCGCGTTTGGTTCGCCAGACTTGTTCGCCAGTTTTTTGATCGAAGGCGGCGATCGCAGCGTTAGTGTCGGCATCACAGTTTTGAATGACGAGATTTTTGTACAGAACCGGACTAGCCGCCGTTCCCCACGGGCCTTCGAAATCGCCGAGTTTCTGATTCCACACGAGATCCCCCTCGAGCGTGTAGCAGAACAACCCGCCACCATAACCAAAGAAGGTATAAACATGCTGGCCGTTCGTTGCACATGTAGCGGATGCCCACCCCGTCATTTTATGTGTTGGTTCCGGTCGACCCGTCCACGCTGTTTTCTGCCAGAGTATCCGACCGTCGTTGCGGTTGACGCAAAACACGATCCGCTCTTCGCCGTGCCGAAGCGACGCTGTCAGGAAAATGCGTTCGCCCCAAATTGTCGGGCAGGATTGGCCTTCGCCAGGTAATGGTGTGCTCCAAGTCACATCGGCAGCCCCCCATTCCACCGGCAAGCCGGTTTCCCGAGCATGACCATCTCCCTGCGGGCCGCGATACGACTCCCAGTTCTCCTCCGCCCGCACATTGGCGAAAGAGCAAACGGTGAGCAGCATTAAACCAAGCAGCGGTGTGGCGAATGCAGGGCGTTTCAAGGTCATGGTTGGCTCGCAAGGGGGGAAGAAAAACAGGTCAGGCGGTTATGAACGAACTCGTTCACTGTAATTCACAACTTATCACAAACTCTTTCCGGTCCGCAAATCTCTGGACGGTTTCCATGATCCAGTTGGGTTGCTAGGATCTACACAAGTCCCATAAAAAAACGAATTCGCTTGTAATTGGGTTTTGAATTCCCTGGGATGTATGTCCAACTTGGCAAGCAGGAGCTTTGCATGCGACGGCCCGCGTTGAGCATCTTGACCGCGACTTTTCTTGGATTCGGATTGTCCATTCTTATGAACCTCGACGAACCGGCATCGGCTGCCGACAGTCCCGCGAAAACGACCGCTTCCACCCCGCCTGATACCGTCCCGGAGCTGGTCACGTCGATCGAAGGGATCGACGAGTACAAATTGGCGAACGGCGTTCGTGTGCTGTTGTTTCCCGACTCATCCAAGCCGACCGTCACAGTTGCGATGACGGTGTTCGTCGGGTCGCGTCACGAGGGTTACGGTGAAGCGGGGATGGCTCACCTGCTGGAACACATGTTGTTCAAAGGCACGCCGAACCATCCGGATATTCCCAAAATCTTGACCGAACGGGGTGCGATCTTCAACGGTACCACATGGCTCGACCGCACCAACTACTATGAGACCTTGCCCGCGGTTGGCGACAACTTGGAATTCGCGATTCGTCTGGAAGCGGACCGGATGGTCAATAGCTTTGTGAAAGGCGAAGATCTGAAGTCGGAAATGTCCGTTGTTCGCAACGAATTCGAACGGGGCGAGAACAGCCCTTCACGCGTGTTGTCGCAAAAGATGACCGCCGCCGCCTTCGAATGGCACAACTATGGCCAATCCACCATCGGCAACCGAGCTGACATCGAACGCGTGCCGATCGAGAACCTGCAACGTTTCTACCGTAAGTATTATCAACCCGATAACGCCATGCTCGTGATTGCGGGCAAATTCGATACGGATGAAGCATTGGAGCTTTCGCAAAAGTATTTCGGCTCCATTCCCGTTCCCGAACGCGAGCTAGACAAGACTTACACCGAAGAACCCGCGCAAGACGGCGAACGCTTGGTGACTCTGCGGCGTGTCGGCGAAGTGGGTATTGCGGGTGTGATGTATCACATCCCTTCGGGTGGCCATCCCGACTATCCGGCGATCGACATCCTCGAAGGCATCATGACGCAATCGCCATCGGGGCGTCTTTACAAGTCGTTGGTCGAAACGCAACGAGCAGCCTCGGTCAGTGGAGCAGCATATGCTTTGCATGATCCGGGCATGTTGCGGTTCATGGCGGAAGCGGCTGAGGGGAACGAACCGGATGCGATTCTGCAAGTCATGTTGGATACCATCGAAGAAGTCCGTGAGAAGGGCGTGACGGACGAGGAAGTCGATCGCATTCGTCAAAAGTTCCTGAAGTACCGAGAACAAACCGCCCGCGACACGCAACGTCTGGCCATCGAGTTGTCCGAATGGGCCGCGATGGGCGATTGGCGACTGTATTTCATCTACCGCGATCGACTTGAGAAAGTCACTGCGGACGATGTCAATCGGGTCGCAAAAACGTATCTCGAACGGAGCAATCGCACGGTGGGATTGTTCATCCCGACAGAGTCGGCTCAACGCGTCTCGGTTCCACCGACCCCGAAACTTGCGGAGATGATTGGCGACTACAAAGGTCGTGAAGTCGTCGCGGCCGGTGAAGACTTCGACACATCACCAGAGAATATCGAAAAGCGAACCCGTCGACTGACCATTGGCAAAGACCTCAAAGTCGCGCTCCTACCGAAAAAGACACGCGGCGAAGCCGTGCGGCTCCGGCTAACACTCCGCTACGGAAACGCCGAGAACCTCAGTGGCAAAGTCAAAGCCTGTGAGCTATTGCCGACACTGATGCTTCGCGGCACCAAAGAACTCAGTCGCCAAGAAATTCAGGACAAACTCGATCAATACGTTTCGTCGATTGGCGGTTCTGGGGACGCGGGGATGATGACGTTCACCGTCGAAACCGATCGAGCCCGGTTGCCGAAGGTGTTGGAATTGCTGCAACAAATCCTTCGTGAGCCAACACTGCCAGAGAACGAGCTGAAACTGATTCTGCAGGCACAAATCGCAGGATACGAGAAGCAACTCAACGATCCGCAGGCGCAATCCACAGTAGCGGTTCGTCGGCACATTACGCCGTGGCCTGAAAATGATCCACGTTACATCCCGACCCCCAAAGAACAACTTGCCAGGTTGAAGGAAGTAACCCGCGAGCAGTTCGAAGAACTTTACAACGAGTACGTGGGTGCAAGTCATGGCGAGTTGGCCATCGTCGGAGATTTCGACGCCGACGAAACTCTCGCGACCATGACGCAGATTCTCGGCGGTTGGGACGCGAAGAAAGATTACGAACGTTTGGAAGCACGGGTCGACGATTCTGTGTCCGGCGGATACAAAGAGATCCTCACGCCAGACAAAGCTAATGCCGTGTATTTCAGCGGTCTCGCGATTCCCATGGCCGACGATCACCCCGATTACCCGGCCATGGTGTTGGCGAACTTCATTCTCGGTGGTGGCTCCTTGTCGTCACGATTAGGGGATCGCGTCCGTCAAAAGGACGGGTTGTCGTACGGCGTTGGCTCGGGATTCAATGCCTCGGAATTGGATCAAAGAGCGGCTTTTTACACCTATGCGATCTATAATCCTGAGAACTTGGAAAAGGTCAAAGTCGCCATTCGTGAGGAACTCGATAAGTTCATCAAAGACGGTGTCACTGACGAGGAATTGCAGGCGGCTCAACAAGGCTATCTGCAGAAGCAAGATGTCAGTCGTAGCAGTGACTCCACGTTGGCTGCACTCCTCACAAGCAGTGCGCACGCAGGACGTACGATGGAGTACTTCACGAAATTGGAAGAGTCGATCGAAGCGGTCACTACAGATGATGTTCGTGAGACCTTCAAGAAGTATGTGTCACCAGACGCATTATTTACAGCGGTCGCCGGTGACTTCAAAAAAGACGCTGACAAGTAGACTGCAACCTAAAATCCACCGCGAGACGCGGTTCGGTTTTCAACTCACTCACCTGTGAAAAGGTTTTTCTCGTGGAATTGCCTCGGAATCCGACCAGAGCCGTCAAAATCGGCTCGGTTACCATTGGAGACGGAAACCCGATTGCCGTTCAAAGCATGACGGCAACAAAGACCACCGACATCGACGCCACCGTTTCGCAGATTCACCAACTCTGCGAAGCCGGGGCCGACGTGATTCGGGTGGCTGTCGACAACACCAAAGAGGCCAAAGCGTTGGTCGAGATTCAACGACAGACCAACACGAATCTCTCGATCGACTTGCAGGAGAACTATCGACTAGCGGAAGTCGTTGCTCCGTATGTGCAAAAACTTCGCTATAACCCAGGGCACCTTTATCATCACGAGCGTGATAAACCTTGGCAGGAGAAAGTTCGTTACCTCGTAGGTGTCGCATCGGATAACGACTGTGCGATGCGAATTGGTGTGAACTGCGGTTCGGTCGATCCTGCCAAACTCGACAAGTACGACTCCGACGACTCCATCACACCGATGTTGGAAAGTGCCCTCGAGCATTGTGAGTTTGTCGATTCGCTAGGCTTTACGCGGTACTGCGTTTCGCTGAAGGACTCCGACCCGCAGAAAGTGATCGAAGTCAATCAGCGGTTTGCCGCCGAACGCCCGGATGTGCCGTTGCACCTTGGTGTGACGGAGGCCGGCATGCCCCCCGATGGCGTGATTAAAACCCGAATCGCGTTTGAGCAACTGATCAGCCGCGGAATTGGGGATACCATCCGCGTTTCGCTGACAGTTCCCAACAATCGTAAGCATGAAGAAATCAGTGCCGGACGGGGAATCTTAGCCGACATTGCAGCGGGGCGTGTGCGTTCGTTCGTCGATTTCGGCCTGGATTCCTTGAACATCATCAGTTGCCCGAGTTGCTCCCGTGTGGAGAACGAAGCCTTCGTCGATTTGGCAGAGCAGGTCAAGGAAATGACGGCATACGCCAAAGACCATGCCATCACGATCGCTGTCATGGGTTGTCGAGTCAACGGGCCGGGTGAGACGGATGACGCCGATCTTGGTTTGTGGTGTGCTCCGAACTACGTGAATCTCAAACGGGGCGAAGAGTCACTCGGGGCTTATCCATACGACGAAATCCTCGGGCGTTTGAAAGCCGAGTTGGATGCCCTCATCGACGCGCGAACCGCCGTCGGTACCTAGAAATTGACTTGTGATTTCCGCGGTTTCTGTCTCGTGAAGTCGGGAAGCTACGACTTTTCCGCATCCTTCACGGGCCAGAGAAACCGTACTATGGTCCCAATCCCGACCACTGGCTTCTTACGATCCAATCCTATGAATGTCTTACCGTGTCGTTCCATGACACCACTCCACATTCGAGCCGTTACGTTGGGCTTGCTCCTTGTCATGATTGCCGGTTTGGGTGGATGCGGATCGTCCTCGAAGCCGTCAAAACCGCCTAAGGGTAAGGGAGCCACGCCACCGCGGACGGAAGACCGGTTTCTAGGGACCATCATCGACATGTGTCAGCCGGACCGGCTTGGCTTGGATAGTTCAGCAGACCAAGTTGCCAGCTTGCTCAACCGCTGGTGGATTCGATCGGGTGAGGCCATCGACCCCGCCAACGTATTCGACGAGCACGCAACAACGTTACTCGAACAGAATTTGCCCGAACAAACTTTGGAACGAGCGGTCGACACTCGTTTCGACGAGCGAGATGTCGAATTCATCCGTGACGCGCAGTTGCTACGCGAAATCGTAGATCGCGCCTTGATGCAGGAGGACAATCCGCAAGTCGCATTGTTTGACTGGGTCGTGCGGAATGTCGAGTTGGAATCCGCGACGGACGCCATCCCGAAGACACCGTACGAGATATTGATGTTCGGTCGCGGAACAGCCGAGGATCGGGCCTGGGTCTTCGCGGAATTGATGCGTCAAATGCGTTTGGATACGTACATCATCAAACCGGCTGATGCGGGTGAATCGGGTCGCTGGCTAATCGCGGTCGAAGATCAAAATCAGTTGAGCCAACTCTTCGATCCCGTGATCGGTGTCCCAGTCCCGTCATCGCCGGATGCTTCCAGTCTAGGCGACAATGACATTGCTAGTCTCAAGCAGATTCAGCAAAACGAGAACCTATGGAAGTCTCTCTATCCTGCAGGCAGCGAAGGCTTCGACGGTAAAAACTTTCAAACTTGGGATGCGTTCGCGATTGGCTCGAGTTCCCTGTGGTCTGCACGGATGGACCTGTTACAGCAGTCTGTTGGTGGCGATACGTTGTCGGCTGTCATTTCTCAATCGATCCCCGAGGCCGACCGCAAACTTCCGTCCGTCAAATCGATTCAACTGTGGGCCTACCCGGAACAACAGCTCATTGGACGGTACAATACCGACAAGCCATTGCAGTATACGGAGCTTTGGTTGCCTTTCCAGATGCCGTTTAGTGTGGAATTGGCAGACGGTTCGATTGTCCCAGGGCGGACACCCAATGAGCTTCAGCAAAATCTGATCTTGGGACGACCTCTGCAGTTACAACTCAAAGCTCGGAATACGCAATTGGGAGGTGACTTACCCAACGCCATTCAGCAGTACATTAATGTGCGATTGCAGTGCACGCGAATGATTGGTCTGCCCAGCGTGCCCACTGATGTACGGCGGAGTCATGCCGAGGCGTTCGACGATGCTTACTATTGGATCGGCATCTGCCAATTCGAACTGGATCGCCCCGAACAGGCTGCTCAGACATTCGCGAGTTACATCGATCAATTCGGTGATCGGGGCGGCCATCTCGAACAGGCTCGACTCATGCTCGCTGAATGCAATCTACCGCCGGAAGACCGTCGGAAACACCTCGACGATGTCCCAGTAGATTCGCCCGCCAAATTGCGAGCGGAATACCTGTCGCGAACCGGAGCCAGCGATATCCCTGAAAAGACACCGCCTGAAACGCCCGTGGAGAAAGAGGCATCGCAGGCGGCTGGTCCGGCCGTTGCCGAGAAACCGTAATCGCTTCCCGATCTGTTTACTGGGGATACAACACGCGACTGACGCAACCGCGATCTGCACCAGCGACGGTGGCTGCGAAGTCTGCTAGGTATCCTCGAGTGTGTTGCCTTTGGGGCGGGGTCCACTCTTCCCGACGACGGCCGATTTCTGCGTGCGGAACATGCAAAGTGATGTCGCCGGTGGTGAGGTTGTAGGAAATCTCGTCGCCATCTTTCACTAATGCGATCGGTCCCCCGACAGCGGCTTCAGGTGCACAGTGCACGCCGATCGCCCCGTGCGAAACCCCGGAAACTCTTGCGTCCGAAAGAAACGCGACTTTGCCGTCCAATTCGGGTGTCGCCAACGCTGCGGTCGCGATGAGTACCTCTGGCATACCGGACGCAACCGGCCCCAGGTTTCGAAGCACGATCACGCTGCCCGGTCGAATTCGCCGTTCTTCAACAGCGGTCACGATTTCACGAGGATCTTCGAAACATGCCGCCGGACCGCGAAAATCCGGCCGCGTCATGCTTGAGACCTTGAAGACAATGCCGCCTGGTGCGAGGTTTCCGAAGCAAATTTGCATGTCTGCAAAAGACTTGAACGGAGCGTCGTGCGGGGCAATCAATTCATTTCCGGCGGCGACTTCGGGGAGGTCGGCTAGATTCTCGGCTAACGTCTTTCCCGTCACTGTCATCGTGTTGCCGTCGAGGATTCCTGCGTCGAGCAGGTGCTTTAATAGAACTGGGGTACCACCAAGCTCGTGCAGGTCGACCATGGTCTTCTTGCCACGCGGCGCGAAGCTGCACAATACCGGCGTTTCCCGCAGGATCGGTTGAATATCACGCAAGCCGAAATCCACTCCCGCTTCGACAGCAACCGCGAGCAGGTGAAGGATTCCATTGGTTGAACCACCGATCGCTGCCATCGTTGCAGCGGCATTGCGAAGTGCGGTTTTGGTGAGAATGTCGCGAGGCCGAATATTTTCGGCAAGCAAGTGACGCACCGCCCTGGCAACGTCCGAACACTCCGTGCGTTTCTCCGGAGCGACGGCAGGAATCGAACTGGAAAACGGGAGCATCAACCCCATGGCTTCCAAAGCAATGCCCCAAGTATTGAATGACGCAGCGATTCCACATCCGCCGGGTCCCGGGCAGGCGGTTCGCAGGATCGTGTCGGCCTCTTGTTGAGACATCGCTCCCACACCGGCAGCGGCTTGCGAATCGTAGACGTCAAGAATCGTCCATTTGTTCTCGCCTTTGCAGCCAGGGAGAATGCTGCCCCCGCTTACGACTAAACCGGGGTAGTTCAGCCGAGCGAGTGCCATCGCGAAGCCCGGCCCGTTCTTGTCACAATTATGCAGGCCAACCAAGGCATCGTATCCGTGAGCAGATGCCACTGCTTCGGCTGCGTTCGCGATCATGTTGCGACTCGGCAGAGACGCGTTTCCGCCCTCGTGCCCTTGGGAAATGTTGTCGCTCACCGCCGGAACGCCGAAAGGAAACCCGATCAGCCCTGAATCGTTACAGCCTTTGGCAATCTGCTGAGCAAGTTCATATGCATGCACGTTGCACAAATTGCCATCGAGCAGCGGCACACCGATACCGATTTGCGGCTTATCGAAATCATCTTCGCCGAGACCCAATCCGTAGTAAAACGCGGTCACTCCACGTTGCCAGCCACGCGTTAGGCGTTGACTATTCCAGTTCAGTGCTTGAGACATCGATCCGCTTTCGGGACTAAAAAATCAGTTGCTGTCAATTTGTGTATCGGTCGACCGGATTACGGTCGTCTGCGTTTTGATCCGGGATGGCCGGGAGGGGGCAGGGGTCGTCGTTTCTTCTTCGGCTTCCGAGAAGGTGCCGGTCCGTCGCCTTTGGGAGTTGTGAACTCCCGAGGTTTCTTCCAGCTCGGTTCGCTCGAGAGTTCTTTATCGAGCTTGTTCAGTGCCACTCCAATACCGACCACAATGGCGAATACAACGAACCCTGCAATCGGCAGCCAAAGCTTATTGGCAAAATTGAACTTGATAACCGCCGGCGCATTCCCGATTTGACTGAAACCGTTTCCGATCAATCCGAAGAACGACCGGAGAGCAGTCCGTCGCATATCGAACGAGACATTCGTACCAGTGGAACTCCAACCTTGAACTTCCGTTGCATAAGCTGCTGCCATGAAACTCCACGTGAACCAGAGGATCAGCACGCCAACTAAGGCGACGACGCCCATCCAAGGGATTTCGCGAGACTCTTCAGCGTCTGGTTGTCGAGGCCGACGGGCTTGGTTGCGAGGCGGTGCCATGCGATTCTCTCGTTGAAACCGGGAAACGGGTGCAGCCTCTCATACGCCACGGGTTTATTCAAGCAAGCGAACGAGTTCGTCGTGAAGAGCGGTCCCGTTGGTCGCGAGAATGTCGGGTTGGCTAACGTCAAACGCTCCGTTCACCAGATTTGTGACATGTCCCCCAGCTTCCTGAATGATCGCCGCACCGCCCGCCATGTCCCAAGGCTTTAGACTCGACGACCAAAATGCATCGATGCGACCGCACGCCACATACACCAGATTCAACGCAGCTGACCCGCTACGTTGTACGGTCTGAGCGTGAGGCAGGACTTTCAAGAAGCGGGCAAGGGCAGGGTCTTCCACACCGGCTCCGCGGGGCAGACTGGCCATCGTCATTGCCTGAGCGACTTCGGCAGTGGAAGTTGGTTGAATCGGTTTGCGATTGACAAACGCCCCCAACGATTTCCCGGCGTGAAACATCTCGTTTCGATTGGGATCGAACACAACGCCGCCGACAAGTTCGGTATTGCGTTGGAGACCGATCGACACGCAATAGTACGGAAACCCGTGCACGTAGTTCGAAGTTCCATCGAGCGGGTCGATGATCCAACGAAACTGCGATTCGCCTTGCGGTTCGGCGAGTCCTTCTTCTCCCAAGAACCCATGCTCGGGGAAAACCGCACTGAGATGCCGATGGATCGCCTTTTGCGCTTCGAGGTCTGCCTCGGTCACCAAGTCTGCCCGCGCTTTTTCGCTGACCGTGAATCGCTCCGACCACGATGACAACACATCGCCGCCGATCCGCGCCGCAGCCATCGCGACTTCCAGCATCAACGACAAGTCCGGTTCCTCCATGATTTCTCCTCTACTCTTCTAACGCGGGTTGAGACGGCGACATTATGGAGCGTTGCTCGCATCTCAGCAATACGGGGTTGGCTGAGCATGTGGCGATCTGTTTTTTTGTCCGCTGAACTTGGATGACATCGAATGACATGTTAGGCTGCGCGTCTATTCTCCCAAAGTCACATGGCGAACTACGTGATCGACAGCAATCCGCAGCCATTGGGCCGGCACCTTCTGATCGAGTTTTGGAATTGTCGTCGTGGTCTCGACGATGCAGACACGGTACGTCAGGCAATTCTCGAAGCGGCTGAGAAAATCCGTGCAACGGTGCTGCATCTGCACGTGCATGAATTCAGTCCCCAAGGTGTGACCGGTGTGGCGACGCTAGCGGAATCTCATCTTTCGATCCACACATGGCCCGAACGCGACTACCTCGCAGCGGACGTATTCACGTGTGGCGAAACCATGAATTTGATGGATGCATTTCGCGTTCTCGCTGACCATTTCCAACCAGTCGAGGTCGAAGTCATCGAGATGGATCGCGGTCTGTCGACCGGAAGTGAAATCCGGCGGCCATCAAAGTCAGAACTTGCGTCTTTCGAACGGCCACGGGCTGACGCCTGCGACTACACGACAGACCATCCGACAAACGAGCAGTCGAAATCGCAGACGGCGAATGGAGGCGGCCAATGAGTTTTCAGGCTTCGTGTCCCGCGTGTGCGGCGCCAATCGAATTCACTGTGGATAGTTCCATCGTGACGATTTGCCCGAATTGTCGGTCGGCCGTCGGTCGTGCGGACGGAGCACTTGAAAACCTCGGCAAAGTTTCGGACCTGGTGCAAACCGATTCGCCCTTGCGTGTTGGTCTCCGTGGGAAGTTCAAAGGTGTGCCGTTTGAACTCGTTGGACGCGCCCAAATTCGCCATTCGGCTGGTGGTATTTGGGACGAATGGTACGCCGCATTCCAAGGCGGCAAACGCTGGGGGTGGTTAGCCGAAGCCCAGGGCCGGTATTACCTCACCTTTGAAAAGGACACCACCGGCGGGTTTCAGATCCCGTCCGCTGACGAACTGGAGATCGACCAAGAAATTACCGTTCCTGGCATCGGGAACATGGCGGTTTCGGAAGTCGGTAGCGGTGAATACGCATCTGCCGAAGGCGAAATCCCGTATCCGCTTGTGCCGGGCGAAGTTTTTGAGTTTGCAGATCTCTCGGGGGCCGGTCGAAAATTCGCGACCATCGATTGGGGCGGTGACAAACCCGTTCTGTACGCCGGCGGTGAACTTCCGCTTGAACGCTTGGGACTTGCAGAGGCCGCCTCGCGTGAACAAGCAGAGCGGCGGGTCAAAACCGCTCAAGTCAATTGCCCCCAGTGTGGTGGCCCGCTCGAACTGCAAGCTCCTGATGAGACACTTCGTGTTGCCTGTCCTTATTGCGGGGCCATGTTGGACTGCGATCACGGCGACCTGAAGTTTCTTCAAGCACTGGGTAAGAAGAAAGTCACTCCGCGAATCAAGCTGGGTTCGGTCGGTCGTTTCGATCCGGAAGATATCCAAGCCGACTGGGACGGTCCCCGCGAATACAAAATCATCGGCTTCGTCCGAAAGAAAGTCACCTACGACGGAATCGACTACAAGTGGGAAGAGTATCTTTTATACTGTCCCCGCCAGCCGTTTTGCTGGTTGGTGTGCAGTGAAGGCCACTGGAGTTTCGGTCAAGGTGTGCCATCTGGCGACGTGTATGCCCGCGGTTCCGTTGCCGAGTATGACGGACGCAGTTTCCGCATCTTCGATCGGTCCCGTCCAGTAGTCGATTGGGTCATCGGAGAATTCTACTGGAAGGTCTCCATCGGTGAGACCGTGCGGTCGGCGGATTACATCTCGCCACCTTGGATGATTTCCCGCGAGACCGCTGTCGACTTAAGCGAAGAACGCATTCAGAAGAAACGTCGCAAAAAGAAGCAAGGCGAAGTCAACTACACGTTGCTCCACTATCTACCGGTCGAAAAAGTGGAGCAGGCGTTTGGTGGAATCGATCTCGCCGAGCCAACAGGTGTCGCACCGAATCAAGTCTATCCTTATAAGTCCGTCTACAAGACATTTTTGATGCTCGCTGCGGTCGCGATTGCAGTCGGCTTCCTCATGTTCGCAACCAGCGGACGACGGGCATTGTTTTCGAAGAGCATTCAGTTCCAACCGGGGCAGCCGGCTGAAGTGTTGCAACCGCTTACCCATCAGATTTCCGGCGGCGACAACATTGAAGTCAAAGTCACCGCGACTCAATGGGTGTATGTCTACGGCGAAATCATTGATTCCAAGACCGGGAAAAAACGCGAATTCGGTGTGCCCAATGGTGAAGCCGTTTATCTTTCCGCTTTGCCGAAGGGCCAATACGATCTGCGAGTTCGCGCCAAATGGCAAAACACGGCGTCGGCAAGCCCGTTTTTTGCGCTGCAAATTCGCGAAGATGTACCACGAGCCGGACCACTCGTCGTGTTAATCATCATTTTAGGAATCGTACCCGCTTGTGTTGCGTTGCATCATTTAGGGTTCGCGACACGACGCTGGGCTGATAGCGACTACAGTCCGTTTCAATCGGAATAGAAGCAAAAAGTCATATCCTCTCAACGAGGTATCAGGATGACGTTACTTTCGAAGATTTACGCCGCCGTAGGCGGGTTCTGTATTTTAACTTACGCCGCGTTTGCTATTTCCGGAATCGAATTTGGTAAGAACAAGTTGAGTGATTCTCCCCGCACGTATTCGTCTTCGTCGGGGCGGTCTTCCGGTGGTGGATGGTTTTACGGCGGTGGTGGCGGTTTCGGAGGAGGAAAATAGACACCCATGAATAGCTGGATTCACTTCGCAGGCTCGTTGCTAGCCGCTGAGAACGAAACAACCGAAATTCCTATTTCAACAGCCGGATCGCAAATGGAAACTCTGGTTCCCCTCATCATCTCGGCATTGGTCTTCACGACGATCGGCGTCATTATGTTCGCCATCTGCCTTTGGTTAATCGTCAAGCTTTCGCCATTCTCGATTCGTAAGGAAATCGAGGAGGATCAAAACACGTCCCTTGGAATTATCATCGGCTCGATGATCCTTGGGATCGCGCTAATCCTCGCAGCGGCAATCCACGGCTGACGCTCCAACGCGAAACCAATGGGAAGACAAGTTTCAACCTCGATGACAATCGATGCGTTATGACAATGCTCGCGGATTCCGACGCATCGGATGAAGTCGAAGACGATGATTCCCCGACACCAACCGGCAGCGTGCATGCTCCGTTGTTGTTCCTGAATGTGTTCATAATCGCGACCTGTGGTCTCGTCTATGAACTCGTTGCCGGAACCCTCGCGAGTTACTTGCTCGGAGATTCTGTCACGCAGTTTTCGATCTGTATCGGGTTGTACCTCTCGGCAATGGGCTGCGGTGCCTGGCTTTCGGGTTGGATCGAAAAATCACTGGCCCGCTGTTTTATCGAGGTGGAGTTCGCCGTCGCATTGATCGGCGGATTGTCGGCTCCCATCCTGTTTATCGCCTACGCGAAAGTCGCCTTGTTTCAGCCGATTCTCTACGGGCTTGTGTTCGTCATCGGCACATTGGTAGGTCTGGAGCTTCCGCTACTGATGCGGATATTACGCGAAAGCCTCGACTTCAAAGCACTCGTGGCCCGTGTCCTGACCTACGACTACATCGGGGCACTCGCAGGTTCGTTGTTATTTCCCTTGCTACTAGTTCCTAATCTGGGATTGGCACGCACGTCGCTCGTGTTCGGAATCCTCAACGGGCTTGTCGGTTTTTGGGGCACTTGGTTGCTCCGGCCAGTGCTCTCCAGCGGTATCACCGGATTGCGAATTCGCGGGATCCTGACCTTGGTCTTGCTAGTGGCCGCGTTTGTCTTTGCTGGAAAACTCACGGACCTTGCGGAAGAAGTCGTTTACCAAGATCCGATCGTGTTTTCGGAAACCACGAACTACCAGCGAATCGTAGTGACGCAAAGCACAACGCGGGTCCAATTGTTCCTCGATGGCAAATTGCAATTCAACTCCCGGGACGAATATCGTTACCACGAGGCTCTTGTGCACCCGGCCATGTCGGCAGCGAACAGCCATCGTCACGTTCTGATTCTTGGCGGTGGCGATGGTTTAGCCGCCCGAGAAGTCTTGAAATACGATGATGTCGAGTCACTCACATTAGTCGATCTCGACCCCCGGATGACCGACCTTGCAACGAACTTTCCACCGCTGGCCAAGCTCAATCATTTGGCCTTACAGGATCGGCGAACCCAGGTCATCAATCATGACGCGATGGTTTGGATCGAAGAAGATTCCGACCAATACGATGTCGTGATTATCGACTTCCCAGACCCCAATAACTTCGCCCTTGGGAAGTTGTACACCAGCCGATTCTACCGGCTGCTTGGGCGTCGCCTCACACCGGAGTCCGTGGTTGCCTTACAAGCCACTTCGCCGCTCTTCGCACGCAAATCGTTTTGGTGTATTCAGAACACCCTCGAAGCCGCCGGGTTTGAAACGCATCCTTATCACATTGCCGTTCCTTCATTCGGTGTCTGGGGATTTGGACTCGCGAAATTGCAACAATTCCCGGTTCCACGTCAACTCGATCAAGATATCTCGCTAAAATACATGAATGACGACATTCTCGGCAGCATGTTTCTTTTTCCACGTGACATGAGTCGACTAGATACAGAGATCAATCGGCTCGATAATCAAATGCTCGTCCAATACTACGAGCGGTATTGAACCACACTCAGTTCGACTTTTGTTCTTGATCGATGGATTGCTAATCAATCAGTGTGTCTATGCAGAATTGGTCAACTCGCCGGGAGTTCCTAGCATCAGCCATCGGATTGCCGCTGGCATTGAGTGGTTGTGATTCGCAACCGTCTCGACTCACATTGCCGCCGGGTGAGTTAGTCGGAGCCGCCGCGGATGTTGGACACCGTCTCCGAAACCGAACTCGAGTTGAAGTTCCCCCCGATCGCTGGACGGATCGCGAAGTCGTTATCGTCGGAGCGGGAATTGCCGGTCTATCTGCCGCCAGGCGACTTCAGCAGCATGGCATCGATGATTTTCAAATCCTTGAACTTGAAGCGGTCGCAGGTGGCACGTCACGGAGTGGTCAAAAAGGAAGTTTTCGATTTCCCTGGGGTGCCCACTATTTACCCGCACCCACCGCCGATAATCCCGACTTGATCGACTTACTCGACGAAATGGGAGTTGTTGAAGGTCGAACACCGGAGGGTGCCCCCATTGTGGCCGAGCACTGTCTGTGTCGAACTCCTCAGGAGCGAGTCTTCTACAAGGGTGCATGGTACGAAGGGCTTTACGTGCGTGCGGATGAAACCCCTTCGGACCGGGAGCAATACAACCGATTCCGCCAACTTGTTGGTCAATTGGCGGATTATCGAGATGCAGCCGGACGTCGCGCCTTTGGTCTGCCGATCTCATCTTGCTCCGACGATCCGAACATTACCAAGCTCGATCGGCTTTCAATGTCGGATTGGCTTAAAGAGCACCGCCTGACTTCACGCAAACTCCACTGGCTGGTCGACTATTGTTGTCGTGACGATTATGGTTTGCGTTGCGAACAGACAAGTGCCTGGGCCGGTTTATTCTACTTTGCGGCGCGTTTGCCTAATGCCGACGCCTCCACTCAGCCGTTTATCACCTGGCCGGAAGGCAACGGGCGATTCGTCGATCATCTCCGGAATCGGGTTCGATCAAACCTCGAAACCGGTTGGCTCGTCTCCGAGATTATCCCGGATTCGAGCGATCCCGACGGACCAGTCAAGGTGGTTGCCGTGGCATCGAAAGGCGATCAGGCTATCGGTATTCGCGCCCGTCGAGTCATCCTAGCGACGCCGCAGTTCTTGACGCCTTACATGATTCGTGATTGGCAGAAGGAAGCCCCTCCACACATTAAGGCCTTTCAATATAGTTCCTGGGTCGTCGCGAATGTTTTTCTCCGAGAGCGGCCATCGACAAGCGACCACGATTACCCACTTTCTTGGGACAATGTCATCACGGATAGTCCGTCGCTTGGTTATGTCGTCGCCACCCATCAGGCCATGCGTGACTATGGGCCGACCGTGTTCACGTGGTATCTTCCACTCTGCGACGCAGAAACAAACGCTGCCAGACATAAGTTGCTTAATGAAGGCCGAGAGGCTTGGGCCGATGCTGCTCTGAGCGACTTGGAGCGAGCACATCCCGACATACGTCGTCTCGTCACACGAGTCGACATCATGCGATGGGGACACGCGATGGTTCAACCCACACCTGGCATGATTTGGGGCCCGGAACGAAAAGCCGCCGGAAAACCTTACCGTGGAGTCGCGTTCGCGCATTCTGATTTATCCGGCGTTGCGCTTTTTGAAGAAGCATTTGATCAAGGCAATCGAGCGGCAGACTGGGTGTTCCAAACGCTTCGAAATTCCGCCAAAACTTAAACGTCGAACACTTCCCGACATCGATTGACTCCATGTCTACGACCGAACTCGACCGACATCGTTATCCGTGGCTTTTCTCGCCTGCAATCGATCTGAGTGTTTTCCTAGGCAGTGCGATTGTCTCTTTGATGCTCTTGGTGATTGGTTCGCAGACTGGCGTCCTTCATGCGGACACGCCCGATTGGGCGTGGGTCCCAGCGATCTTGTTAGTCGATGTCGCTCATGTCTACTCCACTGCATTTCGCGTCTACTTCACGCCGCAAGAACTTAGTCGGCGTTGGCGACTATATATCGGAGTACCAGTTCTAGCATTCCTCGTCGGTGTTATGATCCATCGAACTTGGGGGCCAACCGTTTTCTGGAGACTTCTTGCATATCTAGCCGTGTTCCACTTCATCCGGCAACAGTATGGCTGGGTTGCTTTATATCGTGCGAAAGGCAAAGAACATGATCGATGGACGAGACGAATTGACACGACTGCCATCTATCTAGCTACGATTTATCCTTTGGTCTATTGGCACGCACACCAGCCAAGAAACTATGCATGGTTTCTGCCTGACAACTTCTTGACGGTCCCTATCATTGTCGAGAGAACCCTGAGACCAATCTACTGGTTTAGTCTAGTTGTTTATGCCGGCCGATCGATTTGGTGTTGGTACACCGACAAACCAAACCCCGGCAAAGATCTTGTTGTACTGACTACGGCCGTGTGCTGGTATGTTGGCATAGTGACTTTTAATTCAGACTATGCCTTCACGGTTACGAATGTGATCATCCACGGTGTTCCGTATCTTGCATTAGTCTATTGGTATTGGCAGACCAATCGTCGCACATCACAACAACGAACCGGCCTACAACAACTATTGATTTTTCTAGCCACCATTTGGTTATTCGCCTATATCGAAGAACTCGTTTGGGACCGAAGCGTTTGGCAGCAGCGAGACTGGCTTTTCGGACCAGCGTGGCCAATGGAACACTGGCACGATTATATAGTTCCATTGCTCGCCGTGCCTCAGATCACACATTACGTCTTAGACGGCTTCATTTGGAAACGTAGACGGAACCCCGAGTTTTCATCGGCTCTACAGAACCTTCCGCAAAAAAAAGAAGTCCCCAGCGATTAAGACTGAGGACTTCAAAACCGGAAACCATTGAAAAACTAGTCGATCGGTTTAATCGTCGATGTTATCGGTTTCACCCAGAACTTTTGGTCGTCTGAGTAATAAGGATAGATTCGACTTGCCGGCCCCGTGTATGTTCCGGGAATTGCAGCGATGCATGACAAACCAAGTTCAATGACTTCGCCAGCTTCCATCGCTCGCCAATAGAGAATGACTTCTCGGCCACGTACTTCATACGCGGCAATCTTTTTCGCTTTGACGAGTTCTTTCAGTTGGTCGTGACGCACCTCGAATCCGCCGGGCAGTCCGACGATAGCCACTGGCGTTGGCACTGTTTCTTCAGAAGTGTTCTCACAACGAACTTTGACTTCCGCTGCGGCCCCTTCTTGAAGTTCCTTTTGGCTGAGAGTCGTCTTCAGTTCAAGCGGACTTTCCACGGAAGATCGCGGTTGTACTTCGTTGAACTTGATAGAGATAGCATAAGGCATGCTAGAACCATCAGCCATCTGAACTGCAACCGTGTGTTTCCCCGAACCGAGTTTAGCCGCGAAATCTGGCAGAGCAATTTCGCCACGCGTGTCTTTCGTAAACGTGACTGGCTCGCCAAATGGCTTTTCATCAACGAGCAACTGCAGTTTGCCATCAGCTTTTGGTTTCGCACGGGCTTTGTCGAACTCAACAATCGCCTTGAGTGCAAGGACTGTCGATTGCGTATTCCCGTATCGTCCGCCTTCACAGACGCTCGTCAGGTATTTGAAACCTTTATCCGCAAAGTCAATGTAGTCCGGGTCGCTCAACCATGCCAACACTGCAAGTGCGGTCGCCTCGATTTTCAATGCCTCTCCACCGCTACCGACGATCGACTTGCTAGCACCATTGATGGAACCGTCAATTGCTTGCAGCGTCACAAGTTTGTCAAGCAGAGATTGGGCAGCGTCCTTCTTCTCGGCTAAGACTAGCACGTTAGCTGCTAGTGCAACGACGTAGCTATTGTCGTTTGAAGCCGCATCACGTTCGACAGTGGCAATTTCTTTGTCAAGCCCTGTCATGCCCGCACTTAAAAGAGCCCATGTGATGTAAGCATCGGATACATCCTGGTCAGCTAACCAAGTGTGCAATGCCCGACGTTCGCGAATAAAGTGACCTTGCCCATCTCGTCGACTCATTAGCCAATCTCGAGATCGCGTTAGCATGGCGGAATCCACGTCTCGGACTTTTGCCATATCCGAGAACTCTAATAGTCCGTATGCGGTCAGAGCTTCATGACCGGGGTCTTCGCCGAACCATTCGAATCCGCCACTCTTACATTCAAACCCAATCAGTCGGTCATATCCTTTCGCCAACATCGTTTGACTACGTTCAATTAAGTCGGGATCCACACCTGCATGCGACTGAAAATACTGTGCAGCCATGACAAGCGGATAGGTGGTGGAACTTGTCTGCTCGAAACAGCCATAAGGTTCCTGAATCAGTCGTTCCAGTGCGGCAGTTAAATTGGCCATCGGTGTCGGGAACACTACGACCTTAGCCGTCAAACTACCAGGAACGACTGAGTCAGTAATTTCGATTTCGTGAGAGACTGATTCATCGGCATACAACATTCCGCCATAGGCAAGTTCCACTGGGAACCCCTGCGGAACGATCACTAACGGTCTGGTGACTTGATCTCGGTATGGGCCAGCGTTCGAGGCGATGACCAGTTCCGACAATCCATTCAGTGAACCGATTTCGAGCGACAGCAACTGGCGGATTCGCTCATTCGGTCCGAGTTCAAATGGCTGTAGTTCGTTCGACACGAATCCTTTGCCGTTGATAGTCAGGCTTGCATTCGAGAGTGGATCGCTTGTCGAGTTGACCACCCCTAGCGGGAGCAGAACTTTGTCTCCGGTCGTGACTTCCAACGGTAACTTCGGTTCTACATAGAACGGCTCGACCGACTGAATTTGTTCGGTGGCAGAATGGAGATTCCCAGACGCATCGAAGGCATCTGCAGCGACTTGAAAACTCGTGACCGCATCGCTGAGGTCGAACGAAACCTTGGCCTCTCCCGTCTTTGCGTCGGTCCGAATACCCGCGTGCCAATAGAGTGTTTCGGTGAAATCCGTGCGTTCGCCCGGTTGTCGATTCGGGCGAACTTCGTGTGCATACTCACGGACGACGAGAAAAGGTCCTGCCAATCGGCCGGCGACTCCGAATCCGCCGGCTTGTTGGAAGAGTCTCGCTTGGTCGCGGGCTTCCTTGTTGGCCGCTATGGCTTTCCCGAGGTTTTGTTGTCCTGGCTTCTGGGCTTGTTCAATTCGATCTTCGTCAGCGAATCCGGCAGGAACTCGTTCCGCCGGCATTTTCTTTTCTGGCTTATCTTCCAGCGCAGCGGGTTCTACGGCTCCTTCTTCGGCGAATTTCAGATTGTCCGCCGGCGCTGCTTCGACGGCTAGCGGTGCTTCAGCTTCTGGAATCGCAAACGCGTCAACCTCCGCGCCACCACCGATACCGCCAAGTGCACGGAAACGGAACATTGGACGAGGTGCCGGAATGGTCAACGCTAGCAGACGTCTTGCATCGTCACCATGTTCCTCAATTAGCGTCGAGGAATTGTAGAAAGCAAACCGTCGCCATCCCTGAGTCGCCAATAGCAAATCGACGGCAGACTCCGAAATTGGATCGCTTTCATCAAGATAGATATGGGCATCCGCGAGGTCTTGAACGTGTGACTCGAAAATTGCCATTACCGGGAGGCGGGGCGGTTGGTCGCGAGTTTCTAACATCTCCAGCACACTGTCGTCTGTGACTGTTAGTCCGACGACTGCAGAAACCGGGTTGCCATCTGCGTCTGTTGTCTGAACGGTCAGGTTGGCCTTGCCGCCGGGTGTATATTGTTCTTTGTCGGCCCGAATTTCGACTTTGAGTCCGGCCTTTGGTTTCCGGAATACAAGTCGCTCGGCTAATGGTGTGCCATCGTTATCTTCGACTGTCACAACCAACACACCGGAAGCATCCTTCGCGTCTAGATCCAGGGCAAGAGCCTCACCAGCTTTCGCGTCGACCGACTTTTCGAGAATGAGTTGTTCGCGTTGTCTTAGCAAAACTTTGAGTCCGCGTGGCTTCGAACTTCGAATCACAACGGGCACGTTCTGGTCGGTGGGAACGACATTTTTCTGTGTTTGTAATGTGACGCCGTCATCGTGGACTTTCGGTAGGGGAAACGTTTTATCAATTCCACTCGGTTTTGCGATTCGTAAGGCGTAGGTTTCACCTTGCTTGGGAGTCAACTCGACTCGGCCACGCCCTTCGTGAACCGTTTCAAACTGACCGACAACATTCCCGGAGGAATCGAGGATTTCTCCTGTGATATCAGCCGGTTTTTGGACAGGCGTTTTGGCTGAGACATACACCCGATTTGGAATACCCGCGACCAGATCGCCACCTTCGGGGTAGAAGTTCACATCGACGGTCTGTAGTAAGATGGGAATGGACTTAGCAGCGGTATCGACGACGCCACCGTCTTCGATCGTAAATGTCAAAGTCCCTTCGCCCCGATCCATTTCTGTAGGCAGATCGAACTGAGCCGTCGCGATTCCGTTTGGATCGACAACGGTTTTCGCCTCGTGTACGGGTTGTCCATCGACCAAGACGCGAACCGTTACTTTCGCATCGACGGGGATTCCTCCCTCCGCCCGCTCGACTTTGACGCTCGCCGAGACCTTGTCGCCAGGCCCGTATCCATCGCGGATGAACTCGATTTGACTCTTCAACCGAGGTGCACGATAAGCCCGAATATCGAACTTTCGCTCAGCCGGGGGAAGACCGAGCCACGGGTAACTCACTTTCGCCGTATACTCTCCACCGGCTTGTCCTGTCGGAATCGTCCAGGCGAAACCGAGAATGCTGTCTTCTGTGTTCGTCGTGGCGGTCGAAACCACGTCGCCTTTCGGTCCCAAAATCTCAATTGTCGCCTCGGCCACGAAACGCTTGCTCGCCGGTTTTCGTGAGTGGGCTTCGAGCAGAACGCCCCGGAGATAGACTTTCTCATCGGCCCGATAAATCGGCTTGTCTGTCGAGAGATGAGTCAGGTAGCGTTCGTCTCCGCCGAGAGTGACCGGCTTGATGATTTTCCCGGCGTCACCATCGGGCGGTGCTTCTTCTGCATTGTCGGCACCGCTCAGACGGGGGCCAACGAGGCATAGGACGGAAGTCAGCAGTAGGCCACCGCTCAAATACGCGGCTAGGCGAAGGCGTTTAGATGCAACGACCGGCATGGGAAAGTTCCTCACGGTTCACTCGAAATCCATCGACGACAAGACGCGTTGCCGTCCTTGCTGGATTGGGACGAGGAAGACCGCAAGGAGTTCCCAAAAAGTTTCCAAATGATTTCTGGTTTAGGTGTTCTCGTTAGAACTGGGAATCACGAACAACCCAACCGGAAACTCGGCGAAGACTTCAGACGCCCGTAGAGAGCCGTCATCCGCGACGACCAATTGGGCACGAGTGTACATCGAGTCGAGCTGTTTCCCGGCGAGCGATGTCGGAAGCATTACCCGTGTATCTTGCCAAACCGCGTCGCCTACCGGCGCGTTCTTCCAGTCACTGATGATGCCGGTCGTCCAGCGTGGTGCAATCGAGATTGCAGCTTCGGAACCTTGAACTCGAGCAAATCCGACAAGGTGCTCGGATTGAGGACCTTCAAATGTCAGCCGATGATACTCGCTTTCCAAGAACAACTCTGGAAACTGCCGTCTGACGCTAAGAGCCTCACGAATCGTGTGCAGTTTGATCCGCCCGTCTTCTGGATGCTCGACCATTTCTCGGAGGAGTTCCTGTCGAGACTCCACAGAGCTTTCGAACCGCGTGACCAACTCGTCTAGCAATCCTTTGCGAAGTTCGTAATCCACCTCACGACGGTTATCCGGGTCTACTAATGCGAAATTCCAGAGTTCGTCGCCTTGGTAAAGGTCCGGCGTTCCCGGCGACGTAAATTGGAACAGCGTTCGCGAAAGCGAATTCCAGAACCCAGGCCGAGCGATCCGTTGCACGAACGATTGAACGTCTTCGAGGAACAGACGCGAATTCTCGTCCTTTCCACCCATTGCACCACGAATAAACTCGACCAGCACGGATTCAAACTCTGAGTTCCCATCGGTCCAACTCGTGCGAACTTTTGCCTCGCGAACGGCCTTGAGCATGTATTCCTCCAACCGCTCTCGGAGGAACTCGATGACGTCCGGGTGAGAAATGGGGACCGGCCCGTCTTCCGTTGTCGTCACCGGCCAGATTCCGATGAGGTTCTGATAGAACATGTATTCGGCGGCGGGGTCGGGTGCGGTCTTCTCCCTCACACGTGATCGACGGGAACGATTCAGATCTCGCCATTTCGTCACGCGTGCAGTCCAGATCTTGGGCCACTCGGAAAGCACATCGAGTCGGGCTCGTACGTCGGCAGTTCGCTTTGTGTCGTGCGTGGTGACACACAAAATCGCACGCGGTGCCGATTCGACGCGGTACTCGTTCCCCGCATGAAAGTTCTCGACGGCCTGATGTAGATCGGTATCAGGTTCGCCACCCACCTCATTACGCGAGACCAGCGGAACGTATGCATATAACGCCGTGTCCTCAATTCCTTTCGCCGTGGCCGGGCCGGTCAATTGTTGAAGCCGTTCAATGAAATGCAGCCGCTCGTTGCGATCATGTTCGGTCATCTCGGAGGGATTACCAACGAGGAATTCATTGAGAAATTCCAAACTTTCTCGCGAGGCTCGTTGTCGTTTCTCTGCGCCCTGAATAGCGACTTGAATCGCCCAGCGGTCGTGCTCACTCAGTTCGGTATGATCGGGGTTGATATAGGTACGATAACACGGAAGCGCGACGCAGAACTCGACTAACGCCTCGACGAGTTCCTTTTCTCGCAGACTGGCACGTTCGGGCTTCGCTTGAGCTAGGCGATGTAGAATATCGGCGAGACGACCCACGAAAGCGGACAGGTCGGCTTTCAAGATTCGTCGTTTGCCCCAAGTTGCAACCTGCTCGAAATGCACAGGTCGGCCGAACATCCGCCGGTATCGTTCCTCGATCGATTGATAACCTTCCGGCGTAATAAACAGAGCCTCGGTTTGGTTGAGCGATTCGTAACCTGTCGTTCCGGCACTCGGCCAATCCGCCGGTAGGACTTCATTGTGTGCAACAATTTTCTCGACCCAAACCGGGATCGAGGTATCGTTTGGTGCCTGTTCGTTGATGAGGTCTCGTAAGCGTTCCAGGTATCGCAACGGGTCGCGAAGGCCATCGATGTGATCGATTCGGATTCCATCGAGCAAACCTTCGGAAATCCAGCGGGCGATCAGCGTATGGGTATCGTCGAAAACTTCCGGGTCTTCTTGACGGATCGAAATCAAGTCGTTGATATCGAAGAACCGGCGATAATTCAGAATGCGAGCCGCTCGTCGCCAATACACAAGTCGATAATTCTGGGCATGCAGTAGGGCACGAAGCCGTTTCTGACCTTCTTCGCCGGCTCCAAACTGCTCCGCACTTTGTACGGCCCACGTTTGGATCGCGGGAGACATGACAATGATCTGCGCGAGTTGCGAGAGCAAGTCTTCTGTGTCATCCAATGAAAGCTCGACGTGTCGTTTGCCACGTTCATTACGAGTTGGCAGAGCATCAAGTTGATCGAGCACGGCATGGATTTCCGTCAACGCCGTGTGACCATCAGGAAACTGCTTTTCCAACTCCGGCAATCCGAATCGTAAAATCATCGGCACAGTGGCCGGGTCGATCGGATAGGTGTTTTCCCAATAACGGACACGAAACCGTCCCTGATCCCAAAACACGCTCAGCTGATCTTGGGCGAGTACCCGCCGCAAGGGTTCCCCGAGCACCGGAACGAGCACACGGCCCCACAACTCGGAGTGGGGCATTCGCCAATCGATATCGAACCATCGCGCATGGGGCGAGCTAATTCCGTAGGTTAGCACATGCTCCCAGTACGGATTCTCCCCGCATGCCGCCATATGATTCGGAACAATATCGAGAACCAACCCCATTCCGTGGGCATGGAGGGTTTTCACGAAGTTACGGAACGCGGTTTCGTCTCCGATGTTCGGATTGACCGACCGCGGATCGACCACGTCGTAACCGTGGGTGCTTTCTTGTCGGGCCCGCAACAATGGTGAACTGTAGGCGTGTGTGACACCTAGCCGACTGAAATAGGGAATCAATTTTTGCGCGTCTTCGAAGCGAAAACTCGCGTTAAATTGCAATCGGTATGTAGCGTACGGGCGTTCGGATTGGCTCATTGAGGCACGCGTAGGGAAAGTTTCTCAGCCAATGCGGAGTATTGGGGTTCCCATGTGGACTCGGTCGTCGCACGATCGGATCGCCCTCGCTGGCTGGTTAAAAACTGAAAAAATCGGTTTTGAACCGAGGTCAAATTCACATCAAACGGCAAACGCCGAGCTAGGTCGACCACGGAATCCAATCGGTCAAAGGCTTCCGCGTCGTTGGGTGTGTTCTCTAATAACTGCATCGCCAAGTCGATTCGCTCTTCAAGTTCCTTAGCTAACCCGAGACGATCCAATCGGGTTTGCCATGTGGAAGCTTTGTCGATCAGACGTTCGATGTGCTCCGCGTCGGGTTGTGTCTTGAGCGCTTTCCGAATCTCCGCATTGATGACGATATCCGCCACTGCGCGAAACGCTGCGGGGACAGGCACGGCTTGGTCGGTCAGGAAGTGGATTAGCGGGTCAAAGTTGTGAAACGCGTGCCAGTTCATTTCTTCGATGGTACTAAGCGATCGACTCAGGAGACGATCGAGGATGCGACGTTGCTCATCACGGAACAGATTCCGCAGTGAGAACTGTTCACCCGGAAACGCTGATTCAATCAAGCGAATCACGCGAGGCACATCCGCTCGGGCGACGGCCTGTCTCAATTGAATTTCCGTCTCGTGATCGGCTTCGGAATTCGCTAGCCGAACGCCGCCAATGAGGTTTTGGTCGCCAAAGTGGAAACACGCGAACGACAATGTCTGAGTATCATACGTCAGTCGACTGACGACTTTGAGTCGGCCCCAGCATGTCCGTGATCGCCCAGTCGATCGTTGATGGTACTCTTCACGATCCACAATGTAGGCATCGATCTCGCTCGGATTCTCTGCGGTGAGATCAACCGGATCGGGACAATCGCAATCCGGGTCTTCCTGAAATAAGGATGCTGCCGCATGGTGGGCCGCTACCGTTTTCAGATTGACCCGCGTCGGCACCACTTGCTCGGCATAAATATGGCCACCGTCTTTGAGTTCCGGATCGTTGCTGGGCGCTTCGGCCAGTCGCTTCTGAAAACCGGGGGATGCTTCGCGATCGTCGAACAAGTCTTCTGCGATCTGAATTGCGCGTTCGGCGTACTGCATGATCTGGACGGTTTCGATGCCAGATATCTCATCGAAAAACCAGCCGCAACTTGTATACATCAACTGTGTATGACGTTGCAGTTCCATCAGCTTGAGGACGTCGCCTTTTTCCTCTCGCGATAGTGGTCGTACACAATGTTCAGAAAGGAATTCTTCGATTCTTGCGTCAGACCGATTTAAAATGACATCGATGTAGGCGTCGCGTGCCGCCCAGATATCTTTCAGAAGTTTTTTGCCGAACGATTCGCAGCGATCAATGAACCGGTCGCGAATCCAGTCGAGGGCGTCTCGCAACGGTCCCCGCCAGCGTTGATGGGTTCCGCCACGACCAGTGTTGCAACCGCAATCTCGACACCAACGCCCCACGCCGTGCGCACAACTCCAAGCCGTGTTTTCCAAGATATCGACTTCTGGCAGTCGATCGTGGAGTGCCAAGTATTGGCCATAGTTCGATAGCTCGACATCCGGTCGATCTTCGATGTACTGCAAGGCGTACGCGAGTGCCATTTCGCCAAAACGATGATGATGCCCGTACGTCTCGCCATCCGTCGCGATATGCACCATCTGTGGCCATGACCGATTCGACGAGAACGCTCCCAGCAAACGCTGCGCAAAGTCCTCACCACGTTTCAGTACGCCTTCGAACGCAATACCCTGTGAGATTGGTGCATCGTAGAAGAACAATGCGATTTTCTTGCCGTTGGGCAGCGTCTGGTAATACGGTGTTGTCGGGTCGACTTTCGCGCCGGTCACATCTTCCCAGGCCGCACTCGGTCGCATCTTGACACGACCAGCTTGGTACGGCGAGAGAATCGTGTACCGAATTCCGTGTTCTTGGAGTATCGTCAGCGTTTCGAGATCAACCGCGGTTTCTGCGAGCCACATGCCTTCGGGATTGCGACCGAATCGGTAACGGAAGTCGGCAATTCCCCAGCGAATCTGCGTGACTTTATCGCGGTGATTCGCCAGCGGCATGATGATATGATTGTAGACCTGTGCAACAGCCGAACCATGCCCATCGAAGCGTTTCTGACTTTCCTTGTCGGCCTCAAGCAATGCCCGATACACATTCGGACTAGACCGTTCCATCCAGCTAAGCAATGTCGGCCCAAAGTTAAAGCTGATCCGCGAATAGTTATTGGTCAGCTGCGAGATATAGCCATCAGCATCCAAGATCCGCGAGAATGCATTGGGTTCGTAACATTCCGACGTGATCCGCTCGTTCCAATCATGGAACGGATACGCCGAGTCTTGCACCTCGATCGTTTCCAACCACGGATTCTCGCGTGGCGGTTGATAGAAGTGACCATGAATACAAAGATATCGACGCATGAATTCCGTCTTTGAACAGAGCAAGCCGGCAGCCCAAGTCGCGAGACTGCGGCCCCCAAAATCTAGCGAACCGGTGCTGCCGGAGAGATGGCCGGACGATCTCGTGTCAGCACCACAAACGAGTAAGCCGGCAGTTTCAAAGCATACGTTCCAGATGAATCGATCTGCGAAGGTAGCGAGTCCGTTTGCGGACCATTCCATCGATTCTCTGCCGAATTCAATTCGACAGTCCAATTGCCTTCAGGGATAGGAATATTCGTTTCGACCGTATCCGACTCAAACGAAAACACGGCTAAGAGTTCGCGGTGATCTGTCCAGACGTGCTCACGGATGACCGAATGCGGCGAGACGGCGGAATAGTTCATGCGGTCGCGAGCCGGAAACATCAATGCGGGATGCCCTTTTCGCAGCCGAATGAGCGTTTTGTAGAACTCTAGCATCACCGCATGTTCGCCCTGCGATTTGAGTCCGTGATTGAGTTTCGAACGGTTGAACGTGTCTTCCGATTGTGGATCGGGCGGTTCTTCCTGCCAACGAAAACTTGCGAACTCGGCTTTCCGTCCTTCTCGGACTGCCTCGACCAACCCCGGATCGGTATGACTGACGAAAAACTGGAACGGTGCTGGATCGCCGTATTCTTCGCCCATGAACAACATCGGCGAGTAGGGCGATAACAGGACCACCCCCGCAAGCAACTTGGCGGCTTCGAAACTCGTCAGCTCCTTCAATCGTTCGCCAAGCATCCGGTTCCCGACTTGGTCGTGATTTTGCGAGAAGACCGTGAATTGCTCGGGCGAAAGTTGATCGGGCCTGTTGCCATAGCGTCGAGCTCGATGCGGCGCGTACACACCGTCGTACACGAAACCATTCTGCAGCGAGAGCAGCAAATCTTCGAAGCCGTCAAAGTCGGCATAGTAACCGGCGCGTTCGGGCAGCAGCGTGGTGTGTAAGCCGTGATGCAATTCGTCCGACCATTGGCCATCGAGTCCGAAACCACCCACGCTTTGCGGACTGCACAATCGTTTGTCGTTCAAACTGCTTTCTGCGATCAAGTGGACCTGACGGTTCAGTCGCTGTCCTTCGAGGTGACACGCATCGCCGAGTTCTTGCAGAAATGGATAGGCGGAGTTATCGAAAATGGCGTGAACGGCGTCGAGTCGGAGGGCATCAATATGACATTCGCCGATCCAGTAGAGGGCACTTTCGATGAAGAATCGCCGGACTTCGTCGGCATAGTTGTCGTCGAAGTTCAACGCCTCGCCCCAAGGCGTCCCGTATTTGTCAGTGAAGTAGTGGCCGAACAGGCTGAGATAATTCCCCTCCGGCCCAATATGGTTGTAAACGACATCCAGAATTACCGCGAGACCACGTTCATGACAGGCATTGACCAGGCGTTTGAGACCGTCCGGTCCGCCGTAGGTGTTCTGTGCGGCGGAAGGATGGACGCCGTCATATCCCCAGTTCCGTGCTCCGGGGAACTGACTGATCGGTAGTAATTCCACCGCGGTAATACCCAGATCGACCAAATCATCTAGGTAGGCAATCGCACCATCGAACGTTCCTTCGGGCGAAAACGTCCCGACGTGCAGTTCGTAGGTGATGTAGTTTGTCAGCGGAAGCCCATGCCAATGCTGGTCCGTCCATGCAAATTCGCGTGAAGCGACACCGGACGGTTTGTGCACGCCATCAGGTTGCCAACGGCTGAGCGGATCGGGCCACGAATCTTGTCCATCGAGCCGAAAGAAGTACTTCGTACCGACTTCGAGGTCAGGAACATCCAGAAAAAAGTACCCCCGTGGTTCTGGCTGCATTGGCAAAAATCGATCTTCACCATCAACGTTGGCGACAAGATGCAAATCAACGGATTCAGCCTTCGGTGCCCATACTCGAAACGTGACTCGGCCGTCTGTTTGGCGTAGAGCACCGATGGAGGGCGGATAAGTCGGATGAGCGGGCGGGGTATTGGAGTCGGCCATGCTGGGTCTCAAAATCGCATTCGATCTTGGAAAAAATGGAAACTAGAAGTCGCAGATTTCTACGCTTGCCACTTCAGAAAAACAATTCCCAAAGGCGGCAAGGTCAAGTTGATTGAGTTCGAGCGGCCATGATAAGGAATGCGAGCCGATTCCACGCCGCCCAGATTGCCGTGTCCGCTCCCGCCGTGTTCGGTTGCATCGCTATTGAGGATCTCTTGCCAAAATCCAGCTTTCGGGACCCCGACGCGATAGTCATAACGCGGGACGGGTGTGAAGTTCGCAACCACGACGACTTGATCTTCCGGCTGACTTCCCTTCCGCAGAAAACTCAAGACGCTGCACTGTGAATCGTTCGCATCGATCCATTCGAAACCCTGTGGTTCACAATCCAGTTCATGCAACGCCGGTTCGCCTCGGTAGTACCCGTTGAGCGAACTCACCCACCGCTGAATACCAGCGTGTTCGGTCTGTGCGAGCAAATCCCATTGAACTTGTCCGTCATGTTGCCATTCGCTCCATTGACCAACTTCCGCCCCCATGAACAACAACTTCTTGCCCGGCTGTGCATACATGTAGCCGTATAGCAAACGAAGGTTAGCAAACTTCTGCCAGTCATCGCCGGGCATTTTGCCAAGCAACGAACCTTTGCCGTGTACGACTTCGTCATGCGAAAGCGGCATGACGTAATTTTCATTGAAGGCGTAAACCGTGCGGAACGTCAACTCGCCATGATGATACTTGCGGTGAATCGGTTCGTGATCCAAATACCGCAGCGTGTCGTGCATCCAGCCCATGTCCCACTTCATCCCGAAGCCCAGACCACCCAGGTGAGCCGGTCGAGAGACCATCGGCCAAGCCGTCGATTCCTCCGCAATCGTCTGCGTATCCGGGAACCGTTCGTAGACGCTGCGATTGAGTTGTCGCAGGAAGCTGATCGCTTCGAGATTTTCCCGGCCGCCGAACTCGTTGGGAATCCATTCGCCTTCTTTGCGAGAGTAATCCAAGTAAAGCATGCTGGCGACGGCATCAACACGCAACGCGTCGATGTGGTATTCCTTGAGCCAGAAAATGGCGTTTGAGAGCAGGAAGCTTCGAACCTCGTTACGTCCAAAATTGAAAATGTACGATTTCCAATCCGGATGGAAACCCTGACGGGGGTCGGCATGTTCGTAGAGGTGGGTACCGTCGAAGTAACCCAGGCCATGTTCGTCATTCGGGAAGTGTGACGGCACCCAGTCGAGAATTACGCCAATTCCATTTTGATGTAGCGTATCGACCAGGTATTTGAAGTCTTGCGGCGTGCCGTACCGACTGGTCGGCGCGTAATACCCCGTGCCCTGGTATCCCCAAGAGCCGAAGAACGGGTGCTCGACGGCGGGCATGAACTCGACATGGGTAAAGTTCAGTTTCTTGCAGTGCTCAGAAAGTTGGTCGGCTAACTCTCGATAACTCAGCGAACGCCAACCATCTTCCGCGACCCGTTTCCACGAGCCCAGGTGGACTTCGTAGATCGACATCGGTGCCGTCAACGAATTCCGACCGCCACGATACTGAAGATACTCGTCGTCATTCCATTCGTACGACAAGTCCCAGACGATGGACGCCGTCTTCGGTGCGACTTCGAAGAACGTGCCGAATGGGTCGGCTTTGTCAACTTTGTAGTCGTTGACGCGTGACTCGATGTGGTACTTGTAGAGTGTGCCGTTACCGACGCCGGCGATGAAGCCTTCCCAAATTCCGGAACTTCCACGCGGGCGAAGTTCATGGCTGGTTTTGTTCCAATCGTTGAACATTCCGACCACGGAGACGCTTTTCGCATCGGGCGCCCACACCGCGAAATAGACGCCGGAGACACCTTTGTGTTCGATGAGGTGGGCACCGAGTTTCTCGTCAAGATCGAGGTGCGTGCCTTCATTGAAGAGGTGGATGTCATCATCGGACAGCAACGATACATCGTAACGTACGGGGGTGGCGGTTGTGGTTGAACTCATGATTTCCTTCGCCGGTCATTCCTTAAATAATTACTGATTGAGCGGTGCTTGTGTCGCTCGCAGATGGTCGATCCGTCTGAGGGATTCAGCGATCGCCGGATCGTTCGAGAACTCTTCGAATGAGCGTCGGGCACGCCGTCGCCAGTTGGGGCGAACATCGCCGGTGGTTCCCGGCACGTTTTGGGGTTTGGTTTCGAGAAACAAGTCTTCTTGGTTGATGATGAGAAACTCCGCCGGACTTGCAGCAAAGAACTCGTGCAACGCTTGAATGACCTCGGCAGCACTTACGCTAGCATCGTCGTCCGGCCAAGCCGGTTCGGGGATCGGTCGTTTGCCTCGCATCCACCGCACGAGTTGGAGTTTCAAGTCCTCTCGTTCGTGTTGTTCGCGGGTGACTGTCTCTGCATCGATGAGGCCGAGATCATGACGGTCCAAGATATCTTCCCCCTCCCACCAAGCGGCGAAAGGTGGCATATCATGCGTGTTGATACATGTGATGCACCCAGCAGGCACACGACCGATCAAGTCTTCTTGATTGCTTTGTAGTTGGTACTGCAGCACAAACATCTGAGCCACGCCGTGTCGTTCGAGAGCCTCGTTGACTCCCGGTGGCACGGTTCCCAGATTCTCACCGATCACACATGCTTCGTGCCGATGTGACTCGACCGCCAATACTGCATACCACTCCTCCGGTCGATAACGCACATAGGCCCCATCCGAAGCCGGAACCCCCTCGGGAATCCAGTACAGTCGATGCAGACACATTACATGATCAATTCGCAGTTGCCGGGAAAACTGCATATGGTGATGCAGATAGTCGCGGACATGGCGATAACATTCGTCGCGGAGACGTTCCGGATGCTGCGGCGCAAATCCCCAGTTTTGGCCTTTGGTAAACATCATGTCGGGCGGTGCGCCAATGTGGGCACCATTCGCATACACATGTTGACAACGCCAAACGTCGTAACCATCCGGCCGCACACCAAGCGGCAAATCGAGGTACAACCCCGTGCCGGTTGCTTCCGCGGCAACGGAAAGATGAGCCAACTGCTCGGTCGCCACAAATTGAGCATAAAGGTGATAGCGGAAGCGTTTTTCATCGTAGTCCGCTTCGCTCAGATGCCCATTGCGTTGTGCCTCGTCCCAATCCGTCCAAGACTTCCGTGTGGTTTCCTGAGTGGCACGAAATCGGGCATAGTCATCAAGCAGAACATGCGACTCCCGTCGTTGCATCAGTTCCTTGTAACGTTCGCCTTCTTCTCGGAATACCTTCTCGGCCAAAATCTCTAGCACTTCCCGCTTGAGGGCCATCAGCTCTCGGTAGTCGACGAGTTCCGCCTCGCGAAGCGTTTGCAGGCGGTCTTGAAAGGCTGGCGACTCAACAAGCGCTTTCGCTTCGGGACATTCCTGATAGTCGGGAATTGCAGGAATATCGAGGTAAATCTCATTCCAAAACAATCGACTGACCGGCGCATACGGACTGGGATCACAAGGGTCATCGAGGTAACTGGAGAGCAGGGGAAGGGACCCCGTCATTCCTCCACCATGCCCACCCGACCATTCCGCCATTCGTTCCAAATCGGAAAATGCTCCGGCTCCCCAGAAGTCCTTGGTGATCAAAGAATAGACCGGCAAAAACACACCCCACACATGGGACTTCTTGGCATCCGGGCGGTCAGTTGGTGCAAAACATTTTTGCGGTGCGTGAATGATTTGCGTGGTCCATGTGTGATCGTCGACCTTGAGATGCAAGTTGTGATAGCCGAACGGAAGGTCGATATCGAGCACCAATGTTCGCGCAGCATACCCATCCGGAAGCGTATCGTCGTAGAAGTCGGGGTCCTGACTCCAGTTCACATCTCTTGGAGCCAACGTCGAAAGTTCGACCGTGTCCAAAATCGTTTTCTCGAACTCGGTGATGATCGTCACACGAGCGGTCTTTTCGAGCAACGATTCTGGCAAAGTGAACCGTGCTTTCAGTGGTTCGTTCTCCCAAACGACCGTGACCGTTGGCAGACCTTGCTCTGCGAGTTTGCGTCGTTTTTCCGCCAGCAATGGCACCGCATCTTCGGACGTGGCGACCTGCGCACCAAGAGCGTTCAGAACCGCCAACAGCGACTTCTCGGAAACATGTTGTATCTCTCCGCCGACGTCCATATAGGAAAGTTGCACGCCGAAGATGGCGGCGAGTTGTTCCAAGACAGGTCGTTCGGCGAGCGGTGTTTTTGAGGTGGACATGCAAAGAGTCGCAAAATAAGTCGGGAAAAATCCGTCGTTAAGGGTTCAAGAATCCGTTTTGAAGCTCAGTGGCCTTGTCGTTTAATCCATAAGCGGGTTTATGCATCCAGAAGATTGATGATGGCGACGAGCGGAATTTGGACCCAATCGGGTCGGTTATTCAACTCATAACCGAGTTCGTAAATCGCTTTTTCCAAGATGTACGCATCGAGCAAGATTTGTAGCCCGTCGTCGGATTCTGGCAAGAAGTCGCCGGTGGTTGCCGATGCCAGGTAACTCTTCAAATAGGCCGTAACGCACCAAGCATACCAGAATTCCATCCAACGTTCAGCGATGTCGCCGGCTTCGGGTCCGGTCGGACCGCCTGGCACTTGACCGAAGCGAGCTGCGAAAGACGCATAGTGCAGCGAGCGAATCATGCCCGCGACATCTTTCAGCGGCGTTTGCTTGATTTTGCGTTCGCCGATCGTGCGGTCCGGTTCGCCTTCGAAATCGATGATGACGAAGTCGCGTCCCGTGTAGAGAACTTGCCCGAGGTGATAGTCACCGTGACAGCGAATTCGCTGGGCAGAAATCTTTGTTTCGGCAACTGCCTTATAGCGGTTCATCAACTCCGCTTCCGAGTCCAACACGCGATCCGCGAGTGGTTGTAAGTCTCCACTAAGACTCCCGCGTTGCTTCTTCAATAACGCCAGGACCTTTCGCACGCCGGCTCGCATCGATTGATACAAGCTCCGCTGGTAAAGCTTCGTGAATCCTTCGGGTGCAAACGCGGGATTACTCCGATTCGATGCAAGTGCCAAATGCATTTCGGCAGTGCGTTGTCCGAGTTGCTCGACGCTCTGCAAATACGGTGAAATGAGGTCGTGAGCAAGTACGGGAATTTCTTTTCGCGTCGATTGCAAAAGTTTGCCACGTGGAAGGGTCGGTTTGACTCCAGTCGTCTCGACGGCCGCCGATTGAAGTCGTTCGTAATAGCGACCGAGTTCATCGAGCGTGTACACCCAGGCATCACCTTCGTTCGGAACGAAACCTTGCATGATGGCTAAGGTCATCGCATCATCTCGGCCGCCCTCGAATTCCAAAGCCCCGGCTAGGGGTGCGACGGGTGCTCGGAATTCGTACTCGGAACTCGTATTGAACTCGGAAAGGAAACGTGAGATTTCCAAATCAGGATTGACGCCCGGCGCGATCTTTCGGAACAACTTCAGAATCATTTTGTCCCCGAAGATTGCCGACGTATTGCTCTGCTGACCGCCATGCACTGACGGTTCTGGAGTCTCGCTGAGACGAGCACTCAGGGCGGTGAATTGCTCAGTCGCGACTCCCCGGAATTCGCCGCGATCGGTCGCGAGAATTTGTTGACCTCCAATATGGGTGAACAGCGGTTGCCAAAACTCCGACTCCCAGACCGCTTCGCAGAGGGTGCGAGTTTCGCCGGTTTTGGTGTTTTCCACTTCGACCAATTTCGCACGTGGATGATCGCCAGTGATGTTCCGGGCTCGCTCTGCGTTGGCGAAGATCAACGGAAGCATATAGCGTTCGGATTCGCCCTCGGTATATTCTACCCGCACAACAACGACGGCGATTGGCTCTGCTTGCGAGTCTCCAAGCGGAATCGAGTCTTCAATCTTGACGGCTTGAATCGTCCGAGCTTTCCCACCGAACCACCGGTGTCGCGGCAACCATTTCGCTAATGCGTTTTCAAACGCTCCCGGTTTTGTTTTCGTGAAAACGGTGGTCCAGTCACTCGAAATACGCAAAGGCGGTGTCTGGTCGTTTCCAGTTTCGTCGGCTTCGTTGTCTTTCCAACTTAGCTGGAACCAATAGAACCCATACGGTCCGAGTGACAAGAAATACGGCAGCTCTCCGATCGGTGGGAAATTCGTCTTCCCGAACAACTCGGTCGGCGTGCGTCCACGAAAACGTGAGAGGTCCAACTCGGCACACTGAGTGAAACGAGATAGATTAGCCACCACCAAAATCGTTTCGTCTTCCGACTCGCGAATGTACGCTAAGACTTTGGAATTCTCAGGCTGAAGAAATTCCAGGCTGCCGCGTCCAAATACATGGTGATCTCGTCGCAAGTGAATGATCCGTCGCATCCACCACAATTGAGAGTGCGGGCTATTGGCTTCGACTTCGACGTTGATGCTCTGATAGTGATATTCGGTATCAATGATGACCGGCAGATAAAGTCGTTGCGGATTGCATTGTGAGAACCCTGCGTTGCGGTCGGGACTCCATTGCATCGGCGTGCGAACACCGTCGCGGTCGCCGAGGAAGATATTGTCTCCCATACCCAACTCGTCGCCATAGTAAATGACGGGAGTTCCGGGCAGCGACAACAGCAAACCGTTCATCAACTCGATTTTACGCCGATCGTTCCGCAATAGGGGCGCAAGCCGACGGCGAATTCCCAGGTTCACGCGAGCACGGGGGTCTTCCGCATATGCGCGATACATATAATCGCGTTCCTCATCGGTAACCATTTCCAGCGTCAACTCATCATGATTTCGCAGGAAAATGGCCCATTGCGAAGTCGCTGGCAACTCCGGCGTTTGCTCGAGAATATCAATAATCGGAAACCGGTCTTCCCGCTCGACCGCCATGTACAATCGCGGCATCAACGGGAAGTGAAAGTTCATTTGGCATTCGTCGCCGTCACCGTCACCGAAATACGCAGCGGCATCTTCAGGCCATTGGTTTGCCTCCGCGAGCAACATTCGATCGCCGTACTTTTCGTCGACGTGGGCACGCAGCGATTTCAAAAATTGATGAGTTTTCGGCAAGTTCTCGCAGTTCGTACCTTCTTCTTCGAAGAGATACGGGATGGCATCCAACCGCAAGCCGTCGACTCCCATGTCCAGCCAGAAATCGACGGCATCGAACATCGCCTGTTGCACAGCCGGGTTTTCGAAGTTCAAATCGGGCTGATGTGAATAAAACCGATGCCAGAAATACGCATTTGCAACCGGGTCCCAAGTCCAGTTCGAGGACTCGAAGTCTTGGAAAATGATTCGGGCGTCTTGGTAGCGGTCCGGGTTGTCAGACCACACGTAATAATCCCGCCAGGGACTACCGGGTTTCGCTTGTCGGGATTTTTGGAACCACTCGTGCTGATCGGACGTGTGGTTCATCACCATCTCGGTGATAACGCGAATGCCTCGGTCGTGGGCGGCATCGAGAAACCCCCGAAAGTCCCGCAGCGTGCCGTAATTCGGGTGCACACCGCGATAGTCGGACATGTCATATCCGCCGTCGCGAAGCGGAGACGGAAAGAACGGCAACAACCAAATCGCAGTGACACCCAACTCTTGAATGTAGTCGAGCTTGGAGGTCAGCCCACGAAAATCACCGATGCCATCCCCATTACTATCAGCGAACGCCCGGACATGAATCTGATAGATCAGGGCGTCTTTGTACCATTGAGCTTGTTCGGTAGTCGGTTGCGTCTCGGTTTGACGGGGCATGGAGTTGGTTCAGTTTGAGGGGTTGTCGCGAGTATGGTCTGAAAATCGACTTCGTGTTTGTTTCAGGGCTCGTGTCAAAAGCAACCAACGCCAATTAAGACTTTCGGTTGCAGAAATCTATTCGCGGCCGATGCCACACTAAGAGTAAAAATGCGGGTCAGTTTCCGAGTGCACATCGCTGCGAACTCGAAACACATGAGAAGACGTGATATGCGGATTGAGTTCCACATAGTTCCGCGAACCCTGCCACATGTAACGATTGCCACTAAGCAAGTCATGCACTTGGAACGGTCGCGTGGGATCGATTCGCAGGTCTTCCAACGGAAGCGTGACGAATCCTGACTGTTTATACCGAGGATCGAGATTCACAACCGTCAACAATAGTTCGCTGCCATCGTCTGTGCTTTTCGCATACGCAATGAGTTGGTCGTTGTCGACCGGATAGAACTCCAAGTTCTCATTGGATTGCAAACACCGGAACTCTTTGCGAATCGTGTTCAGACGGCTGATGAATTCCCGCAGACTGCCCGGATGATTCAAGTCGTCGTGGCGGACTTGGTATTTTTCGGAGTCGAGGTACTCCTCGCTCCCGGGCTTTACCGGGGTGCTGTGTTGCAGTTCGAATGCCGGACCGTACATGCCGTAGTTCGCGGTGAGCGTAGCTGCAAGTGTCACACGAGCCTGAAACGCCGGCTTCCCGCCCGTCTGCAGATACTCCGTGAGAATATCCGGCGTGTTCGGCCAGAAGTTCGGCCGGAAATACTCGGAGACTTCCGTTTTCGTCAGTTCGGTCATGTACTCGGTCAGTTCGGCCTTGGTGTTTCGCCATGCGAAATAGGTGTAGGACTGATTGAAGCCGAACTTCGCGAGTTGCTCCATGATCCGCGGGCGTGTGAACGCCTCAGCGAGGAAAATGATATCGGGGTGCTCTTTGTGAATCTCTGTGATACACCAATGCCAAAACGGCAGTGGTTTCGTGTGCGGATTATCCACACGGAAGATACGAACTCCCCGTTCGATCCAGAACAAGAACACACTTTTCAATTCGTTCCAGAGGTTCTGCCAGTCTTCACATTCGAAGTGAAACGGGTAGATGTCCTGATATTTTTTCGGCGGATTCTCCGCGTATTGGATGGTGCCATCGGGCCGACTTTTGAACCAATCTGGGTGCTCTTTCACATATGGATGGTCCGGCGAACATTGAAACGCGATATCCAAAGCGACCTGAATCCCATGATCGTTCGCGATGCCCACGAACCGCTGAAAGTCGGACATCGATCCTAAATCAGGATGAATCGACTTATGTCCGCCGTCTTTCGAACCGATCGCCCACGGACTGCCCACATCGCCGGGTTCCGCGGTAACCGAGTTGTTCCGCCCTTTGCGAAACTTGTCACCAATCGGGTGAATCGGCGGGAGATAGACAACATCGAAGCCCATATTCGCCACATAGGCCAAACGATCCGCCGCGGTGCGGAAGTTCCCGTGCTGCCCTTCAGGCCCCGTCGAGCGGGGAAAAAACTCATACCAAGAACTGAACTCTGCCCGCTTGCAATCGACCTTGACTCGCAACTCCCGACCAGACCGCACAGCGAACCGCCGTTCAGAGTGCTTGAGCATCAACGCTTCCAACTCCGCCTGCTCACAGATCGCATCCGGATTCTGAGCGGCCTCGGAACTCGTTAGTCGTTTTGCCCAATCGGCGAGCAATTCGCCATCTGCCCCTGTGACTCGTTTCGCGGTTTCCTCGACATAGCCCGCCCCGATTGCCAAATCCACTTCAACATTTTGGCCGGCGGCAACGCGTTTCTTGAGATCCTGAAACCACGTCTCGAAGTGATCGATCCAAGCCAGAAGGTCGTACTCGTACAACCCCAATTCATCTACGGTGAATGTAGCGTGCCAACGATCGTTGTGGGTGGCGACCAAGGGAACTTCCAGCCAAGTATCCGCACCGACCTCACGGTATTGCAACATGCCGGAGATGCGGTCGTGACCGTCAGTGAAGATGTTGGCCTCCACACGAACGACGTCACCCTGGACACGCTTGACTGGATACCGTCCGCCGTCGAGTTGTGGTGTCACTCCCGTGATAATCACACGGCTCCGCCCCCGTTCCGGCAACGTCATAGATGGCCTCAATTCGTAGTTGTCTCGTTCAATGTACTTAGCACGCCGAATGTCGCTCACGCAGCAATCACGTAATTATGCAATCCACGTGCCGATATTTCGCCGCCGAACACCGCGACAGATGAACGAACTTAACCCGAATTGTCAAGTAACTCAAACCGCGCAAATTCCAACCGGGCTGGTTGCTCGGGAACCAACTGTTTAAGTCAGCGCGGTTGTCCTTACCGTCGCGGTGGTCGATATTTCGGTTTCGGGCGAAGCAAGTAGCCGACGACGGCCAAGACCGAAAGAATGGGAATCATCACACGCGGACGTTGTGCGACGGCTGCGACCATCAGCAGCCCACCGATAAACTGCCAAGGTGAGACACCCGCCCATGCGGCATCTCGCTGTTTTGTCGGTAACGCGAGCCAGAACGCTCCCAAAAGTAGTCCGACACGCACAAACGCCCCCGACCACATCAACGTGCGTGATTCCTGATCGGCATCGACGAAGAAAAATAAGTAGCCCGCAGCCAACAGACACGCGATCGACAGTAGTCCGACCAGAGTCCGATTGACGGGAATCTTAGAATCGCTCATGACGGCGGATTATCGACCGCGAGCACACGAAAACGCAAGTTGGTCTGACCGACGATTCGCAAGATTCACTCAAGCTGCTTTCGCAGATCTGTTTTCGAGACCGCGAACAGCCTGCAGCATTTCCCGGCAACTTGCCTGCCAATCGGGCCAATGATAACCAACCAGCCGCGTTCTCAATTCGTCGACCGTCCGACGATCAGCGAGCACACGGGCCAGCGAACGGGAATCATTCGCCGGGAAAAAGCACGTCCATTCGCCACCGACTTCCCGATGAACCGGCACATCACTGGCAATCACGGGGCACGTTCGGCTCAGGGCTTCCACGATCGGCAGGTTGAATCCTTCCGCGTTGGACGCTGTGACCATCGCCGTCGCGTGTCGGTAGCAGAAGTCGAGCTCGCCGTCGTGCAGATCATCGAACCAGAACAATCGCCGACCGAGTTCCTGATGAGATCGAATCCGCTCGACCAATTCCTCAGCGTCCCACCCCTCACCGCCGACAATCACTAGTTTTGTATCAGCCGCGTGTGGGGGCAATTGGTCGAATGCATCAAGCAACAGGGACACGTTTTTCCGAGGCGAAAGCGTGCCGACAGCTAGATATGTTGTTGATTCCGCTGTGAAAAGTGTCTGAAGCGATTCGCGGATCGGAGAACTCGCCTGAGCCCCATCAAGTTCCATTCCCAGCCGAAAATACTCAATCTGTGGCCGCGCCCCAGACGGGAGAACCGTGAGCACGTCTTTCGAAACGGCCTGAGTGGAACACAAGAGAAAGTCAGCGGACCGACAGGCGGACAGCCACCAACGTCGAAAAACATCAATAGTGTGTGCCGGGTAGAATTGGGGAAACGTCAGCGGCAGCACGTCATGAATTACGAACCCAACTTTCGCCCCCTGGCTCCGGGCGGTTTCCAAATCCGACCAATATGGCGACTTCCATGTGCCGTCTAACATCAGAATCACGTCGCCCGACTGAACCGTGAGACATTGCCCAGAGCCACGTCGCAGCGATGTCTGTAGCCAATCCTGCGTTTGCCGCCGCACCAAGTCCGCCCGCTGCGCAACACGTAATAGCCTCATGTGCTTGAGCATCGTCTTCACACGTCGCACGGTATTCCGCGGAGACGCAGTGTTCGCAGGTGACTGACCACTGCGAACGGGCAGCCCTTCGATCTCGACCAGTCCCTGTCGCGAGTCATAAACAATCGGCTGACAGGAAACACCAACCTCTGGCCCAATCGTTCGCGATGCATTCACCAGATTGCGAACCACACGTTGAATTCCCGTGTGCCAGTCCTGTTGATGCGTGGCGGTACACTCTAAATAAATACGCATAGCGGTCCCGTTTTCCTGTCGAATTATGCAGCGGCGCGTCTCGAACTTGGGGGAGCGATCGCATCCGACTGCAACGCTTTTTCATAGGTCAAAAGCGTGAGCTCCGCCGTCCTTTGCCAGCGAAACTGCTTCTCCCGATCCAAACCCGCTTGGCGAAGACGGGACAGCTTACTGGCACTTTCAACGGTCGACTCGATGGCCGATCGAATGGAATCGACGTCTGTTGCATCGAAATAAACGCCGGCTCCACCGACAACTTCAGGGATCGACGCTGCATCGGAGGTGATTACCGGACAGCCACATCCCATTGCCTCCAACGGCGGCAACCCAAACCCCTCGTAACACGATGGGTAAACAAATGCCGTTGCCCCGTGATATGCTGCCGCCAAAGCCGTGTCATCTCCCGCAGTCACAGACACCGAATCGGAGACGCCTAAGGTTGCCAACAATTCCTGCTCCGTGCGGGAAAACACTCCGCCGCCGAAGCAAAGAATTTCGAATTCGCGACGAAGAAAACGCGACTCCGCAAACGCTCTGACGAGCGTCACCCAATTCTTATATCCACCCCGAGCGCCGACATAGAGCAAATACGGTTTCGATCGCTGAACGACACTCGTCCCGCGAACGTCATCGAGCGTCGAGCTGACCATCCGGTTGCCATGAGGGATTACATCGACAACTTCCGGGTCGAGATCGTAAAAGTTGACGATATCGCGTTTCGTGTGTTCCGAAACTGCTATCACGCGGTTCGCTGCATCCAGAGTTCGTCGCTTGGCGAGCAACAAACCTTTGACTCGCGGGTGACTTCGGTTCCAGAACAACTCCGGCATAACGTCGTGAGCCGTGGCAATCAAACACGCAGCCCCGTTCGGCGACGAGAACGAATAGTAGGTATGGTGGACGATTGCCGTCGAGTTCGTTCGTGTCCGCGATCGAAGCCCGAAGTCCGAATTGAGAAACGGAAGCACATGACGTAATACTCGCAGTCGCGGATCGAATTTTCCGGGCAATTCCGTTGTGTCTTGCAGTTCCCGCAAATGTTCGTTGATGTGCCACCGCTGAGAAAGTTCGACATCGACCCGTTCGGCGACCAAGAATTCGCGAATAAGTTCCACGAAGTAGCGGGAAATCCCGCCCACTGACTGCCGGGAAAAAATGTCCGGGGTGTAGACTATGCGCATCAACTTGCTCTTCGACACGTGACGGCTTAACTTCCATGACAGCCATTCATCGGCCTGTTAATTCAACATGGAAAACCGGTCAAGGGCAAAGTGGCCCCCGCAAGTGGAGCAAGATGGAATGGAATTTTCTCCGAACCTTTGCGACACCAAAGGTTTCCAGTTAGAATCTGGCGAAAGACAATCTAGACCGAAGCACAATACACATTCATACATTACTCAGTGTAACGATGACACAACGGCCGAGTGGCGGAATAGGCAGACGCGTCGGACTTAAAATCCGGTGAGGGTAAACCTCGTGCGGGTTCAAGTCCCGCCTCGGCCATTACTTACGTCAAGTGACGACAAAACCGGGAATCTGTTCCCACCCAGTTCCCACCATCAACCAATCTTCCCAGCAACGCGTGGAATTGCTGGAACGTGCAAGTCATCGACAGCCGGATTGAGCTTTCGAGCCATCTGAATGTACCCTTGCGTGGTTGCGTAGCTTCGGTGCCGCATCAATTTTTGCAGAGTCTCCGGTGAGACTCGACCTTCATTGTTGGTCGCAAACGCTCGCCGCTCATCGTGGAAGCTGTATAAATGGCAAGCCGGTGTGCAATCCCCGTGGCGTTCCGTACCGGCGTCAGGGCAGGGAAGATGAATCCCCGCTGCCGTCTGGATGCGTTCCAAGTCGAAATACAATGCCCGTCGGTGACGGTCCCACGAGAACACTAACGAGTCGAACGATCGGAGCGGTTCGAGATGCTCGATCACAATTGGATGAAGCCGGACAGTTTCGTCTCGCTTGCCCTTGTTGTTCGCCGCCCGTGTGATGGCCGTACCGGTTTCCAAATCGACGTCATCCCATCGAAGTGACAACAATTCGCCGAGTCGCCAACCACACATGTACGCCATCGTGAGCAACGCCCGCCACCATTGCTCCGGTGTGACCGATAAACCGCCAGGCCTAGCCGCCTCGCTACAGTGATTGTACATCGCCACGAAATGTTCTTCAGTCACGTAGTTCTTGTGCCGCTCCGGTTGTGGAAGCGGCCCGAGTGATTACGTCCGGCGTGGGTTGGTTGGCGGGTCGATGTTGAGAAGCAACAAAAAAAACGGACAACCGAATGGTTGCCCGCTTTGCGAGAATGATCTGCTAGCCGCTTGAAACACTAGACCGCTTACAGTCCGCTTTTCTGTTCGCTCCGCCGACGTCGTGCAGCTACGATGCCCATGATGCTCGCACCGATGCCGAAGAGGGACATTGATGCGGGTTCGGGAACGGCTGTTGCTGAATATGCGACCTCGTCAAATACAAGGCCATCGAAAGACGTGCTTGTGGGGTTTGTTTGGAATGTGATCGACTGAAATGGCGTTGCAGCGATGAAACCGAAGAACTGGACAGCCCCATTACCTGCTGGCGGACCAGTTTCGCTCGCTTCGCCGCCCGATGTCATGACAACAAACGGTGGTCCCTCTAGGTCGCGGATATCGGTTCCGAATTCAGAAATTGCGTACTGAAATGTAAAAGTTAGGCTCCTACCTGGTTGAAGGTCGGCTAACAAATACCGAGTACCAGCAGTCGGAGCACGACTGGAAGTTATGCCATCACTAACACCAAAGCGTTGAAACGAAGAACCTCCAGGGCTAACAAAGAATGTGGCTTCGAAATCATCGAAAGTCCGACTGCTTGTCCCCGAGGTCAAACCAATTGGATGACTCTCGAAACCCTCCGTTTTTACTTGACCGCTCGCAGCCAGAAAATCCGAGCGGTCATAGAACACCATACCACCCTCAGCTACTTCTTGTAAAAGTATGCCAGTAGACAGCGTCACGATCGCCATGGTCCAGATTCTCATTGACGCTACTTTCTGATTGTGAAACATATGCGGCTCTTTAGTCTAAAAACTTGTAACATATTGCCAAAAACGTGTTTTCAATTTAGTGAACAAAATAATCACAAACAACCACAGTGAACAAAAAACACGATATTCACGACAACCAAAAAATACTCTTGTCCAGTTACCCGCCGCCCGCAGGTGAACCGTCGCCACTTGCCACGCCGCGACCTCGACGCGCACCACCTGCCAACCGTCCGGTACGTTGTCGCTGAATTCATGATCGCCGCCGCAAATCAACACCGCTGGCGATTCTCCCGCCGCGACGATCCGCCGTACCAATTCATTTTCCTGGCGTTCCATGTCAGCTTCGGTAACGCCTTCGCGGAGAGGATAGCCCGCTTGGTGGATTTCGAGATCCTCAGCCGACATGACCTCGAGTTCTTCACCGTCGATGATCATACGGGCCGCCGCACCCATCTCGGTTGCGTCCGATTCGACGATCGATTCCAGGTCGGGAAAATCTTTGGCTTCCCGCAACGCCACGCGGAGACGATGATAGCCGTCGTCATCGATCAAACCTTCCAACCAAACTCGCTTCACGTCAAGCGACGTCAAAACCATCTGTTGTTCAATCTGAACGTCCGCGATAGTTCGCAGGAACTCGGAATGCAGCAACTCAACTTCCGCGGCGGTCACTTTTGCGGGCAGTTCCTTGCGGAAGTCCTTGATGGAAACGTGGTGCCAGTCGCACACGTGAATCAGCGTCTTCTCACCATCGCCGTAAATCGACACAGAATCGACCACGGGAATGTCTGCGGTGCGGTCAATTAGTGGATCATTCGCAGAACAGCCGACCATCAAAGCGATGAGCAGAATCACACGAGGCATCGAAAATGGTCCGAAGGAACTTCAATCGTAGTGATAGTGCCCGCATTGTGGGCAATACTCGCTCCCACACGTACAAGAATGACGTTCCGGATCAAACACACCGTCAGCCCAAACGCGTGGTTCCGGTTCGGAATACGTTTCCGGTTCCGGTTCGGCACGATCCGCCAACGATTCGGAAACACTTCGCACTGGCGTTGAGGATCCAGGCTCGGCGATGAATCGCTTGCCGCACTTCCGGCATCTGACCTCTCGCCCCTTGGACCGTTCGGAAACGCTGCCGTGATTGCCGCATTCGACACAGGTGATCTCGAAAGTATCCATTGACTGACCTTTCGCAACGCAAAACCTTGAACATTTGATCCTAACCGGTCCCCGTATCGCGTTCAATCCGTTCCCACCCCATTCCCACCAACCCTGCCGACATGCAGCAATTTCAGCCCGACGAGAAAACGCCCAATCCTAGGGAAAACAAGGATTGAGCGTCGTGTGGTGTCGGGTCGAGTCGGCTCACCGCAAACTTAAAATCCGGTGAGGGTAAACCTCGTGCGGGTTCAAGTCCCGCCTCGGCCAATACTTAAACCGTTTTCTCGCAATGACTTGCGGTTTCGGTTACTTCAGGACTCTTTGGGCGGTATTGCTCTAGTTAGTGATACTGTTGATCACGTTCGCTCCAATCGTCTCCGAAATGACGATTGTTGAGGTATTTCACTTCGGTCAGAATCCTCTCGGACCGCACTGGTTGCCTGCTTTCCCAGTTTGCTTTGGTGTGTTTTGCCCTCAAACATTCGACCCGGCTCACCGGTGAATTGCCTGGCCAATCGAACGAAAACGGAAAGCCAAGAACAAAGGGTAGGATCGGTTGGCTAGGTGGATGCAATCAAGGGTTTCTACCCATGCCACTGGCGATCATTCGCTAAGCCAAAGTATGCTCGCGTATCAACTCTTCGTTCTGTCTTCATTCCCGTTCGGATTTTTGTACGGTAGGGCCATATTGATTGAAAAAATGTTCAGATGCAGTTCAAATACGAGCTATCGTTCCCTGAACGCCCATATCCAAAGGTGATTCTCATGAAAGTCTCCTCAAACAAGCGAAATAGCTACGAAGGTCTGATCGATGATCGTTTGGTCCGAGCTCCGACGTCATTGGGTTGAAAATGTTTCGGACGTTTCCGTTCCGGATGTGAAAATCCCAGCACTGCCCGATGTGGCATTGCAGGTTATCCAAGAGGCTTCGGACGGCGGCAACGCTCAGGAACTCGGCACACTCATTTCCCGTGATGCGGGTCTGACCTGCGAACTGCTCAAATTCGTCAATTCTGCGATCCACGGTCTTCGCAATCCGATCGCAACCCCACAGCGAGCTGCAGCAATTCTCGGAACCCGAAAATTGAAGCTGTTTGTTCTGACGACAGCCGTAAATCACTCGACTCGGCACATCAAGAGTCCATTGTTGATGAATCAACGCTTCGCCATGGCGGGGTTAGAACGTGCACTGTTTGCCCGCGAGATTGTGCAACGAAATGGCGGAGATTCGGATTTAGCATTTTCCGCAGGAATCCTCCAAGACTTCATGCTCTTGGCGCTTACAGCCGAGATGCCGGACCAATACATCCGCTTGCTCCAAATTGTGAAGGAGACGCAGCGACCTTTGGTCGAGATCGAACAAGAGGAACTTGGTTGGGATCATGCCCAAGCCGCGAGCCAAGTGATGGCCGGCTGGGGTTTTCCTGATGACCTTATTGTGTGTGTGCGGTTGCACCATGAGTGGGATTGGATGTGGGAATCTCGACGAATGGGTGATTGCGAAGCCATCGCTGTCGGCCTGGCTGGTCTGCTACCGGAAGTCCTGGGGCAAGTTCCGAACGGAATCGCTCGACTGAAAGAAATGGAACAAGATTGTTTCTCCGGCGATTTACCAACGTTCGCAGCTACGGTTGCCACTCAACTCCAGCAACTGTCGCCTAATCACCACGGCCACGTCCCGCTTGCCGAGCAACTTCGCAGAATGCCGTAACAAATGAGCGAATTCTAAACGATGGCCGATCTGCCAACATTGCAGATTGACATACCGACGCTCAGATTTGCTGCTATCGAACACCGCCGAGAGTAAAGAACCTAAGCCGCTACCCACTTGGGAGTAGCTCGAAATGGTGTGTTTCCGGCCCTCTGATTGCTATTGATGCGTTCATGGTTTCGGGGATCACCTTAAAACGTGCGTCTAGACGAACAACTCTGTTACCGGTATGCCACCATCTGTGATTGGTACAGGACGGTTGTTTGAGGTGTAGAGTTCTTCGCGGGTGTCGATTTGCATTGCATGGCACATGGTGGCGAACAAGTCGGGCACGGAGACGGGGCGGTCGACGATTTCGGTGCACAGTTCGTCGGTTGTGCCGATGGCTTGGCCCGTCTTGAGGCCGCCGCCGGCGAGTGTCACGGTGAACGCCTTCCCCTGGTGACCGCGTCCGCCGCCCCCATCAAATTTCGAGGGGCGTCCAAACTCGGTGTTGACAACGATCAACGTCTTATCGAGCAGTTTGCGTTTCTCCAGGTCCAGAACCAAGGTTGCCAGAGCGGAGTCGAGTTCCTGGATCAGCAAGTGTTGCTTCTTTTGCCCATCATTGTGCGTATCCCAACCGGTGCCGTTGACGAAGTTCAAATTGTGCGAGACCTCGACGAACCGCGTGCCGGCTTCAATCAATCGACGAGCCAGCAAACACCGCTGACCAAATTCCCCACCGTACTCGGTCCGCAGGGAACTATCTTCCCGGTCTAGGTCGAAGACTTTCATGAAGTCTGGACCAGATAGCCGAAGTGCTTCCGTAATCGCATCGTCGTAGCCGGCGACTTTTCGATCGCCTGCAGACTTGCGACGGTTCGCTTTCCGCACAGTCTCTAACAATCTTTCGCGGCGTTGTTGTCGGGTCTCGTCAATACCGATCGGTCGTGACAAACCCGCGGGCCCCTGAGATGTATCCGTCAAATACACATAGCCCGCAGAGGCCCCTAGAAATCCGGGACCGCGGGTGACGTTGGGATAACCGATCAACACATACGCGGGTACGCCGTCACCGGCAGCCCCCCGTTTATGAGCAATGATCGAGCCGATCGACGGATAAACGATCGTTCCACTCGTCCGGCGACCGGTGTGCATCCGGTTTGTTGCGGCGGCGTGTTCGTCGATCACGTCGTGATGAACCGATCGGATCGGATTGAAACGATCGAGAATCGGAGCACACTTCGAGAGATGCTCACAAACCTCGACCCCCGAAATGGCGGTCTTGATGCTCGGGTAGTACGATCCCGGCTTTTTCGTCTTTGCATCGCCAAGACGTTTCGGATCCCAGGTATCGACTTGGCAAGCACCGCCGCCGAGCCAAACCATAATGCAGTGTTCCGCTTGACCAGTCGGCAAATTGATCGCGGGCGATTCCATCGCGTTCAGCACACTCGGCAATGCGGTTGCAGCAGCAATGCCTGCGGTCGAGGATTGAAGAAACTCACGGCGTGTGGACATGGATTTCGATTTTCTTGCCAAAGTCTAATGAGATGATTCGCACATTCCGCCCGGCTCGTGCGGCAAAGAACTACGGAATGAAAATGAATTCCGGGGTATTGATCACCGACCACAGGAGATCTTCCGCTCGCATTCGCCAATCGGCGTTCAGTCGCGGCGTCGGGGGATCGCCGGCTGCAACGGCTTTCTGCAGGTCGATCATGACGGAGTTCGCGTCTTCACTGAGATGATTCGACCATGAAACACCACGATTGTACGGACGTTGAGGAACAGTCACGTCGTCGGAGACTTGACGAATCCGATTCGCAAAACCGTCTTGAAGGAGCTGCTGGAACGTCGTTCGTTCTTCCGTTGTAGGTTGTCGCGTCAGACTGCGAAGATAGATCGCGTCGATCAGTTCGTCCACCGATATATTCTGCAATGCCAGTTCGGTGAAAGCACTATCGGGAGACATCGACGTGAACCGTCGGCCGATGACGCCATTGGCGAGAATTCCCGGTTGCAAGACGGTCGGTTGAACATTCCGATTCGTAACGGGTTCGGCTCGCGATGGCCGCCAACCGAAGGTTTTCAGCAGGTCCGTGAAACCCTGAGCCATCGGCAACGACAAACTAGGCCGGTCACGTTCGTTCGATAGCGAGGCAAATTCCCAAGCTCGACGAGGCGATCCGAAATTCACGAACGTCGACCCGCTCTGGGCACTGTCTGGATCAAGTGTCAAAAGCCCCGCGTGCAGATCTTTCCCACACGCCACGAACAGGGAATCCAGAATCTGCTCCGCAGACATCTGTCGCCTAAAAGGACCGGCAAACAGATACGGTTCTTCGACTCGTCCACCGTGAGCCTGACGCTGATAGGTGTGCGAGTTAAGAATGAGCCGAGCAACATGCTTGAGGTCATAGCCGGAAAGCACCAATTCTCGCGCGAGGTAATTCAGCAGCTCGGGGTGAGATGGCTCGGCGTCTTGCCAATCATCGACGGGATCAATGATTCCTCGACCGAGATAGCGTTGCCAAAGTCGATTGACGATGACTTCAGCGAAGCGTTCGTTTTCGGGAGAGTTCACGAACTCCGCCACTTGTGTTCGCGTATCCGAACCGGCTCGTGACAAGTCGCCGTCTAGGCCCTGGGTGGTCAACTCAACAAACGGCCATTCGGGTTGAATCTTTTCACCGGGAGCAATCGTGACTTGAACAATCAGATTTTCCAACTCGTCGGGAGTGCCCGGGATCCTGCTGGTTGCCGGAACCGATTGGGGTTTGCGGGCCAACATGGCGGCTAAGTTGAAGAGATCGCGTTGTTCAAAATCATGAAATGGTGCGTCATGACACCGCGCGCATTTCATCTCCAAGCCGAGAAACGCTTGGCCGATGACGTGTGCTTTCGCAGCCATGGGAACATCATTCTGCGTGGCCAACTCGAACCCGTTCGGCCCTCCGCCGAGCCGACTGCCTTCCATGCGAATCAGTTCGGTCGCGAAACGGTCGAACGGCTTGTTGTCGTAGAATGATTCATGAATCCAGAACCGGAACGGACCCGTGTTGTTGAGAGTTGGCTTGAGTAAACTTGGGTTCTCCGCCAACACATCTTGCCAATAGGCGACCCAATGGTCCGCCCAACCGGGGTGTTCTAACAGTCGATCGATTGCATTCGCCCGACGTTCGCCAGATTGGTCCGCCTCAAACGCTGCGATCTGTTCGGGCGTTGGAATTGTGCCAATGACGTCGAGCGAAACTCGTCGAAGGAATGCCAAGTCGTCAAGTAACGGAGCCGGTGTTTCGCCGGCTGCGTGGAGCCGATGGTTGATGAACTGATCGATTTCGTTGTGCGTCTGTTCCGGCCAGTGAATCGCTGGGACATTGGAGGCGGGTTTCGATTCCCATACGAACTTCGCATGCGCATGGCGTTGACGCCAGTATTCGTTTTCTTCGCGTCCGGCTATCTGTCGACGCTTGGCGTTGAGTGCGATCATCTCCATTTGATTCGCACGCCGAAAAGCCAGCCAACCTTCATCGGTCAATGGAAAACCGTTCGATTCTTTCGGACTCACAACCACGAACTCACCCGGGGACCGTTCCAAACTTACTGAGGTTTCCCCAAGTTCGGCCCGCTTCTTCTTCCCACCGAGAAACAACTCTAGCTTCAGAGTGTGCGGTTTCCCGTCGCCTTCAATCGTCGTGACGACTTCATTGTCACCGACTTGCAAGGGACGAAGGCTGTCAGTTTTCAGCACGGAGACATCGCGTATTCGACCATGTCCACCGGAGTTGATCGTATGAAACGGAGCCTGGGCAACTTGTCGTCCGTCGATCCAAAGTCGTGCGCCATTTCGTGCTCGCAGCAAGAGCCGGTGCTCGCCCTTCGGCAGCACGACCCGTCCGGTCGCTTGCAGCAGAAGTGGGCTCGTCCGGTCCGTGATCAGTCCTTGGGAGTTGTACTTCTTTGGAATCGCAGTCAATGCAAACGCATCAATGGTGTAGCTGTCCTGCGGTTTCGATTCCAAGCCGTCCCAGCCGTAACGATCGGGTATCCCCTCGGTAATCTGAACGAACACCTTGCCATCAGGAATTGTCACTTCTGGAACGAACTGATCGAGCGACAACTTGGAAAACCGAGCTGCAACGGCTTCCGTTTTCAATGCGTGACGGTAAATCGCGAGCTGTGCCAAACGACCTTGGAACGTGCTAGATGGATTCGGTCCCATCGCCGAACCGATCCAAAGTTGATCGTTGTCAACGACTGGCGGAAGTGTCGTCTTTCCGCCCAAGTCCCACTGACCTTTCACAGCCTGACCGTCAATAAAACCGGCCAAACTGTCCGGTTCACCAAAGGTGTATGTGCAAGCGACATGATGCCAACCACTACCAACGACGAACCCGCGATCGGAAGTCCAACGGTGAAATTGCGATCCTTTGCCTACGGAATGAAACAGAAAACTGAGCCGGGCAGTGCCTCCCACCCTCGTCAGTCGCAATGCATAGTTCAGGTTATTCCGTGAAAAGCCTTCACGATGAGTCCGCCCCTTGCAGACGATGTGGGCGTGCTGGCCTTCGGGAATAGAAGTCGGATTGACCCAAGCCTCGACTGTCAACGTATCCCCATTCTCGAAATCGAGCACGCTCTGATCTCCGGGGTCTTCGACTTTCAGCCCGCCGGTCCCGGTGATTGCCACGGCGGATGTCTTCGACGAGAACGCCGGAAACTGCGGTGGACGTGGACCGGCTTGGTCTAAACGTACGCTTCCAGACTTCTCCGCGGGAAGCTTCTCGATCCGATCAACAATGTTTGTGGAGTGACCAAAAACCCAGAACAACGATGGGGAGTCTGCAAGCAACCCGTTCGGATATTTCGATTCTGTCGTCTCGGCCCACGCTGGATACGCTTGGGCGAAGACAGTTTGCGATGTGACGACGACGCAAAGAACTAGAAGACAGACGGGAAAGTTTTTGGAACGCGGCATGGACTCAGTTCTGTCGAGTGGAACTTGGAAGGCATCATGGTCCGTTGATGTAATGTACTAACGCGCAATACACGGCGTCAACGCGACGTTCTCCATTCATGAAATGTCCTCTGGATTCTTCGCAGATTCGATCGGATTGCGAAAACAATCGTGGTCGCAACAAAAACCGCGATCCGCTTTTGGATTTGACCGGTTACCAGAAAGTGGTAAACTTATGGATGGCGACGATTTCGACGAAATTGTCGTTCTCGCCTCGAAGACCTACCTCCACCAGCCGAACCCCCATTCGGCGACAATCGCATCTTGCCGGTTGCCCCCATGAAAACATATTCACTCACCCTCGCAGTATTCGGTATCGCAAACATTTTGACGGTGTCTGTCTACGCTGATGATCTGTCGGTCGGACAGCAAATCTACCGGCAGCAATGCGCCGACTGTCATGGTGAGCGTGGCGAAGGTGTCTCCGGGGCGTACGAACAGCAGCTTATTGGTGATCGTCCTGTCGCGGAACTGGCGGAGCTCATCAGCAAAACGATGCCCGAGGGTTCGCCAAAGGACTGCGTCGGTGCCGAGGCGACGGAAGTGGCCAAGTATATCTACGAAGAGTTTTACTCGCCCGCGGCTCAAATGCGAAATGAACCGCCGCGTATTGCGTTCTCTCGGCTGACGGTTCGCCAATACGAGAATTCCGTCGCGGATCTCATTGCACAATTCACAGGTCGCGGTACCTGGAACGAGAAACTGGGACTCCACGGTGAGTATTTCGCCGATGCCCGGTTCCGACGCGATAAGCGGAAAATCGACCGAACCGATGATGTAGTGGACTTTCAATTCGGCGATGGAACACCATTCGAAGCGAACGAGAAGGACGACAACGCCAAGACGGACGATCAGAAAAAAGACAAAGAGACCGAGTTTTCCGCGAAGTGGAGCGGAGCCGTCTTGGCCCGTGAAACGGGGGATTACGAGTTCATCGTCCACACCGAAAACGGCATGAAGCTGTGGGTCAATGACAACGAGACACCCTTGATCGATGCTTGGGTGAAGTCCGGCAATGATACGGAGTACCGCGGCACCATCCGTCTGCTCGGTGGTCGGGCATACCCGTTGCGATTGGAATGGTTCAAGTCGAAACGCGGTGAGACGGCTTCTGTGTCGCTCCATTGGAAACCGCCGCACCAAACGGAGGAAGTCATTCCGAAGCGGAATCTTTCGCCGAATTGGTTTCCAGAGACGTTCGTACTGACGACTCCGTTTCCGCCGGATGATAGCAGTATCGGTTACGAACGTGGGAATTCCATTTCGAAAGCCTGGGACCAGGCGAAGACAAACGCCGCTATCGAAGTAGCAGGTTATGTCATGCGAAATCTCGATCGGTTTGCGAAAACGAAAGCCGACGCGAAAGACCGATCGCAAAAGCTCAAAGACTTTGCGACACGGTTTGTCGAATCCGCCTTCCGTCGCCCGTTGACCGATGAACTCCGAAAGATCGTCATCGATCGACAATTCGAAGAAACCAATGACGATGCGACCGCCGTCAAACGTGTCGTCTTGTTGACGCTCCTTTCTCCGCGTTTCCTCTACCGGGAATATGGCTGGGGAGAATTTGACTCTTACGCGACCGCATCTTGGCTATCGTTCGGTTTGTGGGATTCTATCCCCGACGATCAGTTGCTCAGTGCAGCGGCGAAAGGGCAGTTGCAAACGCGACAACAAATCGCATCACAAGCTCGTCGAATGGTCAACGACATTCGCACAAAGGCAAAACTTGCGGAGTTCTTCCGGCAATGGCTCGGGGTCAATCGCTTCCATGATGTTGGCAAAGACGACAAGCACTTTCCGGATTTCGACGAAATAATCTTGTCCGATCTGCGAACGAGCTTGGAGCTGTCGGTCGAAGACGTCGCTTGGAACGGAAACAGCGATTTTCGCCAATTGTTGAAAACGGACCAAGTATTCCTGAACGGTCGACTCGCTAAGTTCTACGGTGTCGATTTGCCTGCCGACGCTCCTTTCCAAAAGGTCTCGTTCGAACCGGAGAAACGATCGGGCGTCCTTACTCATCCATTTATGCTGACAGGACTGGCGTATTACACCGAATCCTCACCGATTCACCGTGGAGTGTTTCTCTCGCGAAGTGTACTCGGTCGATTCTTGAAACCGCCGCCAATTGCGGTCAGTCCGCTTGCACCGGATTTGCACCCCGACCTCACCACCCGTGAACGCACGAAAATGCAGACGAGCCCGGCTCAATGCCAATCGTGTCACGTAATGATCAATTCCTTGGGATTCTCGTTGGAACATTTCGATGCCGTTGGTCGATACCGTGAAGAGGAGAAACAACAACCGATCGACGCTAGCGGTTCTTACCGAACGACTTCCGGCGAAATCGTTCAGTTCAACGGTGCCCGGGAGTTGGGAGATTTTCTCGCCAATAGCCAAGAAGTGCAGGCCGCTTTCACTGAGCAGCTGTTTAATTACTTCAATAAACAGCCGGTCCAAGCATTTGGAGCCGGTCAGATGGAGCACTTGCGGAAATCTTTCGTCGACCAGGAATTCAGTATTCGGGAAGCCCTAGTGGAGTCGGTGACATCCTCTGTGCTGACTGCACGCGAGTCTACGACAACCGCGGCTAACGATTGACCTCACTTGACTTTAATAACTCCCCTCTTAGGATTTTGATATGAACAATCATCTATCACGACGGCGTTTTCTGAAGGATTGCGGACTTGGTGCGGCGTCGTTGCCGTTCATCTGCAATCTTCCGAGCTTGGCTTTCGCGAACACCGGGCAAAAGAAGCAGCGGTTAGTCGTGGTGTTCAGCCCGGACGGCACAATTCCCGATGCTTTCTGGCCCGATGATAAAGATGCGAACCTACTTGATAAGGTTTGGCCAAAACTGCGGGAAGATGAAGTCTCTTTCAAAGAGATTCTGGAACCGCTGACTCCGTTCAAAGATCAAACTTTGATCTTGAAAGGTCTTTGCGACAAAGTTCGTGGTGATGGCGACAACCACATGCGTGGCATGGGCTGCTTGCTGACCGGAATCGAACTTTTCCCTGGCAACATCCAAGGCGGATCGCACACGCCCGCTGGTTGGTCAAAGGGGATTTCGCTCGACCAAGAGCTAAAGAACTTTTTGCAATCCAACCCCGCGACACGAACACGCTTCGGCTCCTTGGAGTTTGGCGTGATGGTGCCGGATCGGGCCGACACTTGGACGCGGATGTCCTACACCGGTCCGAACCAACCGGTGGCCCCGATCGACGATCCGTACCAGATGTTCCAAAAACTCTATGGTCGTCTTGACGATCAAGAGAGTTTGAAAAGCGTGCTCGACGAAGTCCAAATGGACCTCGCCAAGATCCGTACACTCGTTAGCACCGAAGACCGTGACCTCCTCGATGCCCAAACGACGTTTGTCCGAGAGATGGAACGCGAACTCAAAACGCCGAGTGAAACGGAAGTCGGCCACGCGGTTCCGGAACTCGAAAAAGGCGTGAAAGAGGAAAACGACAACATCCCGAAGATCACGCAGATGCAAATCGAGTTGCTCGTGAATAGCTTCGCGGCGGACTTCACGCGGATCGCAACCTTCCAGTTCACGAATTCGGTCGGTCAGCCGCGGATGCGTTGGTTGGGTATTGAAGAGGGTCAACATGAACTCTCACACAAACCCGATAGCGACAAGGAATCGCAAGACAAGTTGATCAAAATCAACAAGTGGTACTGCGAGCAAATCGCTCATCTGGCGAAGCGTCTCGCCGAAACACCGGAACCTGGTGGCAACGGAAGTATGTTGGATAACACCACGATCGTCTGGACCAACGAACTCGGCAAAGGCAACTCACATACGCTCGACAATATTCCGTTTGTGCTTGTCGGTGGTGGTTTGGGTTACCGCACTGGCCGTTCGTTGTTCTATCCGAACGTGCCACACAACCGCCTTTTGATGTCATTGTCCCATAGCTTTGGGCATCATGTCGATTCCTTTGGAAACTCGAACTTCTGCGGCGACGGTCCACTCCCCGCACTGACTTAACCCAGATTGCCCGCTGTTTCTCAGCGATCTGCTTTAACGACGACCCACTGGCGGTGTTTCACCCCAGTGGGTTTTTCGATGCGGTATTCCGGCCGACTCGCAAAATCGGCCTGAACAGCTTCGGCTTGGGCGGCGTCTACCGGTCCCGCATGGGCATGTAACCGATATCGCACGAACAGCGGCTCGGATTGTGTTGTGACAATTGGTTCGTCAAAACACAACGACGCTCCCATCCAACCGTCTTCACGGACATGCCAACGCGTGGGAAATCTTGGATTGTCGGGATGATCGAAATAGGTGATTCCCTCCCACGGTTGCTCGACACCAAGATCACCAGTTGCGATTGTGCCGGGCACGGGACCACTGTAATCGACCCACTTCGCTTGGTTGCCGAAGATGTTTTTCTCGTCGACGCGGCCTTCGTTATCGGTCAGCTTTCCTCCGCCAAAGTAAGCAGAGATGTTCTTCGCCACCCGGACGGCCAGGAACCCGAAGTTCGTTTTCTGAAACTCCAAAGATTCCGACGTTGGCACGAATCGGCTTTGCAAATCGATGATCGTCTCATCCGGGTTGGTGAGCCCGGGTCGGACAGCCATGATTAACTCTTGCGTGAGTAGTTCCTTGGGATCATGTCCGTCATACCATCCGAGGGAGACCGCGACGATTGCTTCCTCGTCCCCATCTTCGTACACCAGCCAGTTTTTTTGCCGGATGAAGGCATCACTCTCGTTCGCCCAGAAGTTGATCCCTAGCACTTTGTGGTGTGCGAACCAGACGGATTGATGATGGTCGTGGTTCTCCGCCCCCGGATGACCCATTCGCGTCAAACAACTCCCCGAGGGGCCGTTGAGTGGAAAGATAAAAGGCCGAGGGTAGTCCTCGCCAAATCGCCAGCACATCCGGGTTTTCCCGTCGATCGCAACTTCGGTTCGATGGTCGGGCAGAGGAGTCACTTGGCAGCGTGGAAAATGGTATTTCGCCATGGGAATTTGTTCTGCATCAGAGTGTGTCGATTGAGGTTCCGATCGCGTTTGCCCATCGTATCAAACTCTACCAATGAACGAAACGAACGCCTCGACCGGTGACGATCGGGGCGTTCGTTTTGTAGATTCAATGATTGACCGATTGGCCGACTATTTGGTGACCACAAATTGCGTGGGATTATTCACGAACTGAGTCGCGTTCGCGGCATTGGCGAACAGGTACAGTCGATTACGGAACCACAGTGCGTGCTCGACACTCCCAGCAGCGGTCTGCTGATGACCGGCCTGTGCCACGACGTCATGGCCGTTAGCAACCGGAACATAGGCATCTGGGTTCGACTGAAACTCCGCCAACGCTTTTGCGGTTGAGAAGTAATACGTCTTCTCGCCATAGTTTGCAGCGAAGGACTTATTAACCGGGACCAGTCGCTTTTCAACTCGTAACGCGACCAAACACACATCGACCGACTTCGGAGCTTCAACCGGCTTGGCGATTGCGACTTGCTTCGCCGGTACCGTCGATCGTTTCGGCTGCTCGGGAACGGATTTCGTCGGCAGGTTGAACAGGTCCGCTGTCTTCGATGCGGGCTGTTGCTGACTTTTGGCACCAGCGGGGAGCCAGTCGGCGAAGGGATCGACATCCACGGTCGTCGCCGGTTTGTTTTCGACGGCTGCGGGAACAACCTTCTCAGATTGAATCGGCTGTTGCGGCTGAACCGCGGCGGCTTGTTGAATCATCGAGACCGAACGTGCCGGCGATGAAGTCGGTAACAAGTCCGGATTCGCAATTGCGGACTGAGTCACGCAACTCGTCGGAATACAGATATCCGTGCAAGACCCTTTCGAACCGACCGTGACCGCTGAGGGTGGCACACAGACGTCTGCACAGGAATTCTTACCCGGCGCTGTGGTGCACACGTACGGAATAGCCGTCGTCGTGCAGGAAACTTTTCCGTTCTGCACGACATGAGGCGGAATGCAGGTGGCAGCACACGATTTGGTATCGCCCCCGAATGCCGAAGCGCTCATCGGACCGGCGGAAACTACGGCCATTCCAGCCAATCCCAAACCAGACCATGCCCAACGACGTAAATTCGTCCAAAGGTCAGATTGGTCCATTATCGCTCCTCGTCATACCGCGAAAACCGTGTTGTCCGGCCCAGGTGCCCGCTCCATGCGTCTCATTCTGCATGGAGACCTTCGGACCGCATCCGACGAGTCGGAGGGTCGTGCTGGTTATATCGGCTGAAACGGACGCCCAGGTTTGCTAAGTCGGAAAGAAATTCTAGGTTCTCGCATCGTTTCCAACATCAGAATTGCTACAACCGTCAAATCTCTCCCAAATTAACATCCGGCGACGCTATTGGTCCCTTGTCGAACACCGTCTCAATCCCTGACTTCTTGAGGGAAAATGGGTAGGATCCCAGGAATTCCGCGAAACCGCCTATGTTCTCCGACACAACTTCGGGAGTAAGCGGTTCAATCTAGAACCGGCCGTTCTCTCGACGACTCAGTGGCCCAACTCGTTATGCCCATGCGTGTCCTCATCGTTTTGCTTGTCCTTCTGCCACGTTTCGCAGATGCAGCCGTCGATCATTCGGAAATCATCTCGCTGCTCAAACAGTTCTGCATGGATTGTCACGGACCGGATTTGTCGGAAGGCAAGATGCGGGTTGATCGACTCACCGGGGATTTTTCCAATCGCGATAACGCACTGGCCTGGATCGAGATTCGTAATCAACTGAACCTCGGCCAGATGCCCCCTAAAGACGAACCACAGCCGCCTGCGACGTGGGTGGAAACGACATCAAAGTGGATCGCGGCTGGTTTGCGGGAAGCCGAACGAAATCGTACCGGCACGGATGGACGCATTCTGCTGCGAAGAATGAATCGGCATGAATACACGAACACAGTCGCCGACTTGCTCTCGATGAAGTTCCCCACCGGCGAAAGTCCACTTGATGTGTTGCCTCCGGATGGGACGGCCGAAGGCTTCGACAAAGTCAGCACCGCGTTGTTGTTCGATCCGTCGTTGATGCAGCAATACTACGAAGTCGCCCGACGAATTGCGGATCGGGCAATCGTGGACGGTCCGCCCGAGTTTCCCACGGAAACCATGCGGCTCGAATACGAAGATATGGCCGACAGTATCGCCATCGGCTATCTGGTAACGCGGTTGGGAATGAAACCCGTGCCGAACGGGCTGCAATTGATCGAGGGCAGCACACGTTCGTTTGGCATGCTGCGATACCCTGGTCGTCGCGACAACAACGTCGCTCCCGTGAATGGGTATTACCGATTCACGATCAAAGCGGGCGCGTCTCCGGGAGCAGACGGAACGGTCCCCCGGTTGCAACTCAATCACAACCATCCCGACGACAAAATGCGAACCGTGATGGAATTCGACGTCAAAGCCCCCTGGGATAAGCCCCAGGAATATTCGGTAGTCATCCCACGGGACACGCTCGGTGGTGAACTCAACATTCGCATTTTGAATGAAGCGAAGTTGTACATGGGCCAGCGTCCCGGCGAAAATTTTATGCGTCGCAATGGGGAACTTGGAAAGCAGGGCAAATTCGCGGAGACGTTACGACTCGACGGCCGAAAAGTCGCCGAAGGTTGGGGTGGTGACCGTTCGACGCCCGATCCAGAGAAGTTAGACCTCACGCAATTTCCCCGAGTGTTTCTGGATTATCTCGAAGTCGAAGGCCCGTTGTATGACCAATGGCCTCCGAAAAGTCACACTACGCTGCTGTTTCGCGGCGACGAGGGTTCCGAAGATCTCGAGTACGCCCGCGAAATCTTCCGCCGATTCTTACCGCGAGCATGGCGACGACCGATTCGGGATGAAGAAATCGAGCCGATTCTGCAAGTTGTCGAAACGGAATTGGAACACGACGAAACATTCCACGAGGCCATCCGCGTTGGTTTGGCAGTCGCACTGACGTCGCCAAGGTTTCTGTATCTCGTCGAACCGAATTTGACTGAAGCCGGCAAATCTCGGCCGCTTGATAATTACGAGATCGCTTCGCGGTTGTCGTACTTCCTCTGGAGTTCCATGCCCGACGACGAACTGCTCCGAGCCGCGGAAGCCGGTGAATTGACAAACCCCGCGCAGCGGATCGCTCAAGTTGATCGCATGTTGGCCGACGCGAAAGCGGATCGCTTTGTCGACGGTTTCGCCAGGCAATGGCTGCGGACGGAAACGTTCCTCAATTTCACGCCTGACCAATATCTCTATCGCGAATACGACGAGAAACTCGCCGAAGCGGTCGTCCGCGAACCGCTGGAGTTCTTCCGCACGATTCTGAGGAACGACCTGAGCGTGTTGAATTTTCTTGATTCGGATTTTGTGGTCATCAATGATCGCCTCGCGGAGCACTACGGCATCGACGATGTCGAGGGTGAAGATTTTCGCCGAGTGACGTTGCCACCGAATTCCGATCGCGGAGGACTATTGGCGATGGCGGGGGTTCATCAAGCCGGTTCCGATGGCATCCGCACGAAACCCGTTTCACGAGCTGTTTATGTGCGGGAAGTGCTTTTCAACGATCCTCCGGACCCTCCGCCGCCGAACGCGGGTGAAGTCGAACCGAACATCAAAGGCGAACGGCTGACGGTGCGGGACCGCTTGCTGCAACATCAACAGATCGAAGCGTGTGCCGCCTGTCACCGGTCGCTTGATCCGTACGGGTTGGCACTGGAAAACTTCAACGTCATCGGAGCGTGGCGGGAACAACAAGACGGCGAAGACTTCCGAGGCAACAACCGCCCAGAGATCGATGCCAGTGGGCAACTTCCGAATGGCAACTCGTTCGCCAATTTCGAGGAATTCCGCCAACTGCTCCGAGCACAGGATGACCGGTTCCGCCGAGCACTTACGGAGAAACTCTTCGTCTATGCACTTGGTCGAGGCATCGAACCAACCGACGACCCTGCCATTTCGCAAATCGTTTCCGATTTGAAATCGAACGAAGACACGTTCCGTTCGCTCATTCACTCTCTCGTTAACAGCAAGGCGTTCGTGACCAAATGAATTTTCTGAATCTCAAGCCGATTGATCGACGAACATTCCTGCGTGGCTCGGGTGCCTGTCTCGCATTGCCTTGGTTGGAAGCGATGATGCCCCGCGGAGCTTTTGCCGCCTCCACGCCGGAAGTTGTACCGCGGATGGGCACGTTCTACTTCGGCACCGGCATGAACATGCGGGAGTTCTACCCGGAAGGATTCGGAAACGACGCCAAAATGTCGCGAATCCTCAAGCCGATGGAAAAACATCGGGGGCAGTTCACCGTGTTATCGAACACATGGCTCAATCACGGCGGCGGGCATGATGGAGCCTACCCATTCGCAACTTCCATCGCTCGCGGTGAGAAACAAACCATTTCGCCCGACCAACTCGCCGCCGAGTTACACGGAAAGCATACACGATTTCCTTCTCTACAACTTTCGGTCAAACGTGGGACGGGTTTCGGTAGCCAGGTGCTCGCGACAATTTCTTGGAACCGCCAAGGTGTGCCGTTAGCCGCTGAAAACGACCCACAAACCATTTTCAATCGACTCTTCAAACCGAACAGTGAAGACCAACAAACACAGCAAAGCGACGAGTTCCGTCAGCGCGGCAGCGTGCTCGACGCCATCCTCTCTGACGCGAAACAGCTCGAAGGCAAACTCGGGGCGGCCGACCGTCAGCAGCTTGATCAGTATTTCAACTCGATCCGCGAAGTCGAACAGACACTCAAGCGGGAAATCGATTGGGCGGACCGTCCGAAACCCACGCCGAATCTCAATGGATATGGCGATTACGAAAACGCCCCCACTCCCGAAGGCAACGGCAAATTTGTTTACGACACCTACGCCAAACTCATGTACGACTTGATCGCATTGGCGTTCCAAACAGACTCGACTCGCGTCATCTCCTACGTTGTGCGGACCGAACTAGCTGGCGGAGTGTACCCGGAATTCGGGGTGTCCAAGGGCTATCACGAACTGACCCATCATGGCAACGACCCCAAGAATCTTGAAGAACTCGCCAAGGTCGACACCATCTACATGAAGCACTGGAGTTACTTCCTAGACCGACTCGCTTCCATTCAGGACGGTGACGGCACGCTTCTCGATCACACGATGCTTGGCTTCTCCAGCGGTATGGGAATTGGGCACAGTAAGGATATTTTGCCGACGGTTCTCTCGGGTGGCGGCGGATTGGGCATTCAACATCAAACGCACGTCGAACTCAAAGAACAAACGCCGCTGTCCTCACTGTGGCAAACCATGATTCATAAGATGGGCGTACTGGTGGAAAATTCCTATCAAGACAGCACCGGCGTGATCGGAGAATTACTCGGATGAAACGACTCAGAAATAGGACCTGCGATCGAGTCTTTCGTCTGACGACATTCTTCGTTGTGCACCTGCTATGTATCTCGTACACGAGTGTCGGTTCGGCTGCGGATGCGTCTAAGAAGCTCACGACGAATACCATCGGCATGCGGTTTGTTCAAATTGAGCCCGGCGAGTTTACTCGCGGGTTCGACACGTCCAATCAACGCGAGCGCCGTTTTGCACTCGTTCACCAATACAGTAATAGTCAGAACTTTAAGAACGAATCGCCATCACACCGAGTGGCGATCACGCGGGGTTTTGAGATCGCGACGACGGAAGTCACGGTTGGCCAATTTCGTCAATTCGTCGACGCGACCGGCTACAAAACCGATGCCGAGAAAAATGGCGGAGCGCTCGGCTGCTTTCCGGACGAGAACGACTATGTGGACCGCTTTCACAAGTCATCCGAGATCACCTGGCGAACACCGGGGTTCGAGCAAACCGACGAACATCCTGTTGTCTGCGTGAGTTGGACCGACGCGAACGCATTCTGCAAGTGGCTCTCGAAAAAGGACGGTCAGAACTATCGATTGCCGAGTGAAGCGGAATGGGAATACGCCTGCCGCGCAGGGCAGAAGACATGGTACTCTTGGGGCGAAGACCCCGACTTGGCATACGAGCATGCCAACGTTGCGGACGGTGCACTGGAAGCCGCGCAGCCGAAGACAACTCAGTTCCAACGGGCCGTCCGACTAGGAGCCGATGAGGGTGACGGTGTCGTCTTCACGGCGAAAGTCGGCAGCTTCAAACCGAACCCGTGGGGACTGTTCGATATGCATGGCAACGTGTGGGAATGGTGCCAAGACCGTTGGGCTGCGGATCGGTACGACCGCCACTTCGACGGTGTGCCCCGCCAGCAGCGTGGCGATGTCGTCGTGACAGACCCGTTATTTCTCGACGAGACCGATCAGCACAAGTATGGTGATTGGCGTTTAATGCGTGGCGGCGGATGGACGTGTGCACCGGCGGCAGTCCGCTGTTCGATCCGCACATTTGCCGAAGCCGCAGACTCCGCCGTCTACACCGGTTTTCGCATCGTCCGAGAAATTCGTTGACGCCGCTTCTTTACGTCATTCATCCCCGCTACTTCTTCCAACCGCACGTAGTTGCCGCCATGCGTATTGCTATTCTCGTTGGATTTCTACTCGTTGGACTTTCGACGACATTCGCTGACGATCGGATTGAGCGGGCGTTGAAGTTTGCGCAGCGGACCGCAAACAAAACTTTCCGCGATCACATTCAGACACATTGGCTGCCAGGGAATAAGTCGTTTTGGTATCGCGTGCAAACGGGACCCGCATCGCACGAATTTGTATTGATCGACGCCGAGACCGGCCAACGGAAGACGGCCCAAAACCTCAACGAACTGGGTCTTCCGGAGACCGAACCGACGCGGACTTCGGAGATGACGAATCGACGCGATCGAACTCGGACAAACGGACCGGAATCGCGAGTGACTTTCGTCAATTCGCTCGACACGCAGGTCCAGTTGTTTTGGTTGAATAGCGACGGTCGACGTGTGCCTTACGGAACGGTCGAAGCGGGGGAGACTCATTCGCAACATACGTTCGCGGGGCACGTGTGGCTCGTGGCCCGGCCTGACGGGACTGAGTTGGCAACCATCGAAGCCATCGCCGCTCCGAGTCGGATCGTTATTGACGGCCCCGCGAAGTCTTCGACACGTAATCGCCGCCGTCCGAGTCCGACTCGTCGAGGAACACCGTCGCCGGATGGCAAATGGTCTGCGTTTGTTGAAGATGGAGTTGTCAAATTGCAGGATCGGGAAACCCAACAGACGCGACATTTGGCAACCGATCTCGATCGCAAAACGCCTTTCCATGGACGAGTCGATTGGTCGCCCGATTCCTCTGCATTCGTGGTGAGCAACTGCGAATCAATTTCCAAACGCGAAGTTACAATCGTCGAATCTTCACCACGCGACCAATTGCAACCAAAACTCCGCGATTACTCCTATCCCAAGCCGGGTGATCCGCTGCCGAAACCGGTGCCGGTCGTGTTCCGAATCGATGGTGCAAACCATCAATGGAATGTCCTATCGACCGACTTATTTCCGAATCCGTTTACGGAATCGCAAGCGTTGCCAGTGGTGTGGTCGCCTGACAGTCGTGAATTCTATTTCAACTACAACGAGCGGGGACATCAGTGCTACCGGATTCTTGCTGCAAACGCGGAGACGGGAGACGTTCGGGTGGTTGTTGAAGAAACCTCGGACACCTTCATCGATTACAGCGGGAAGTCGTGGCGACACTGGCTTCATGAAACCGGCGAACTGATTTGGATGAGCGAACGTGACGGATGGTGTCATCTGTGGTTGATCGACACAAAAACCGGTGAAGTGAAAAACCGCATCACTGAGGGGGCGTGGCCGGTTCGGGACGTGATCCACGTCGACAACGAGCATCGACAAATTTGGTTCATGGCGAGTGGACTCAACTCAGACGAAGACCCGTACCACTTGCATCTTTGCCGGTTGAATTTTGACGGCAGCGAGTTTCAACAACTGACCGCCGCGGATGGCAATCATCACATCGAATTCTCACCCGACCGCAAATTTTTTGTCGCCAGGTGGTCGCGAGTCGATCACCCGCCGGTGCATGAATTGCGCAGTTCCAACGACGGCAGCCTCGTGTGCACACCTGAGGAAGCCGACATCGAGCCGCTACTGAATACCGGTTGGAGTTTGCCGGAGCGGTTCGTTGCACCGGGTCGGGATGGCAAAACCGAGATTCATGGGTTTCTCATCAAGCCGTCCAACTTTGATCCACAAAAGTCTTACCCGATTGTGGAGAACATCTACGCCGGGCCCCACTCGGCCCACGTGCCCAAAGATTTTGGCCGGATGACGGGTTTGTATCGTGTCGCCGAGTTGGGTTTTATCGTTGTGAAGATCGACGGGATGGGCACGAATCACCGAGGTAAGGCATTTCACGATGTGTGCTGGAAGAACCTCAAAGACGCCGGTTTTCCAGATCGGATTGCCTGGATCAAAGCCGCTGCGGAAGACCGACCGTGGATGGATTTGTCACGCGTCGGCATTTACGGCGGCAGCGCGGGTGGCCAGAACGCAATGCGGGCGTTGCTCGATCACCACGACTTCTACAAAGTGGCCGTTGCCGACTGCGGTTGTCACGACAATCGAATGGACAAGGTTTGGTGGAACGAGCAGTGGATGGGTTGGCCCGTCGACGAGAGTTACGCACGCAACTCGAACACGGTTGACGCACACAAACTGAAGGGCAAATTACTGCTGATCGTCGGTGAACTCGATCGGAACGTCGATCCGGCGAGCACGTTGCAAGTCGTTGGTGCGTTACAGAAAGCGGGGAAACAATTCGACTTCATGCCGATCATCGGGGCAGGGCATGGAGCGGCAGAAACTCCATACGGAAATCGGCTCCGCATGGAGTTTCTCACTCGGCATCTTCTTGCACCTTAACGGTGCCGATTACATGTCGATCTCATAACCTTTGCGGTTTTCTCGTGAAAGAAGCGTGTTGGCTTGCTCGTCGTCAATGATTTGACGGGCCACTGGGTCCCACTTCATCGCGCGGCCGAACCGCATGGCGATGTTCGAGAGGTGACAGATTTCGAGCATGCGGTTGTGCGACCACACGTCGGAAATCGGTTGCTCACGAGACTTCATCGCTTCAATGAAGTTCGCCGTATGGTTCTCGCTGACTTTGCCGCCGTAGACTTCTTCGATGGCACCGTCAGGCAGCGGATTGTCGGCGAGTTCCTCGACGGGTTTGCCGACGATTTTGCCACGATTGACAAAGAACCGGCCTTTGGTGCCTTCGAAGAGAATCCCATTGTCGCCTTCGCTCGTGATGATCATTTCCACGTCGTTCGGCATATCGACCTGAATGCGGAAACTGGTCGCCGCATTGTATTGGTCGTGCACCACAGGATGTCCGTCCTTGTATTCCACCGGCAGATTGTACTCGAGTGGTGTTATCTTGCTCGGGCCGGTGTCGGTGGCCCCAAGTGCCCAACATGCGATGTCGACGTGATGGGCACCCCAGTCCGTCAACTTTCCGCCGGAATACTCATGCCAATTCCGGAAGGAGTAGTGACAGTTGCTATACAATGGCACTCCGCCGCCGTAACCTTTTCGCATTTCGGGAAGAGCCCGGTAAGGAACTTTTTCCGCTGGCCCCAACCAGAAATCCCAATCCAATCCGGCCGGGACATCGGCTTCCGGAATGACCGGCGACGCCTCCATACCATTGATGCCACAGGTTACTTTTTGGACCTTCCCAATTCGACCGGCACGGATCAGGGCGATCGCTTGCAGGAAGCGCTGGCCACTTTCGGTCCGCTGCATTGTTCCGACTTGGAACACACGACCGGTCAGCTTCACCATTTTCTCGATGAGCTTGCCTTCGTCGATCGTGAGCGTCAGCGGTTTTTCACAGTAAACGTCTTTGCCGGCCAGCATTGCCTCGACGGCGATTTTCGTGTGCCAGTGATCCGGCGTGGCGATCATGACCGCATCGATGTCTTTACGATCGAGAATCTTGCGGTAATCGGTATAGGCATCCGGCTTCTTCTTTTGACGCTGCTCAGTCTTGGCGACGTTTTCTTCGAGCACGTTCTTGTCGACATCGGCCAACGCCGCGAAGTCGGCAAACTTGAACGACTTGCTAGTGATTCCCCACCCCTGGTTCCGAAGACCAATCGTAGCGAACACGGGGCGTTCATTGGGCGATTCGTAACCGAGAGCGTAACGGCTCGAAGGCAACATGACTCCCGCAGCACTGGCAGCTGCGAGCCCTTGGAGAAATTGACGACGCGTGGGTCGTGGCGGATGTGACATCAGTGTGAGTCCTTCTCAAATTGCGTTTGAAGCGTGTGGGAGAAATGGATATTGCTAATGCAGATCTTAACCGAGTCGACGTTGGACTTCAAAAGCGAGCGACCAGCTTCTCGGCGGTTACGTCGGGCTGGACCGGTTGGTTGGGTTCGAGGGTTTCGCGTTGCTCGTCGCGGTTGCGGTAGCACAGATGGCCGAGAACGCTGACTTTTGCGTGTCCCTGGCGGAAGTGGAGAACCGTGACACGGTCTAGAAACGGGGTTCGCAGTGTGTCCCCAACCCTGCAGCTGAAGCCTGATCGACGGGCCAGCCGAGTGCCCATTGCAGTTGGAATTGGGCTCGGTTGTAATCGACGACGGCCCGCAAATACGCTCGGCGTGCATCTTCGAGTGCTTGCACAGACTGTAACACTTCCAACGGCAACCCTTGACCGTCTCTGATTCGGCTCAAATTGCGGTTGTAGGAATTCTCGGCGGTTTCGATTGCTTGCTGAGTGATGCTGATTCGCCGACGTCGATGCAAAACCTGCGCATGTGCTTCGACAATTTCGCGAGCGACACGGTCCATTGTGCGAAGTTTCGCGAACTTTGCCTGCTCGACATTTGCGTGGGTCTCACGTCGAGCGGCAGCCTCACCGAATCCGAGTTGCCGAATCTCCCAGGTGACGATCGCGTCGAAGTCATATCGACCTGCAACATCGTTCACATCGTTGCCCAGTCCGCCGCCAAAATCGCCAGTGCTGAATCCCATCAATAAACTTGGCACAAGTGGGGCGTATTTCTCGCGTTGGTATCGTTCGCAAGCCGCTGCGACCAATGCCTGGGCTTCCTTGAGTTCCGGACGATTCGACAAACCCACGGGAATCAATGCTGCCGGTTCGGCGTCGATGGTCGTCAAATCGAGCGGAATCACAGTTGCGTCGAGAGCCGTAATCATTCGGCCCGCATCCAAACTAAGCGTTTGAGCCAAGTTTGCCGACGCCACATCGACACGCTCCCGAGCGGAAACGAGGCGATCGTCGACCAACATCAATTCCGTCTTCAACCGATCCGCGTCGGCCTGCAAGCCTTCGCCCGCCTCCGCAAAGTCACTCGTCAATTTCGCCAAATCTGCCGTGCGACGTCGACTGTCTTCCACAATTCGCAGGTCTTGTTCGGCGTCCAACAGGTCTTGATACGCGAGAGCCGCATCGCGAAGTTGATCGTTCAACACTCCATTCGCCGCATGTCCGCGAGCCCATGCCGTTTTCTCCGCGATTTCGGGTTGGAAGATGGCATCGGCGAGGTGGAACTGAGCCACCAAACCGGGGCGAGTGTTAGTCGTGCCGGCTCCCGTTGCACCGGCACCGAGTCCGTATTGGAGGGAGTTCCGGTTCACATCGACGATTTCGCCGTTGCTCGCTTGATAGTTTCCATCATGCCGATGGAAGCTGAAACCTGGCTGGATCGAAGGCAACCAAAGCACCTTTGCCCGGTCGAACTGCGCATACGCCTCCTGCACACGCCACTGAGCGAATCCGACAACCGGATGTTGCCCACCAATCATCGAGAGTACCGTTGGCAGATTCAGTTGGACTGCGTCGATACTCGTCGCCGCCGATTCGAACTCTGGTTGAAGTTGTCCGGGCGAGTTTTCAACCATCGCATCGGGAGCGGGTGCAACCGGAAGCGGAATATCCTTCACAGATGTCTGCTCGTCAACAAGCCGAATCTTGTTGATGTTGGACGGTTCAAGCCTGCGTATCGGTCGACATGCGCGGGGAAACGGAGATTCCACTCTCGGACCGTTGTGATCTTGCCCCACAATCGTAGGCTCGTTCGGTGAGGGCAAACCTTCGAACCGATTCGTATTGGCGCACCCGGCGAATCCGCCCAAGGTCGCGAACAGAACACTGGTCGAAATCCATTTCCGCTGCATGTCGGGAGACCTTCTGCAGAATCATTTCCGGTGACATCACAATTCAGCATCGGTCATGAGCCAGTGTCAGACGTTGCCGAATAGACCGGTGATGCAGGTTTTGCGAGTTCTCCGGTCGGTTCGTGCCGATCACGCTGAGCTGAAAAGATGGGTCAGATGGGAAACAACTGCTCAAACGACATGAATTCCATGAACCTGGAACGCAAAAGCCAGAGTCTTGCTATGCTTCTCTCGACTGGACCATTAAACTCGACTCACTCTACCTGAATTGACCAACGAGGGATTCTTGCGATGGTTCGCGCGCAATTTGTGCACAATTCTTTCGTGACAGCGATACTTGGCTGCGTTTTTCTGTCCTCCGGCTGCGGTGATGTTGCGGTCGGTGAACCACCTGAGAAATCCGCGAAAACCGTTCCTGTCAAGGCGGTGGCTGTCGTGCCGGAAGACGTGCGACGCACCAGTACACAACCTGCGACGGTGCATGCGTATTTTCGCGCTGAAGTGCGAGCGAAGGTCAGCGGTTACGTCGGCAAAATCCATGTCGATATAGGTGATGTCGTCGAAAAAGACACACCACTTGCCGTGATCGACGTTCCTGAAATGCAAAAGCAGTTGCAGGTCATCGAGGCCCGATTGACTCGTGCGAAAGCTGAGGAAACACGGGCGGTAGCCGGTGTCACGTTGGCCAAGGCGAATGTGGAATCCGCCGAGGCCAGATTCTCCCAAGCCGAGTCGGAACTGAAACGAGCTGAAGCCAGTCTCGCTGCCGTCGAAGCCGAATTCAGCCGGACGCAGGACTTGGTCCAACGACAATCGCTGCAAAATCGCATACTGGATGAAGTCCGCAAGAAACGAGATTCGGAATTGGCTAACCGCGACGCGGTGGACTCGGCGATCAACTCCGCTCGCGCCGATGTGGCAGTTGCCAAAGCGAAACTGACTTCGGCTGATGCTGACCTGAAAGCCGCGAAGGCCGATACGACAATCGCTGAGAAACAGCTCGAGGAAATCCAAGTCCTCATCGATTATGCCACGCTAAAAGCCCCATTTGACGGCCTGGTGACACACCGAGCGATCGATCTAGGCGACTTGGTTCGCGAAGCCAACGAAGTTGGTGACGGCCAGCCACTGTTTGTTGTCAGCCAATTCGACCCGGTACGCGTGCAAGTACCGGTACCGGAAGTCGACGCGACCTTGGTCTCACGCGGTGACATCATGACGCTGCAATTCCCCTCGTTCACCGGTGAGGAACCAATCACGACCGAAGTCACACGGGTCGCGGGTGAGCTTGATCCCAACACGCGTACGATGCTCGTGGAAGCGGAAATCGAGAACGCGGACGGAAAATTACTACCCGGAATGTTTGGGGAAGCGACGATCACACTGTCCACGAAAGTTGCCGCCAACATGTTGCCCGCTCGGGCGGTTCGCTTCGACGAAGCGGGGCAGCCGTTCGTTTATATCATCGGCGATGATGAAAAGGTGACGATGCAGACCGTCACCACGGGCATCGACAACGGTCACTCGATCGAAATTGTTTCGGGATTGGAGACCGGCCAACGCGTGATCGATGCACACCTCAACCGTTTCGCGAACGGTCAAACCGTACGTGTCTTGCCCGCCGACTAGGTCGGCAACTCGACCAGATACTCACCTCACTGATCCGCCGGCCAACTGCCAACGAAGAAACCGATATGGGTCTGATCAACTTTTCGCTGAAGAACCGGTTCGCTGTCCTCGCTGCCGCATGCGCGTTGTGTTTGCTAGGGGCGGCTGTGATTCCCGGCATCACTGTCGATATTCTGCCGGACTTCAAAAAGCCGGTGGTCGTCAGCTTCTTTTCCTATCCCGGTTTGCCAACGCTCGACATGGAAAAGTCGGTCACCTCGCGTGTGGAACGGGCCCTTACGTTGGCGGGAAAGATCGAACACCAGGAATCGCGAACGGTGCCCGGAGCAGCCGTCATCAAGGTGTTCTTCCAACCGGGGGCTGACTCGAGTTCCGCGATGAACGACATCGTGAACCTCGAAGCCAGCGATATGTTTCACCTGCCGCCGGGGATCGAATGGCCATTCACATTGCGAAGCGAACCATCGAATTTGCCTGTCGTGCTTGCCGCGATTTCCGGTGAGGGCCTGAGCGAATCGGAACTTTACAGCATCGGCTATTACGCTGTCCGCAATAAAATGGGCGGGTTGAAAGGTGTTCAAATTCCGCACCCGTTCGGCGGAAAATTTCGACAGATGATGGTCTACGTCGACCCCGCGAAACTGCAAGCTCATCATATCAGTGCGACGGACGTCGTCGACGCCTTGCAGAAGTCGAACTTGGTGCTCGCTGCAGGAACCGCTCGGCTCGGTGGCACGGATTACCAAATCCATCCCCGAAATACGCTGCCAACGACCGAGGAAATCGAAGCGATCCCGGTGGCGGTTCGTGACGGACGACCGATCTTCATTCGTGATGTCGGCGTCGTCGAGGATGATGCAGCACTTCAGTACAACATCGTCCGCGTGAACGGCAAACGCAGCGTGTATTGTCCGCTGTTGCGGGAACCGGGCGAAAACACGATCGCTGTCGTCGACCGCATCACGGAGGGCATCGCCAGCGAAATTCCGAAGATGAAAGAACGCGGCGACATTCCGGAAGCGACGGAGGTCACGCTGGTTTCCGATCAATCACATTACATCCGTAACGCGATGTCGAATTTACTCAGGCAGATCGGATTGGGGGCAGCGTTAGTGGCGGTTGTGGTGCTTATGTTCCTTCGACGATTTTTGCCAACGCTGATCATTGTCGCCACGATTCTGCTTGCGATTCTCATCGGCGGTCTGGGGTTCGCCTTCACTGGCCAAACCATCAACGTGATGACACTCGGCGGCATCGCGCTTGCCATCGGCACGGTGGTTGACGCCGGCATTGTGGTGGTCGAAAACGTGGTTCGACACCAACGTATGGGCAAGTCCACACTCGATGCCGCCCGTGAAGGAACGCAAGAAGTTTCTGGCGCGATCTTGGCTGGGACAATCACGACACTCGCCGTCTTTCTGCCGGCTGTCTTTCTGACTGGGATGATCAAATACCTGTTTGAACCCCTCTCATTGGCAGCGACCTTCACGATTGGCGCTTCGTACGTGTTGGCGTTGACCGTTGTTCCCGCATTCTGTGCAACCTTTGTTCGTGACAAAGTTCGACCACAAGACGACTCCCGGAAAAACGACACCAATGCCGCGAGCGAAGACCAACCGCGGGGCCTTTACGGTCGCAGCCTAAATGTCGCCTTGAAGGTTCCGGCGCTGAGTGTGCTGGTGATTCTCGTGGGAGTTGGTGCGACGTTTCTACTTTGGCCGTTCATCGGGACGGAACTATTCCCCGATGTCGACGCCGGCTCGTTCGAAATTCGTATGAAGACCGTCCCCGGCAACGAACTCAGCGAAACCGAAGAACTCGTCGCACGGATTGAGGACACTATCAAAGAGGTCATTCCCGAAGAGGAAATCGAGACGCTCATCGCCAACATCGGTTTACCCGTCGGCAAGGGGGCGGGGTTCTCGACGGTCCTGAGTTCGAATTCCGGGCCAGACACGGCATACATCATCGTGAACCTCAAACAGACCGGGCGACAGACGAGTTCCAAAACTTACATCGATCGCCTGCGTCGGAAGTTCGCCGATGATTACCCGCTCGAACAGTTTCTGTTCGTCTCCGGCGGCATCGTGAACATGGCACTCAACGAAGGTGTGCCCACCCCGATCAGCGTGCAGGTTTCAGCGGGAACTCTTGGCCAATGTCGAGACGCAGCCGAGCGAATCGTTGAAGTCGTCTCGCACATCCCCGGCACCGAAGACGTGCAAATCGCACAGTCGTTGGACTATCCGCAATTCGATGTTCAGGTCAATCGCACACGGGCCAAGTACCTCGGTGTCGATCAGGAGGACGTCGCTCAAACTGTGTTGACGGCTCTTGGATCGAGCGTGGGTTATTCGCCGACGATTTGGATCGATCCGAAAACCGGCGTCGATTTCTTCATGGGCGTGCAGTACAAAGACAACCATTTCCAGTCGCTTGATGAAATCCGCAACATTCCAATTTCCCTCGACACACCCGATGGCCCCGTCACGATTCCGTTGTCGAATATCGCCACCGTCAATCGGGTCACGATCCCCGGCGAAATCGCGCATTACAACATCGCCCGTGTAAATGATGTGCATGTGAACGTTTCGGGACGGGATGTCGGTTCCGTCGCGCGGGACGTCGAGAACGCTTTGGCGGAAATGGAATTCGCCAACGGTGTTTCCGTATCGACACGCGGACCGGTGGAAACAATGAAGTCCGGCATGAACCTGCTCGGAGTCGGTCTACTCGTGGCGGGCGTGCTGGTGTACCTCGTATTGATGGCCCAGTTCCGTTCATTCGTTGATCCGCTGATCATCATGCTCGCGGTGCCGCTCGGACTGGGTGGCGTACTGGTCATCTTGTTCCTCACCGGCACAACGCTCAACATCCAATCGCTAATGGGCATTCTGATGATGATTGGCGTGGTCGTGAACAATTCGATTCTACTTGTCGAATTTGCGAACCGCCGACTCTCGGAAGGTGCATCCCCATCGGATGCGGCGTTGTCGGCAGCCCAGGTACGGTTGCGGCCGATTTTGATGACTTCGCTCACACTCGTGGCTTCGATGTTGCCATTGTCGTTCCAGCTGGCTCCCGGCAACGAAGCGATGATTCCCCTCGCCCGGGCATTGCTCGGCGGGATGGTGGCATCGACTGTCCTGACGTTGATTCTCGTGCCCTGCGTTTACGCAATGGTCCACCGACGGCATGCATGACAAGGGATCTGAACGACGATCGCTCGTTGTAAATTCCGGTGTCAGTCGATAGAGTCGGGAGGGCAAATCGCGAACTGTGATTCGGAGAATCCCATGCCAAATGCAATCAAACGAGCGAGTCTTCTACTCGCGGTTTTCTCGGCCATTTTGGTCTCGAATATCGCATCAGCCGCCAAGTTGGATGAGTTATCGCTCGACCGTTGGAAGCAGTTGCGGGAAGTCGAACGGTATCAACTGAAAATCTGTGAGGAATACTACCGCGACAAGAAATGGAAGATCGCAGCCGACGAGTACGAAAAATTTCTCACCCTCTACGAAACAAGCGAAGCGGCTCCGTACTCGCTGTTAAAGTGGGGACTGTGCCAACTGCAATTGCGGAAACAGAACACCGCCATTAGCGAGGGGTTTCAGTCGGTCATCGACTACTGGCCGGACTCCGAAGAGGCTACCGCGGCCGCGTATTTCATCGGTCAAACTTATAAGAACATCGGCGAACCCAAGAAAGCCAAGCAGGCGTACGCGGACGTTTTGAAGAACCATCCAAAGCATCTCGTCGCAGTCTACGCATTACATGATTTGATCGACATCAGCAAAGTCGAAGGAAATCTCGACGAACGAGTCGGCCTGTGGAAACGGCTATCATTCGATACGCCGCGAACGAAAGACACCGAAAGTTTCTGCGTAAAGGCTTCGCAAGAGTTGGCTTCGTATTACTTCCATGAGGCCGCGTTCAGCGATGGTGTGAAAACGCTAGAAACGAGCTACCAAGAGACGGACTTACCGCACCAGGTTTTTCAATACGTCAAATCCGCAGCGACGACGCTACACCGTGACCCCAAGAAACAAACTGAGGCGGCCAAACTCGTCGACGACGGCATTCAATGGCTCAAAAAACAAACGCCGACGGATCTCGCTAACGACGAGGTGAAACAAGCCGCGAAACAACGTTGGTTTGCGATTATCGATTTAAACCAAGCCATCGGGCGGGATCAACAAATCGCGGACCTGTTCCAGGACATGCAGAAACGCTTCGGCAAAGACGATGAGATTCTCGACCATCTCGCGAGTTGGCAGAAATCAGAAGACAAATACGACTTGGCTCGTCAGACATACAACCAGTTCCAAGACCAAATCAAAGGCCAATCGCGAATCGCGGAAAGTTATCATCAACAACGTGAATATGCGAAAGCGGCGAACGCCTATCAGCAAGTCCTGGCCCTCGATCCCGAAAACCCTCTGACCTGGAAACCGGCGATTGCCATTAATTATCGCTACGCCAAAAAACCGGACCCTGCGATTGCGTTGTATCGAGAGTTGATCGTCGATGACGCGAACAATCCTACGCGGTGGCAAATGGAAATCGGCCGCACGCTACGTGATGCCGGTCGGTATGACGATGCGATTCGCCAATACCAGGCCTGCAGCGACTTCCCACAAAACGTAATTGAAATCGCGGATTGTTATCGTCGGCAAAAAGAATGGAAGTCGGCGATTCAATCCTACGCACAGGTTGTCGGGAGCACGGAGAATCAGAACCGTGCAGCTTGGGCGTTGCTCCAAATCGGCGAGTGCTACGAGCATTCTGGTAACAAGGAAGCCGCCATTCGGGCGTTTCAGCAGGTGTGCAAAAAGTACCCCAAGGACGGCCACGCCAGCCAAGCCCACGCCAAGCTGCAAAAAGATTATGGAATTACCGTCACATTCGGTGGTGGCAAAGACGAATAATACGGTCACGACCTGACCGCACAAACAACGCAAGAAGGAACAATCATGGTGGACCCGGAACTTCGCGACCAAGCTCATGAAATGATCGAGCGCATTGTGCATCTACGAGACTCTCTTTGACTACGATGCCAAACTGCAAGATGTCGCTGAGATCAACCAGAAAATGGCCGCACCCGATTTCTGGGATGATCAGGAACGCGCTCAACAAACGGTCGGGCAACTTAGCCGGTTGAACGCCAACGTCAAACCACTTGGTGAATTGATCCAATCCGCCGAAGACATCGGTGTGCTGCTCGAATTCGCTGCGGACGATCCGGCCTCAGAGAAGGAACTCGCCGAGACGGTTCCCCGTTTGATGCCGAAACTCGAAGCGGTCGAACTGCAGGCGATGATGAGCGACCCGGCAGACGCCTCGAATGCGTTCCTCAAAGTACAAGCCGGTGAAGGCGGTACTGATGCGTCGGACTGGGCGGAAATGCTGCTCCGGATGTATCTGCGGTGGGCCGAACAACGTGGATTCAAGGTCGAAATGATCGACCGATCCGACGCCGAAGAAGCGGGCATTCGCAACGCGACGATCCTGATCAGCGGAGAATACGCCTACGGTTGGCTCAAGGGCGAGAACGGCAATCACCGTTTGATCCGTATCAGCCCATTCGATGCCGCCGGACGTAGGCAAACTTCGTTCGCTGCGGTCGATGTGACTCCAGAAGTCGACGACAACATCGACATCGACATCGATTGGGACAAAGACGTTCGCGAGGACACGCTACGTTCCAGTGGTGCCGGCGGTCAGCACGTGAACAAGACCGAGTCCGCGGTACGTGTCACACACTTGGAAACCGGAGTGTTCGCACTCTGTCAGAGTGAACGCAGTCAGCACCAGAACCGGGCCACCGCCCGAAAGATGTTGCTGTCGAAACTGTACCAAATGGAACTGGAACGCCGACTCGACGAAGTCGCTGCCCGGCGGGGAGAAAAGTCGAAAATTGGATTCGGTGGTGAAACCACTCGGCATTACGTGCTGCATCCCGAGCAATATGTGAAAGATGCTCGCACGGGCTTCAAAAATAGCCAACCCGATGCCGTTCTCAATGGCGATCTCGATCCGTTCTTGGAAAGTTATCTCCACTGGAATTTGGGTGATGAGAAGTCATCGAAGTCGTAGGGAGAATCGCGAGTCGTGACATGCCCCCCGCTTTCGGTGGGCACGGTCAAGCGACAGTCAATAGATTTTTCATGCCCACGGACAGCCGTGGGCATGCCTCCGATTTGCGTTGCATATCTACTTCTGCGCCAACGCGCGTTCGATGCCGTCGACTAAGCTTTCTGATTCGTCCTTGTTCCACACCACAGTTCCGTCGCGACCGATGACCCAGATGGTCGGGAAGTACTCGGCATCGAAGGCGCGAAGCGTATCGAGTGCTCCGTAGCCATTGAGCCAATCGATCCCAGTGGCTTCGAGGAACCCTTCAATCGAATCCAATTGATCGACGTCGCGAAATGTGAGACCGATAAATTTCACACGGTCTCCATATTCGCGTTGCAGTTTGACTAGCTCGGGTGCTTCGCGAAAACAGAACACACATTCCGGAAACCAGGCGTGGATGAGGAGCACCTCCCCATCGAGTGATTCGCTAGTGGGTGGTTCGCCCTGCAGCCAGCCGGAGGCGTTGAGGGCGGGCAAGGGTTGGCCGACATCCAAACCGCCCACGTTTGTCGCACTCTTCATCCGCAGCCAGAATGCAAACCCGACCGCCACACAAACTGTGAGCAACATCAGCAACCAAAAGCTGGATCGTGAGGGCGGGACTTCCGCTTCGACGGTCGCGTTTTCAGAGCTCATACAACGCCTCGTATTTCGATCGCAGATGTCGCATCAATGGTTCGTGCGAGAGCGGTTTGCCGGTGACAACCTCAACCAATTTTGGTGCAGGATACTGTCGACCGCGTTGATGGATTTCACGGTTGAGCCATTCACGCAGCGGCGTAAACTTCCCAGCAGCAAACTGCGGGGCCAGTTCGCCGAGCGTCTCCGCTGCGGTTTCGAAGAATTGAGCGGCGTACATATTGCCAAGCGCATAGGTCGGGAAGTACCCAAGCAGACCCGCACTCCAATGAATGTCCTGCAGGCAGCCTTCCGCTACGCTTCGCGGTCGCATCCCGAAATAGCGTTCGAATGTTTCGTCCCACACGCCAGGCAAATCGCCGGGAGGTAAATCGCCAGAGAGCAGGGCGGGTTCTAATTCGAATCGCAACATGATGTGCAGGTTGTACGTCACTTCGTCCGCTTCCACACGGATGTAACTCGGCCGCACATCGTTGACGGCAAACACGAAATCCTCGCGACTGACGTCAGTCAGTGCATCCGGGAATGCGGCTTTGGCCGATTCGAAAAAGTGATTCCAGAACGCCGGGCTTCGACCGACGAAGTTTTCCCACATCCGCGATTGTGATTCGTGAATGCCCAGCGAAACCGATTCCCCCATTGGCAAACCGAACTGTTCTTTGTCCAAACCTTGCTCGTACATTCCATGACCGGCTTCGTGAAGTGTGCCGAAGAACGCACCAGGGAAATGGTGTTCGTCGTAGCGGGTCGTCAATCGGCAATCGCCGGGACCAGTGCCCGAACAGAATGGGTGAGCAGATTCGTCCAACCGACCGTCTTCGAACCGAAACCCAATTTTTGTGGCAGCCTCAGTTCCGAATCGACATTGAGCTTCGATCGGGTAACTGCGGGTGATAATCGATTCATCCGGGTGCTTCGCGGCGTCACGAATTGCTTGGACCAACGGGACCAACTCATCCCGCAGCGCGGAGAAAGCGGCTTGGATGTCTTGCTGCCGCCCGCCGGGTTCGTAACCCTCAAGCAGAGCATCGTACAGCACGCCACTCTCGCTGCCGTAGGCTTGGGCTTGTTCTCGTTTCAACGCGAGGATGTTTTCGAGAAACGGCAAGAAGTGGGCGAAATCTTGGTTTTTCCTGGCGACAACCCAATTCTGTTGGCCGGCGGACTCCGCTTGCGTCAACTCTTCCACCAACCGCCGAGGCAATTTCGTTTCACGTTCGTAGTCCCGAAGGGCCTCTCGGACGTTGACCGCTCGCGGCGAATCCGGTTCCCCCAAGTCATCGCGCGATTGCAACTCCCGTAGCAACTCCCCCAACCGTGGAGACGTCAACCGCTCGTGTGCCAGACCGGACAGCATACTGAGTTGCTTCGCCCGATGTTTCGCTCCGCCTGGCGGCATTTTCGTGCGTTCGTCCCACTCTATGACAGCACCGCAAGATTGCAACAACTTCCCCGCCCGGAGTTCCTGCACCATCTCGGCGTACAATTCGTTGGTTCCTGACATTCGACTTCCTCGATCGAGATGGAAAGCGACGGGTTGCCGCTATAAATTGATTCGCGGGCAGTCCCGCAGGGGATTGTGGATTCAGTCAATTGGCATTCTAAAGAGATCACACCATGAGCAACACCCTCCCGGAAGTTGGTAAGCGAGCACCAGCGTTCACTTTGCCGGCTCACCCTGAAGGCAAAATCACCCTGAGCAAACTGAAGGGGAAAAACGTCGTTCTCTATTTCTATCCACGTGACAATACCCCTGGCTGCACGACCGAAGCCTGTGAGTTTCGCGACCACCTGGCGAGTGTCGAGTCGGAGGACACGGTCGTGCTAGGAGTGAGCACGGATTCCTTGGAATCTCACAAAAAATTCGCGGATAAGTACGAACTGTCGTTCCCGCTGCTGTCCGACGAAGACCACAAAATCTGCGAGAAGTACGGCGTGTGGGTGGAAAAGAATATGTACGGCAAGAAGTCGATGGGTGTGCAGCGGGCCACGTTTTTGATCGATAAAACTGGCAAAATCGCTGCAGTTTGGCCCAAAGTGCGGGTCAAGGGGCATGTGGCCAAAGTCGCGGAGAAACTCGCGGAGCTTGAGTAAACTGGGCAGATTCGGGTAGCATTAAATTTGATTTCCCCCATAAAACCGCTTGTTATTTCGGGGAATTCCTCCACAATTTTTCATATCCCCGCGTATTAATCCACGACGTCAGTCCGCCACAGTTAGGATGAGTGGCTGCTCTGAGAGTGACTGCGTCCAGTTTTTGTAGCAACCGACTCATTGGTTCACAGGAGATTGCGATGAGAAGACAGACACGATGGCTCGCTTCGGCGACGTGCATCGCTGTGATGGCGAGCCTGGTGTTCGCGTCGCAGTTACATGCCGCTGACGAAGAGACGGAGTCAAAGTTTGCTAAGGCGACGAAAGACTTAAAATCCGTCGATGGCATGTTCACTTTGTACCACGACGAGCAAAAACTGCTGGTACATATCAAAACCGCCAACCTTTCGAAGAACTACTTCGTCGCGACCTCGATCGCCCGTGGGATCAGCAGTGGCTCACTGTTAGGCGGCTACAGTTGGGGCTTCGGCGACGATGCCATTTGGACGTTCAAGAAAGTCGGCGACAAACTGCATGTGTTGCGTCGAAATGTGCGGTTCAAAGCGAAAGCCGGCACGCCGGAAGCCGACGCCGTCAAGTTGGCATACTCCGACAGCGTGTTGTATTCCTTGCCGATTATTGCTGAAGAAAAAGGCGGCGTGCTGGTCGACATGACCCGCATCTTCATGAGCGACGATCAGCAGATCGGTTCCTCACATGGACTGCGGTTTGCGTCGGATCGCTCAACCTGGGCGAAGTTGAAAGCATTCCCGGAGAATGTTGAACTTCAAGTGGCCGCCGTTTACACCGGTAGCCGAAACATGGACACGGTCGCCGATCCGCGGGGTGTGCAGATCAACGTGCACTATTCAATTAGTGTGCTGCCTTCGAACGGTTATCAAACGCGGTTGGCCGACGATCGGGTTGGCTATTTTCTCACTGCCGTCAAAGATTTCTCCGAGAACGACGACGAAGAGCACTTCGTTCGTTACATCAATCGCTGGAAGCTTGAGAAAGCGGCTCCCGAAGCGGAATTATCCCCGCCGAAGGAACCGATCGTGTTCTACATCGAAAAGACAGTTCCGATCGAACTGCGTCCGTACGTGAAGGCGGGCATTCTCGAATGGAACAAGGCGTTCCGAAAGCTCGGTTTCGATGGGGCGATTGAAGTTCGTCAGCAACGCGAAGACGACGATTGGGACCCGGAAGACGTGCGTTACAACACGTTCCGTTGGATCACCGCCGAAGCTGGGTTCGCAATGGGCCCAAGTCGCGTGAACCCGATGACCGGTCAAATCCTCGATGCCGACATCATTTTCGATGCTAGCTTCCTCCGTTACTGGACGGAAGATTGGGAAATCTTCACTCCCGAGCAAGTCGCTCGTTTAACAAATGGCGTGTTGCCGACCGAGAACAATCCGTCGTCAATCCCCGTGCAAGACGGTCGTGAAACCGTCCCGCAGATTCTGCCGGAATCGAAACGGGCGGAATTAGCTGCGCGGGAATGTTCTCTCGGACATGGCATGCAACAGCAAATGGGATTCGCTGCGACTGCGTTAATCGCTATGGGGAAAGCCGACGACAAAGGGAAATTGCCGGATGAATTCATTCATCAGGCACTGAAAGAAGTTGTCATGCACGAAGTTGGTCACACCCTCGGACTGCGTCACAACTTCAAAGCCTCAAGTTGGAAATCTCTGAAGGAGATCAACAGCTTACCGGTCGATTCCGATCAACCAACCGTGGCTAGCGTGATGGATTACACGCCGGCGAACATCGCCGCGAAGGGTTCGAAACAAGGACCGTACTACACGCCGACGATTGGACCGTACGACGAATGGGCCATCGAATATGGGTATAAAGTCGATGCCAAAGAGGAAGATCTCAACAAGATCGCTAGTCGAGGCGCGGAAGACGGTTTGGACTATCTGACCGACGAAGACACACGGTCTTACGATTCCGATCCGTTGACCAACCGTTTTGACTTGGGCGAAAATCCAATCGAATACGCTCGCACCCGAATGGATCAGTCCACGAAACTGCTCGAGAAAATCCTCGAACGCGTGGGCGAAGATGGCGAAGGCTATCAGAAAGTCCGACAGGCGTTTGGTATGCTCTTCAGCGAGTATTGGCGAACGGCTTTGTTTGCTGCTCGTTTCCCTGGCGGGTTGTATGTGCATCGTGATCACAAAGGTGACAAAGACGCACGTCCTCCATTCCGCGTCGTGGAAGCCGACAAACAACGTGAGGCAATGAAGCTCATCACCGAAACCGCATTCGGCACGCCGCAGTACGATCCTGAGTTACTCAACCATCTGGCGGCTTCCCGCTGGAATCATTGGGGCATGTCCTTCACTAGCCGGATCGACTATCCGATCCACGATTATGTGGAAATGATGCAGTCGCGAATCTTGGGAGAGCTGCTCAGTTCAACAACGCTGAGCCGCCTTCATGATGGCGAATTGAAGGTTGCCGCCGATACGGAGGCGTACACCCTTTCCGAGCACATCCGAACACTCTCGGACAGTATCTTTTCGGAATGGAAAACTCCGACCGAGGGTGAATACACGGCTCGCAAGCCCTATGTGTCGAGCTTCCGACGAGGGTTGCAACGCATGGCGTTGAAAGACTTTGGTGCTCTGGTCACGCGTGGGTATGGTTATCCGGAAGATTCCCGGACACTTGCCCGGATGCATCTGACCGACCTCGATGCCAAACTAACCGAGTTGCTGAAGAACGACAAAGTTAAACTCGATGACTATTCCCGAGCGCACCTATTGGACAGCCAGCAACGCATTCAGCAAGTTCTGAAAGCTGGTCTTCAGGTGAACTCAATCAACTAAGTTTGTTGTCGCAGGATCGCAACGGCTTCGGGCTTGTGGAGTTTGGAAAGCAATCGCTTCTGATGTCCTCCACAAGCACAGATTGCCGTCAAGCGGTCTAACCCGATAGCTGGCAAATTCTCAAGCAAATTCAGACGGGCCTTTCTGAAATCGATTTGAATCGGTTTTGGTCAGGTCCGCTTTTCTTTGGCAGAACATTTGCCTATTCTTTTTACGTTAAATTTTGGGGAAATCTCCCTTATTTCTTGTCTCTTTCGATAGGTCAGTGCATGAAAATCGCTCAACGTTCCAAACGACATGGATTTACGCTCATTGAGCTGCTAGTGGTCATTGCGATCATTGCCATCCTCATCGCGTTATTGTTGCCCGCCGTGCAACAAGCTCGTGAGGCCGCTCGTCGTACTCAATGTAAGAACAACTTGAAGCAAATCGGAATTGCCTTCCACAATTACCACGATGCTTATGGAGCACTACCAGCCGGGTACATTTACCGCGGGGGAAACGGTCGCTGTAACTACGGCTGGGGTGTTGCAATCCTGCCGTTCCTGGAGCAGGACAATCTCTACGAGCAACTCGACCCTGGCACCATTCCGTTGTACGACCGCTATGTCTCCGGTGCCCCGCAAAACGTGATTGACTTGTTGCAGACGTTCTTGCCTGCCTACATGTGTCCGTCAGATACCGGCAACAAACTGGCGACGTCTTTGAACTTCGGCAGTAGCAACCACTTCCGAGTTGGCTACTCCAGCTACGTGGGATGTGCCGGTTGGAGCGGCAGCCCCAGTGGCGATCCCTACGATTACCCGATCCGCGACTTGGACTGCGGTGGGATGCTTTATGGCAACAGTTTTCGTCGCTTCGCTGATGTGACGGACGGACTGACCAATACGCAGTTGGTTGGCGAACGCGAATTCCGTAGTCACGGGGCAACTTGGTTGGGCGTCGGTCGGAATCATTCTTTCGGAAACCAAGACACGCTTCGCACGCTCTTCCGCGGATCGTTCCAAATCAACTTCGACTATGCCGCTGCCGGCCAACCGCAGAACGTTGGCAAAGGCCAATCGAGCGAACACTCGGGTGGCTTGAATATCCTATTGGCTGACGGTTCGGTTCGGTTTCTTTCCGAGAACGCTAATCGAACCGGAGTGATCCGACCGTTGGTGTGGCGAGAAGATGGCCAAGTTTTCGAACTGCCCTAATTGTCGCTGTTGAAAAATCTGAAATACCAACACTCTCGCCCGTTTCGCGACGGGCGAGTTTCTTAAACGAGAGGTTCCTCAAAGATGCGCTCACGCATTCTACTTGCGTTCGTCGGCATTCCGCTGTTTGTCTTGAGCGGTTGTGGCAGTGACTTGGCCCAGGTCGAGGGCAACGTGACAATGAACAATCAGCCGATATCGGGAGTCGAAGTATCTTTCGAACCGGCTGGTCCCGAAGGTGGTACGGGTATGGGTTACACCGACGAGAATGGACACTATACGGTCCACTTTCCCGGTCGCAAGGTAGGTACGCCGCCTGGCGAATACGTCGTACGACTCAAAGGGGCGGAAGTCCTAGACGGCGGAGAGAAAATCGCGATTCCAGCGACGTACAACAGTCAAAGCACGCTGAAACGCACCGTCGAACCTGGTTCGAACACATTTGATTTTAATATCGAGACAGAATAAGTCATTGCTTCACACGCCAAACAAAAAGGCCCCTCGTACGTGAACACGTATGAGGGGCCTATTTCATTTATTTGAATGCGTCGAGCAAATGTTTTGGCTTGTTCGTTGTGATGGAGTCGACACCCCGTGTTGCCCATTGACGGGCCTCGTCGACGTCGTCGACTGTCCATACGTGAAATTGCATTTCCGCTTGGTGAATTTCTTGGACAAGCTCAGCCGAAACGGCACCGAGTTTGTTTTGAGTGCCGATTCCACTCGCATCAAGCTCTTGCAGTTTCGGTTTGAGTGTGGAAGGAAGTGGTTTCCATCGACCGCCGGATTGTTTGAAACCGGTCAGCCAATTCACCGTGACCGTGGGAAGTTCGCTGCGAATCGCGGCGACGACGGCTTCATTAAATGAGATCACACGCACCTGATCCAGCGGGAAATTGGTGGCCGACAACTGGCGTTTCAGCACCGGCACAATCTCCGGACCACATTTGATCTCGATGTAAATCAGCTTGTCATCCGGGACGGTTGCAAGGACTTCCCGAAGTGTGGGGATCTTTTCGTCGGCGTAGCGATCGCCCTTCCAACTGCCGACATCGATCTTGCGTAGTTCCGCTAGCGTACTCTGATCGACCTGCAAATCGCGGTTGCCGGTTCGCTTCGTCGTTTTATCGTGAATGCAGACGATTTCGCCGTCTGCACTAAGGTAAAAATCGCCTTCGATCCCGTCCGCATTTTGCTCCCATGCGAGATTGAACGCCGCGAGTGTGTTCTCCGGGGCTTCATGCGAGGCACCACGATGGGCGATAATCAAAGGCCGCTCTGCGAACGCAGAAGATGTAATGCCGACCATGAAAGCCGTCCAGACAAAAGATTTCCACATGGTGAAAGGAGTTCCTCCGAAGGTAAAAATAATCGTTTAATCAGTCGGTCTCGTGCCCGATGGCATAGAGATAAGAATCGGTGCGAAGCAACATCACATCATCTCCAATCGCCGGACTCGCATTGAGCATGTCGGGATCGGTTTCAATGACATTGCGGGAATGCTCCGCGAATTTCGGTTCGGCCTTTGCAACCACCACGCCGGCATCCCGAGTGGTGATGTAAAACCATTCGCCGGCACGCACGATGGACGCATAAATGCGGGCACGGGTGGGCAGACGTTCGCGGTAGACGATCTCCCCAGTCTTGGCATCCAAACAATTCGCGATCGCCTTGTCACTGGCCCAGTACAGTCGGCCTTCGAAGTACACCGGGCTCGTGACGTTCGCTCCCGTGTTGACTCGCCAAAGACGATGAGTCTTCGTGACATCCCCGCGTCCGCCCAACTTCACCGCAACGGCCCGGTTGCTGCGACCACCTAGACAATACACTACGCCATCATGAGCGATTGGCACCGGCACGACGTAGTCGTCGATTGCCTCGCACGTCCAAAGTTTCTCACCCGTTTTGGGATCGAAGGCGAGTATCTCATCTGTCTGATTCAGCACGACTTCGTGCCCACCACCGGGAACGGCCGCGATACATGGTGTCGTCCATGATCGGATAATCGAATGAGCCTTCCAAACGATTTCGCCGGTTGCCTTGTTGAGGGCGTATAAAGTCTGGCTCTCGATACTGGCATTGACCAGCACGAGATCGTCATAGACCACCGGAGAAGAAGCTGAGCCAAAACCCGCGGTCCCAGTTCCAAGCGACGTTTGCCACAGTTTGTTGCCGTCGTAGTCGTAAGCAATCACCCCGGAAACGCCGAAGAATGCATACACTGCTTGCCCATCTGCTGCGGGCGTGCCGGTTGCAAAACCATGATCGACCACGCGGTTCGTAACCCGCTGTGTATCAGGGCTTCCCTGCGAGGTCCGCTCCCAGATTAATTCGCCGGAGCTCAATCGGAAGCAAAGCACATGTAACTTAAGTTTCGAGATTTCCCCCGGTTCCTCGACCGATTCCCCGTACCCAGAGTATGCGGTCAAAAAGACACGATCCCCTACAATGATAGGACTCGACGACCCACGCCCAGGGAGTTCTGTTTTCCAGCGAATGTTCTCCGTCGCAGACCATTGAACAGGGATGTCCGCCGTCGGCGCAGTCGCGTTGCCGTTGGGACCTCGGAATTGAGGCCAATCTCCTGCGACCACGTCGGACTTCGAGCAAGCGAACACACTCAAGATTAAAAGGTATCGACATAAGAGCATAGCCGGGTTCTTTCGTTAAGGAATGTCGGTTCGTGCTACACGTCAACAGGTACGGTCTCACGACGGTCGATCACATAACGAGATGAAGGTCGCTTTACCCGCAAGGGGTTGATTATTTCAACGCGACCATCAAGATTCCACCATACCTTTGGAATTGATGCGAGGTTCGCGAGCCTCGCCTGGTGGTGGAGAAGACCCATTGGTTTCATTTCGATTTTTTCTGCGACTCGTTCGAGCGGCTCTTGGCGGGAGTTGGTTCCAAGCTCCCGACCATACCGCTGATTCGTTGGCAACAGTTTATCGAAATGTGAAAAATCGACGAGCAATCCTCGTTGATGTCCGCGAGCGATCCGAGTGGGAGAAATTCCACGTCCCCGGGGCCAGACTGATCCCGCTCAGTGACATTCTGGACGATCCTTTATCCCTGCTTGATCAATCTGACATTCCGAGTCATCAGATCATCTATTTGCATTGTCAAGCAGGGGGAAGAAGTCGGATGGCGGCGTATCAACTCCGAGACAGCGGATACGAGCTGCGCCCTCTGAAAGCCGGTCCGCAGACGATCGCGGAGGCGTTCCGACGAGCGGAGTCGGACGGTACGGATTCAGAATGACAACCGACTTAAGATAAGCGATACTTCTTCAGCTTGCTGTAAAACGTGCTACGTGGCATACCCAGTAGCCGGGCGGCCTCGGCTTTGTTGCCGGCACATTGGGTCAACGCATCTTGCAAAGACTGCCGTTCTCGCGTGCTCCGCGACCGAGGACGACCGGGCGACCGGGGAGACGATTCTGCCGTATCGCTCTTTTGGGATCGCGACGATTCCGACGGGACTAGCAACTCTTGAGGCGTGTCCTCCTGGGCGATTGAGTCTTCGTGTTCATGACGCGGACGGGTTGCATGTTTCGGATTCGAAATCGCCGGCGGAAGTTCATCAAGCGAGATGCGACCGTTCTCTGCCAACACGCTGGCACGTTCGATCACATTTTCAAGTTCTCGAATATTTCCCGGCCAGTCGTAGCGTTCGAGTGCGGCCATCGCTTCGGGCTCGAGATTTCTTCGCGAGCGTTTCTGTCGATTCGCCGATTGCACTAGGAAGTGCATCGCCAATTCGGCGATATCTTCACGTCGCTCCCTGAGTGGTGGCAACGTTAGACTGATCACGTTCAGCCGATAGTACAAATCCTCACGGAACTTACCTTGAGAAATCAGACGTTCCAAGTTTTGATGTGTTGCCGTGATCAAGCGGACGTTGACGTGCACCGTCCGGTTTCCGCCGACCGGCTCGAAACACCGTTCTTGAAGAACTCGTAGCAGTTTGATCTGCGTTTCGAGGGAGATGTCTCCAATTTCGTCCAAGAACAACGTACCCCCGTTCGCCAATTCGAAGCGTCCTGTGCGGTCCGCATTCGCGCCGGTAAAGGCTCCTTTCACGTGCCCGAACAGCTCACTTTCTAGCAGACCTGGAGAGAGAGCCGCACAGTGGACACGCACCAGTGGACCGTCCTTCCGTGGGCTGTTGTCGTGCAATAGCCTGGCGAGGATCTCTTTTCCGGTGCCGCTCTCGCCACGAATTAAAACCGAGGATTCACTCGCCGCGACTTTCTGAGCTGTCTTCAGTACGCTTCGAATTCTCGGGCTGTTCCCCTTGAAGGAATCGCGATGAAACGTTGGCGGCCCCGAAGATTCCGCGTATTCCACCTGGGGTTGGTGAACCCGAGCCAATTCCCCCTCAAGAACCTGAATGAGCTTCTGCTGTTCCTGTAACTTCAGGAACCGCGTGTTCAACTCCTCATTAAGTCGTGTAATGTTCTGGTCCACAATCCGCGCATTTTGCAAAGCCAGCGTCGCAATTTGTGCGACGGAACTGAGAAATGCGATGTCTTCGGAACTGAAACCCGTCAACCGTTTTCCACTCAACAGGATCAGGCCTTCGGTTTGCGGACTGACCCTTAGCCGGTAAATCAGATCGACGTTGAAATCATCGAGAAGACGCTGCTCGGGAGGCAGAACTTTGCCGGCAATCGAAGTGCGTTGAATCGAGCCGTCTTCACGTAACTGCTCCAGTAATGCGATTGACGGGCGAATCTTGACATCTGCGTTTGTCACACTGCGAGATGCACTCAGGTGAAACGGTCCGTCCGGGTCCGTCTGCAGATATAGCAAACCACGTTCGATTCCCAAGCCATCATGACAGAACTGCAAAACCATTTCGCTGACGGATTGCGTATCACCTAGCCGTCCTTTGGCTGCATTGATCTGACTTACCACGGTATCCAACCGGGAATTCTCTCGAAAGAAACGCTGATCGATGAGGTGCTGCACCAGATCGCGCAGCCACAACAGTAGCAGCACACAAACCGAACAAATCATGGCGATGATTAGCGCCTGCTGGACGGAAATCGAGATCCGCAACCATTGAGGCAGGAGAATACTCGCTCCAATGGTGAGGCTGATGACAGCCGTCAACAGATTGCTTGCCAGATAGTACAGCACATCTCGACTAACAGCCTCACCGACGAACATCAACTTGTGACGCACGATGGTGACTGAGTACGCCAGCATGAATGAAAGACTCGCTAGAAACAACGGCCAACGTGCCGCCCCGGTCGCAAACTCGCTCTCACGCGTCAGACCGATTCCCATTGCCGCAAACAATAGCAACCCCGCGACGCCACCACCGATGCAAATCCATCGAAGCTGGCTTTTCTCGGAAGCATCATGGACGGAACGGTAGGTTAGGAAGATTGTCGCCAGATTAAACACCAAATACACTGCAGCAGTGGCGGAATAGACGCGAATCAATGTTCGCAATGCATCGAGTTCCTCGAAGAGATGTTCTACGCCTTCGGCTCCAAGATCCTGTAACGCCGCGATATGCCGCAGTTGCACAATTGCAGCAACGATGATGACGATCGGAGCTGCATAAATTGCCGTCAGTGCCCAGCCGGAATACCGTTGAAGGATGCGTTTGGGACGTGGAAACAGCAAGAAGAAGTGCAATCCGATTGGAGGCGTTAGGGCAAGACAGGCTACCAATGGCACCAACAGCCAACGGTTTGCACCGACGATCCACCAATGCTGACCCGCCACGAATGCGCCGAGCGTGATCGTACACATCAGAAAAAAGACTCGTACCGTCCGGTCATATGGACGCTGCCATAATGCCCAACCGGATAACAGGCAGAAGCCGACCTGCAGCATGAACCACACGAATGTCAGAGCTAATTCCCGAAACGGCAGGGATTGGACTTTCACCCATGTGGTTTGTGTCTGCCAATCAGCCGGGTCTGTCGAGAGTTCCGACTCGGCGAACTCCACTTCGACCCACCGACCGCTCTCGCCCACCTCAATCACGGTGGGCATTCCCAACCGATCTAGCTCCCGTAGCAATCCTGGCTCAAAACCGGCAGGCATATGGCCACCGACCGGAATCTTGTTGGCTCGCAGTGCATTGATACTCTGGACAACGTCCACCGAACTGCGGACTGGCTGGTCCCCAATCCGCAGCAATCGCACTCCAGACGGCAACGAGGGTCCGCTGACGACAATGCTGGACGTTGTGCTGATCTGAACACCGCTCGGCAACTCATCCGATCTCTGACGATTCGATTCGACAAGTACCGTACGGATTCCGAGATCCGGGCTGGTAGCGATATAGCCGATCGCCAAGACGGCGTAGATGAACGTCAACGCCCCGGCGAGCAGTGTGACTTGGCTGTTGGATCGAAACATGGCGAAATTCTACGCGCCGAATAATGATTCTGATCCCAACAGCCTACTTATTCGGCGCCGAAACAGCAATTGTCGGCGCTGAAAAATTACGGCGCGTCGCACAATTGCAAAAAATTCTAAGTCGTCCTTCACCTTGATCAGCAAGACAGAACCAGCGAGATCAGCAGACGCAAGCATTTATTATACAAAATCTTGCGTCACACACCTGGGATTGAACCAGACCATCAAATGGATCATTTAGTTTGTTTTATCGCCAGTTCTTATTTTCTGGCCTGGGAGTTGCATTGTCATTTTGGTGTTGGACAACTTTCTTCTGCCCAGCTAAGCCTTCGAGAGAAGAACAAAGCGTTATCCGATTGCAAAATCACCCCTGATTGCAGTTCGACCCACTCTGCAACCAGTTCCCCTTTTCCCATTTGCAATGGTTTGACGTTCTTCCCTCGAAGGCTTTTCCTTTTTCCCAAGGCAGTCGTCGGGGACCAAATCTAGTCCTCGCAGCGAACAACCCGCCAAGATCGGTTCTGATCAGTAATCTGACGACCAGATTGCATCTTCTTCATCTGCTCAATTAACATGCCTTGGCTATCTAGCCAATCCTCTTGCCACGTCTCATCCAACAAACCTGATTGGCTTTCGATCCGTTCGTGCTTTTCGTAGAGTCGATTAGACAACTGCTCAAGGCGGTCAATTACGTCGTTCAGTCGCTGTTGATCCGTTTGAGACACGCTTACCATCCACCACTCCTTCGTTCTCATACTGTTGCGAACCGGCATCCACATAAACATAATTTCGGCTGTCAAGCGAGAAAAGATGAGCAAAAAGCAAAACAAAAACAAACAAGGAAGCCTGGGTTAACTATTCCGATTGAGGTCTTTGGTAGGCCAAACTATCAACATCTGTACGGAACTCATGCCTGATCGCCGCAAACATCGCGGTCCGCATCCTCATGACGCGGACTATTTCCATGATACGCGGTTGCATACGCTGCGGGTTGCTGTCGAGCATTTCTCTTGGCTACTCACGCGTGAGTACAGTCCGAAAGCCGCTATCAAGCTGGTGGGTGACCGGTTTCAACTTGGTGACCGACAACGGACGGCTGTCGTTCGGTCAAGCTGTAGCGATGGTTCGCTGAGGCGGCGTGCCAGTCGTCTGCTCAAATCACAAGACGTGGCAGGGCAGGATGTCGAGATTGATGGATTCAATCTGGTAACGACGCTCGAAGCGGCATTGTCCGGGGGTGTGATTCTCGTTGGACGAGATCATGTGGCTAGAGACATGGCGAGCATGCACGGCAGCTATCGTCGAGTTGCGGAAACTCGACCCGCCTTGCAATTCCTAGGGCAGTTCATGGCCCGTTGTGGCATTCTGAAGTGTCACTGGCTTCTCGATAGACCAGTTTCGAACAGTGGTCGCTTAGCTCAAATGATTCGCGAAATTGGATCGGACAACTCTTGGAATTGGTCCGCTGAACTCGTCGATGACCCAGACCCAGTTCTCAAGCGGTCCAAACATGTGGTCGCAACCGGCGACAGCGTGATCTTGGATTCCTGCGAGCACTGGGTGAATCTGGCCTGGGAAGTCGTCCACGAGTCAGTTCCGGAGGCATGGGTCATCAAGATGCAACCGCACTGCGATTCCGACAACAATTGAAACGCGAAAACCCGCAACACTTCAGCAGAAATGTTGCGGGTACGGTGAATTCGTGATTGCGACGGTGGGGTCGCTTTAAGATAGCTCAGCTACCAATCATCTCGGTCGAAGCCGGATGGATTGGGGGACGAAGCCGAGTCAATAAGTTAGGGTCTGGCACCTCCGACGGAATCGTTACGAATTCAACCGCAGTTGTCATCAGAAGGAACCACGCTGAACGCGTTTGGTGTATTGCTCACCTTACGAAGCCAAACACATCATCGCGGTAAGGCACTTATCGGCTTTTCAGCCGCGCTCATGAGCGCAAAATTCGCAGCGGGTGGGAGCTTTGCCTAATCGGAACGGTTTGCGTGAACTTATCATGCCCTCTACTGACCGGGCTTCTTCGTACCGCTTTTCATTAGGAAGTAGCCGAAGACGCCGATACTCACCAGAAGCATGCCGTAGCCCATCGGCGTCATGTCACGCCATTGCTTGGCGAAAAAGTTTGCGTAGAACCGGATGTAGTACGAAACCGTGTAGAGAAGATTGTCGAGCATCAAGCCACCGAATTTTCTTGCAGGATAAGATGCACTGTTTTTTTGGCAAACACGAACCAAGCCCGCATTAACAGCCCGTATGGTGGCCCTCCTGGAAATCAGGAACCGCTACGGCGTACTGTGAACTGCACTTCTCGCGAACCATCGCCGGATGATCCAACTTGAGAAAAATCTAGCTCGGCATTCTCATCGGAGCAAATTGAATTCTCTGACATTTTGAGAATTATTGATCAAGCCGTGACGACAAGATTGTCACGATGCACAAGCTCCGCATATGGCAGACTGCCAAAAATCGCGGTGAACTCTTCGGTCCGCCGACCTTGGATCTTAAGCGTATCCTCGGAATCGTAGTTGGACAGCCCACGCGCAAATTCTCTGCCGGTCTCATCGACGATCGCGACACACTCGCCTTGCACGAACTGACCTTCTACGCGGGTGACACCAATTGCCAGGAGAGATCGCCCAGCTTCGGCAATCGCCCGTCTTGCGCCGGCATCCACCATAACGCGGCCTCTCGGCGTGACGGTATAACCGATCCAACGTTTCCAAGCGGGTACGTTCAATCCCTCTGCCAGGAACAACGTACCGACATCATGACCGGCGAAAATCTCTTCCAGAACGCCCGGTCGCGTGCCGTCAGCAATGATCACGTTTTCGCCGACAGCAGTTGCCTTTCGAACTGCAAGGAGTTTCGACCGCATCCCACCGGTGCCACGAGTGCTTCCCGTGGCGACCGTGCAGTCGAGTAAATCGTTCTCCCACCGATCGACGAGTGAAATCCGCCGCGACTGTGGCTGTGATGGATCGCCGTCGAAAAGGCCATCAACGACCGACAGAATCACCAGCAATGGTTGGGCAAAAAGATGCGTGACCATCGCGGCAAGATGGTCGTTGTCACCGAACTTGATCTCGTGAACGCTGATCGTGTCGTTTTCGTTGATGATTGGCACCGCTCCGTATTCGAATAGCGTATGGAGCGTATTTCGTACGTTAAGGTACCGGGAACGTTCTTTAAAATCGCTGGCCGTTAGCAACAGTTGAGCTGCATGGTAACCATGCGGACGCAAGCAATCGTCGTACAAGCGAATCAAGTGGGCTTGTCCCGTCGCGGCAGCGGCTTGCAGGTGTGGCAGATCTTTGGGCCGTTCCTTCAACCCTAGTAGTCCCATTCCTGCGCCGACGGAACCGCTGGTAACAATCACCACCTTGCGACCGGTCTGGCGTATCGAATGAATCTGCTCCGCCAGATGCTGAACGCGTTCGACATTCAAAGAATCGTCGGCTCGCGAGAGGACATTCGTCCCGATTTTCACAATCAGCGTCTGTGCAGTTTCCACGACTTCCCGGCGAACAAGGCAGGGGAGTTCGGCAGTCGAATCGGATGTACTCATGTCGTGAAAAGTTCTTTCACCGCGTGGCCATGCACGTCGGTCAGTCGGAATCGTCGACCCTGGAATTTGTAGGTGAGGCGTTCGTGATCAATCCCAAGCAGATGCAAGATCGTAGCCTGTAAGTCGTGAATGCTGACAGGGTTCTCGATCACGTTGTAACCATAGTCGTCGGTTTGCCCATAGGAAACCCCTTGGCGAATCCCCCCGCCCGTCATCCAGACAGTGTAAGCATATGGATGGTGATCTCGTCCATGCTTCTTGGGGTTGTTGATGTCACCTTGACCGAATGGAGTTCGCCCGAACTCGCCCGCCCATACGACCAAAGTATCTTCAAGCAACCCGCGATTCGCCAAGTCTTTGATCAATCCTGCGGACGGTTGATCAGTGTCACGACATTGCTCGATGAGTTGTGTCGGCAAGTTCTGATGTTGATCCCAACCAGAGTGCATCAGCTGCACAAACCGCACACCGCTCTCAGCGAGTTTGCGAGCCATCAGGCAGTTATAAGCGTAGGAACCGCGTCGCTCAACGTCTGGCCCGTACAAATCCAAAGTGGCTTTCGTCTCGCGTGATAGGTCGGTGAGTTCCGGCACGCTTTGTTGCATCCGGAAGGCCATTTCATATTGACTGATGCGTGTCGAAATTTCGGGGTCGCCAACCGCATCGAGGTGATGCTGATTCATCCTTTGCAAACCGTCAAGCAAATCTCGCCGCATCGCGCGGCTCATGCCGTCGGGATTGGAAAGATACAAAACCGGGTCGCCGCCACCCCGAAACTTGACGCCCTGGTAACGCGTCGGGAGGAACCCGCTGCCCCAGTAAAAATCGTAAAAGAGTTGTCCGCAGCTTCCTTCCCGATCGCGAGAAGTCATCACACAGAATGTCGGAAGGTCTTCGTTGTCGGAACCGAGTCCATAAGCCAACCAGCCCCCCATACTGGGACGCCCCGGTTGTTCCGCTCCCGTGAGAAGAAACGTCATGGCAGGGGCATGATTGACGGCCTCGGCTTTGACACTTTTCACAAAACACAGTCGGTCGACGATGTTTGCCGTGTGCGGAAGATAATCGGAAATCCACGTGCCGGTCTCACCGTGTTGTCGGAACGGCGCGATCGCACCAAGACAAGGCTTTCCGCGTCCTGCAGTCATTGTGGAAAGCTTTTGTCCTTGATGGACAGACTCCGGAATCTCTTCGCCGCGACGCTCCGCCAACAGCGGTTTGTAGTCAAAAAGATCGACATGCGATGGTGCCCCGGATTGGAGCAACATGATGACGCGTTTCGCCCTCGGTTCGAAGTGTGGCAGACCGGCTAGGGCTTGTTGATTCGTGCCGGGAGACGCTGCATTGGCCGTCCGCTCGTTCAATAGCGTTGCTAATGCAGCTGTCCCCAAACCATACCCGCCCCATCCCAGAATTTCCCGACGAGTAATGTTGCGGAGGTGTTCTTGTAACGGGTTCATGAGATTACTCTTTGTACCAATGGCGAACCGACATTCTATTCTTTCGTCATCACTTCATCGAGATTGAAAATCACATTCATCACGCTTGTGTAGGCGGCTAACTCGATGGGTTCAACTTGAGAGTCGACAGGGAATTCTCCGACGGAAATCAATGCGTCCGCAGCGGCGGGATCGGCTTTGTATCGCTCACGCGCGGTCTTGAGAATATCGGTCAATGTGTTCAATTCTTCCGACGTCGGCCAACGTGTGGTCGCTTGACGGAAGGCAGACCGCAGCCGGTCTTCTGGTTGGGAATGAGCCTGCAAAACTCGCTGAGCAAATACGCGAGCCGCTTCGACGAAGGCCGTTTCATTCAGCAATGTCAGAGCATGCAATGGCGTGTTAGTCCGGCTGGGTCTCACGCTGCAAACTTGTCGGGCAGGAGTGTCGAACAACATCGTGGGACCAACGCTCCGACGCCAGAACGTGTAGAGACTACGGCGATACAGTTTATCGTCATGATCTTGACGATAGGTGATTTTGCCAAGTGTCATTTCCTGCCATACGCCGGCCGGTTGATACGGATGCACCGGCGGTCCACCGATTCGTTCCACGAGAAGTCCACTGACTGCCAACGCGTGATCGCGGATGACTTGAGCTGTCCGCCGAAACCGGGGACCACGTGCGAGAAGTTTATTGTAGGGATCGTGCTCCAGATGCAACGGCGAGACGATTGACGATTGTCGATACGTTCTTGATGTCACAATCTGCCGATGCAACTGTTTTAAGCTCCAATCGTTTTCCATGAACTCCCACGCGAGCCAATCCAACAGTTTCGGATGCGTCGGACGTTCGCCTTGAGTGCCAAAGTCTTCCGGCGTCGCGACCAAACCTTGACCGAAAAACCGTTGCCATTCCCGATTGACAGCCACACGGGCAGTCAGAGGATGGTCTTTCCGCACTAACCAACGGGCCAAAGTCAGCCGGTTGGCTGGTGCACCATCTGTGATTGGCGGGAGAGCCGTCGGCGTGCCGGGTAACAGTTCCTGACTGGTATCCGGCTTATCCCACTGTCCCCGAATAAGACGATACGTCTTTCGTGGCTTCGGCAAGTCCCGCATGACCATCGTTTCCAAGAACGATTTCCGCAGGCTTTCCAAAGCAGACTTCTGCTTCGATAACGTCGCATCCGCCTGTTTCACAACGGGGTCGATCTGACGGAAGTAACCACTGAGAGTTTTCAGTTGCTCCGGTGTTCGTTCCTTCTCGGATCGTCGCAGAACTTGCATGACATCCGACGGAATTCCAGCGATTGCCGGCCAATCGGTCGGGTTCGACACGCCGACCTGCTGCCGAAGACTCACCAACCATGCGGAAACCCGATCGGCGGAAGTCGCCTCGCGAAGGGCAAGTTCACCTCGGCGGATCTGTTCGACAAGCTCCCGTTCCCGACGCATTTGTTCCGGTGACGGTAGATCAATCACCGGGTTCGCATTCCCCCCACGGTCGACGTTGCCGCGTTCATCAATGCTGTTGAAATACGCGTAGAAACGGTAAAACTCGTTCTGCGTGAGCGGATCGTATTTGTGATCGTGACAACGAGCACATCCCAGCGTCAGCCCCAACCAAACTGTCGCGGTCGTCTCGACTCGATCGACGACATATTCCACGCGGGACTCCTCCGCGATTCGCCCGCCTTCCCCATTGAGCATGTGGTTGCGGTTGAATCCGGTGGCCACTTTTTGGTCGCGTGTGGCCTCCGGCAGAAGATCCCCCGCCAACATCTCAATCGTCATTTGGTCGTACGACATATCCGCGTTCAGAGCGGACACCAGCCAATCCCGCCAGGGCCACGAGGTTCGAGTTTTTTCCTGTTGATAGCCGTTGGAATCGGAATAGCGAGCAGCGTCCAACCAAGCAGTTGCCATCCGTTCGCCATAGCGGGGTGAACTTAACAACCGATCGACAAGCCGTTCATACGCATCCGGCGAATCATCATTCAGGAACGCGTCGACCTCGCTCAGTGTCGGCGGCAACCCCGTCAGGTCCAATGTCACGCGGCGAATAAGTGTCTCGCGAGTCGCCAGTGGACTCGGTGAAAGCGGTGTGGACTCCAGGTGGGAGACAACGAACGAATCGATCGGATTGATGGGTTGCCATTTCCCGGAAACTTTCGGCAATGCCGGTCTCTCGACCGATTGAAACGCCCAGTGTCCCGACCATTCGGCCCCTTCGATAATCCATTGACGAATGAGTTGCCGTTCTCGATCCGTTAACTGTCGAACTTCCTCCGGCGGCGGCATTTGTTCATAATCGTGTTCAGAGAAAATCCTTCGAAGCAGTTCGCTCTTCTCCGGTGAACCTGGTACAACAATGTGTGGGTCTCGCTTGGCAAAAACATCATCCGGTTGATCCAGTCGTAATTCCGCCTCGCGTTGTTCGGCATCCGGTCCATGACAAGTGAAGCAGGCGTCCGACAGAATCGGGCGAATGTCTCGGTCGAAATCGATTCGATCGGCTCCCAGAATCGCCGAACCGCTCAAGCACGTGATCACCCCGATCATCGAGGACATCGAGATTTTCAAGGACCGGAGGCAACTTGTCATTGGAATCTTCCATGGCATCGCACACTAACACGATTCGATCAAGCAGACTATTATATCTGTCGGACCTGGCAATTTCGAAGGTGCGGCTAGAATTCTTAAGTGAACGATCTGAGCGCGAAATGTATTTGACCGGTTGACCAGCGTATTACTTCGCAATAAAGTTGGTCGAATCCGCCTATGAAAGCCGGAGATGCATCCCGCTGCCCAGGGAAAACACGACATATGTATCGATGACCCCAGATTGGCTCACGCAAATTCGGTACAAATAACTCGCATCTTCAACTTTCGACGTCACCACAATGAGCCTGCTTGGACACGCTTCATCATCAGACACGTCAGACCATCATAACCCTCCGTGTCAGGTTATTGGAATCGGTGCGTCCGCTGGGGGATTGCAATCGCTGGGCCGGTTTCTGGAGCAAACCAGATTGGGCACCGGGTTCGCCTATGTGATCATGCAGCACCTCTCGCCCAATCATAAGAGCTACATGGACGAGTTGCTCGCGCGGAATACGAAGCTGCCGATTCGCACCCCAGACGATAACGAACCGCTGGAAGCTGACACCGTCTACATCGCGCCGCCTGGAGCGCAGTTGACCGTTCACGACGGAAACTTTCGGGTCACGAAGCAACACCGTCAGAACGAAACCCCTCATGCGATCGACTTGTTGTTCGAGTCGCTCGCCGAATGTTATGGGTCTCAAGCGGTGGGGGTTGTGCTTTCCGGGACCGGTTCAGACGGTTCGAAGGGAGTCCGCGCGATCCATGCAGCCGGGGGACGTGCGTTCGCCGAGTCCATCGATTCAGCGCAATTCGCAGGGATGCCGGAAGCCTCGATTGCAACGGGTTGCATCGATGGTGTTCGAGATGCCAAAGATTTGTTGGTCGCCATCATCGGCCACGAAGCGTCAGATTCCGAAATTCCGCGAGACGAGGAACCACCAAAGCAACCGCCGGTGAAACGGGAAGGAGTCGACCGAATCTTCGATCTCTTGCAAAACGATCACAACCTTGATTTCGGCCATTACAAGCCGGGTACAGTGCTCCGCCGAATTGAACGACGCATTTCGATGCAAAACTGTCGTTCGATTGAAGGATACGTCGAGAAACTCGAGCACAATGTGGCCGAACGCAACGCACTGTATCGGGACCTACTGATCGGCGTCACACATTTCTTTCGCGATGAAGATGCCTTTGCTCAACTGGGCGAGCATGTTCTCCCACGTATCTTCGACAACGCGAATGATGACGAACAAATCCGTGTTTGGGTCGCAGGCTGTGCATCGGGTGAAGAGGCTTATTCGGTCGCGATTTTGCTGTCCGAACTGTCGGACGAACGAAATCGTCGTGGCAGTTTCGTGGTTCTTGCCACCGATGTCCACGAAGATAGCGTGGCACAGGCGAGTCGGGGGGTTTACCCGGAAGCCGCCCTACAGGGAGTTTCCGAAGAACGCAAGGAACGATTCTTCAACCAGACCAACGACAGCTACCGTGTGGCCGACTTTCTGCGTCAGCGGGTTGTGTTTACGCGTCACGACATCCTCAAGAACGCGCCATTCACCAAACTCGATCTGGTGACCTGTCGAAATTTGTTGATTTACCTTGATACCGATGCGCAGCATCGCGTCCTGTCGTTCTTTCACTTCGGGCTGAAACACAAAGGCTATCTGTGGCTCGGACCGAGCGAAACGCTGGCGGATTTCGAATCGGAGTTTAGCACCGTCAACGGTCGCTGGCGGATGTTCCAAAAGCGACGGAATGTACAAATCCCCGTGGACTTGCGATTCACCAGGGAACTCCGCAAGCCGAAGCCAGTCATCGGACGACTCGAGAAAAAAGAGTCCCACGAGCCCGAGAAGGCGGCGTTATTCAATCGTTTGCTCACCGACCATATGCCGGCGAGTCTCCTGATAGACGAGGCTTTCCAAGTATTGCACCTATTCGGCAACGTCGAGCCTTATGTCCAACTTCGGAAAGGTAGCTTCTCGTCGAAAGTCGATGACTTGATTATCGATTCTCTCAAGGTGCCCGTGGCCGCCGCTGTGCAACGGGCGATCCGCGAGAAAACGACCGTGAAGTATCGCAATATCCCGTCTTATAAAGAGGAATCGGGATTTCTAACGTTGAGTGTCACGCCGATTCCAGATGAAAAGTCCGAATCGAACTGCTACCTCATCAAGTTCGAACCGCGAGTCGATGCAAGTTCGCTGGTCGAAAGGGGAATCGAATACAACGCTACCGAGGTCTCTAACGAACGGGTCCACTCTCTCGAACGAGAACTTCGCCAAAGTGAAGAGAACCTGCAGGCAAGCAATGAGGAACTCGAAGCTAGCAACGAAGAGTTGCAAGCATCGAACGAGGAACTCCATGCGTCGAACGAAGAACTGCAAAGCACGAACGAAGAACTGCAATCCGTCAACGAGGAACTCCACACCGTCAATGCGGAGTACCAAAACCGCATCGAAGATTTGACCGTTCTTACTAATGATATGGACCATCTGGTGGAAAGCACCGGAGTGGCCATGATCTTACTCGATGGCAACCTGAAAATTCGTAAGTGGACTCCGCTGACATCTGAGATGTTAGGGACTGAGCCCGATGAAGTCGGCTTGCCGATTCAGCATTTTGCCCGCGAAATTGAGATCCCACGGTTGGTCGAAGATGCGGAAGCCGCCCTGGAAGGACGCGAGGTGGGCGAGCATGAAATCATGCGGGACGACGGTCCGACAATATTGTTGCGAACGCTTCCCTATCGTGCCGATGGTCGGATTGATGGCGTTATTATTACGCTGTATGACATTTCGAATCTTTCACAGATCCAACATCAGTTAAGGGAAGCTCTCGACCGGCGAGACCAATTCATTGCCATGGTCTCGCATGAGTTACGAAATCCTTTGGGAGCTATCGTCAATGCCACGGAATTAGCCAAACGCGAGTTGAAACAACCGGAGGAGGGTCTTCGCCCCCTGAAGACGATCGCAAGACAAGTCGAGCAGATGAGTCGACTCCTCGACGATCTCCTTGATGTGTCCCGTCTTACGAGTCATAAACTCGAATTGGACAGTCAAGTTTTCGATCTTGCTGAACGAGTCAACGATTGGGCCGAGTCAGCCTCGCATTTGCTGAAAGATATCGACTTCCACTTGGAACTTCCCGAGGAACCCGTTTACGTTAGCGGCGACACAGTCCGTCTTCAGCAAGTCGTCATGAACTTGCTGTCCAATGCGACGCGGTTTACCCCAAGTGGGGGGAGTGTTTGTTTGCGGCTGTCGTCCGATGAAAATGATGCGGTTCTGCAAGTCCAAGATACGGGCATTGGTATCAAAGCTGAAGACATCGATCGAATCTTTGATTTGTTTGTTCAAGCCGATCGCCTCATGAACAAGTCGGAAAGTGGCTTAGGAATCGGCCTGTTACTTGTGAAATCAGTTGTGGGACTTCATGGCGGAACGGTGAATGTTCGTAGTGACGGCCCGGGAAAAGGCAGCACATTTGAAGTTCGTATCCCGCTAAGTCAAGATCCGCTAGCCAAAGACTTCACGAGTGATAGCGAGGAGTGTGCGAACGTCGCGCCATGTCAAATCGTGATCGTCGACGATTTGCCGGATAATCGCGAAATGCTAGCGGCGTTACTTCGTCTTGATGGTCACGAAGTCTTCATCGCGAGTGATGGAGAACAAGGCCTGGAACTGATCGAAAAGACTCAACCTGATATTGCTATTGTCGACATTGGTTTGCCGATTCTGTCTGGCTATGACGTTGCCCAACGACTCCGAAGCGACGATCGTTTTGAATCGCTGTTCCTGATCGCGTTGACCGGATATGGACAGCCTGATGATCAACAGCGGGCGTTCGAGGCCGGTTTCGACCAGCATATTCTCAAGCCATTAAACATCAACAAGCTTCGCCACACCTTGGCAATGACTGAAGCACGTCGACGTCATCGCCCCCGTCCAAACGGCACCGTTGAAAACTCAACCGACTAGGCCGTCGTTGGAGGACTGCTTACAGTGCGATAATGTCTATCGACTCTAGACTAGTCATTTAAGACATCAATCGTTTTAGCCCGCTAAGAATCTCGCCACGGGTTTGAGTTTGACAAAGTGATCGCACGTGATTTTCAGGATCCCTAGCATTGGGACCGATAATAGTGCACCGCCAATGCCCCAAGCCCATCCCCAGATCACGATGCCTAAGAAAACGATTGCAGGATTGAGTTCCATGCGTCGTCCAAGCATCATGGGCGTGATCACATTTCCTTCGAGTGAGTTAATCGCGATATAGACCGCTGGAGCTAGCATAGCCATGCCGGTCGATTCCAGAGATACGATCGCGATCAAGAACGTGATACCAGCCCCGGCAAAACAGCCGATGAACGGAATGAAGTTTAACGTCCCCGCCATGATCCCGAGCAACAACGGGTCAGGCAATCCGATTAGGGCCATCGCTATCCCAATGACGATGCCCAACACAATATTGATCGTTGAGACCGTAATGAGATAGCCAGAAATTCCGCGTTCGACTTCTCGAACCAACTCCACAACCGCCCGCTTATCTTTCACATTTGGCACAAGTTCGACAATAGTATTCAACGTTCGATGACTCATTGCGAGCATCATGAACAACATAACGAATGTAATACCAGTTGCGGCGGCGATATTAGCTGTTGTGTTTACGATAGCATTTGAAACACCCGGCTGCTTAACAACGACTTTCTCGACATCCTCTTCGTCGGTTGCTAGTGCTGCGGCCTTATCAGTGGCGGCGTCCATTTGAGTAATCGGTTCTATCAGGAAACTCAGTCGTTCCCGGGCCTTTTGCAGTGTCTCCGGTGCTTCCGCGACCCAGTCTGATGCCGGACCAAAGAGGGCTAATGCCGCCAATGCAACAAGCAAGGTCGCTGAAAGAACGACGATCGTCGCCGCTAGAATTTCAGGAACATAAAGGCGAGTCAAAAAGCGAACGACTGGCGATAGCAGAAAGAACAATACAAAGGCGAGTGAGACCGGAAACAGAACGGCTTTCGCAAAGTAAAGTGTGTGAAGGATCGCCAAGCCAGCTAAAATCATGAGACTCAGCTGACCGGGCTCCCAACTCCAGTTTCCAACGTCTTTGTCGTCACCAACGACGTGGCTTGGTGTCTCTTGGTCTACAGACGACTCAACGTCGACGGTCTTGGAGTCGACCGTCGACGTTGATGAAGAGTCTTTCATAATCGCAGGGCTTCCCGTACTCATTGTTTAATACGCCTCTGCAATACCAACACGAGTACGGTTACAGGATTTCTCAATACAATCCTAATGGGCGTCTTCGCGTCTGCGTTGCAATTTGAGTCTCTGTTGGTTCGAGTCTAGCAAAAATGCAAAAAGGCACCATCACAGTTGACGGTAAACGACTTACCAAGGCTTTAGCTTCCATCCAATGATAAAGCCAACCCCAAAACACCACAGGGCAGCGGTTCCTGGGTTTTGCCGAGCATATGATTTCACATAATTGACGACATCATCCGCCGGATGAAGCGGTTCCCCCGGGCGAGGCAATGGAGCCGATTGAGTTTTCGTCGTCTCTGTCGCATGACTTACCATGAATATATCCTTTCAGTTCGGTACAACGCACATCACTTGGATGATGCCACTAGTAAAGCTGAGTTCTTAAATGAAGTCGATCGTTGTTAGCCCACGATCAATGACGCTGAGCAAGCATTCGCTTAACCCAATCAAGATTCTGTTTAAACTCTTCCCGCGAGCGGTTGAAGTATTCCCAGACACGGGTCAGGCTTCGCCATGCTCCGTAGAAAATGGCTGCAGAGATCACAAGTCCACAACCGGACACAAGAAGTGATGCGCCTGCAAGTGTGAGTTCGGTTTTGTCGGCCAACCACCAGGACACGCCAAACACAGCTAAAGGGAAACAACCGACAATAAAACCAATGCCAATGATCGATAGCACGATCGGCCAGACGAGTTGTCGCATGGCGTCTCGACTGTCGACACGCAGCAATTCGCCTTGTAACTCGGCAAGGGTAATAAAATCGACGCCCAGATGACGAATTTGTTCAAATACGCCAGACGGCTGTGAACCGCGACGGTACTGACGGTCTACCTCTTCACCCAGTAGCCTGCCAGTAGACCCGTAAGCAGCGCGATCCCGAGTGCTGTTCTGGGGTTCTTGACGATGTTGTGACGGGTACATTGTTCAAGCCACTCTAGATTAAAAGTAGACGATGATTTCGAAGAGCCTTTGACATCTGAACTGGAATCAAATGTTGGCTCGGGGCGAATGCCAGCGAGTTCGGACCAACGGTGTTGCATATCCTCAGATTCCTCTGTCGCTTGTTATTATGTTGCCTGCGAATTTCCGCCGGCAGACTGATAGGCTGAACCGGCATCTTCCGCACTACCGCGGTTTCGCGAGCCATCCATGACAGACGCCAACTGATGACCCAATTGTGTCATTGCGGTCTTCAGTACGAGGCCACCGACGAAACTGAACGCTGTTCCTATCAAGCCTGACTTTGCCTGTTTCTCCGGCTTGCGATCGACGACTAGGTGATTCTTGCGTGCTAGTTTCTCGAGCGTCTCCGGATCGGGACGCTCAATGACTAGCTTACGCGGCACGACAAGATAGCCGATCACGGCTGCTGCACCGACACAGGCCCATGGATAGTTCTTGATGTAGTAATGCCAGTCGGAAAGTGTTTGTGCACTCTCCCGGATATCACTTGCCTCTTCATCGAGTTCATGACGCACATACGCCATGCTTCGGCGAATCTGTGTGGCTCGATCGAGTTCACTCACTGCACTAATCTCCGCGGGCACTTCAAACTGACTGGCGATTACACATCACACCGAACAGGACACGAACCGATTTATCGCCACGACTGTGGGACGACATCGGCAAGTGCTTCGGAAACTCGTCGATTGATTTTGTCGAAGTAAGCGTGACTCGACGATGATCGTGAACTTCCACCAAGGACAGTTCCGATCAGCAACCCGGTGCCAAGACCAACACCGAGCCCGACCATGAGCGAAGTCATGGGATGCTCGCGACAGACTTCCGAGATGCGATCAAGAGAATATTGGCTACCGCCGGCTTCATTTTCCGACTGTGCCGGGCGAGGTTGTGTTGCGGCTTCGGTTCCATTATGCATTGGTTTTCTTCCATTCTAAGACGATAACGAGGACGACACACGAGCCAAACAAGACGCACGACGGACTATCGACGGACAACAAGCCCCAGGATCACACCGGCGATCAGACCGGTACCGAACGCGGCAGCGACGGATTCTGCTGGATGCTTCTTGACATAGTCGCCGGCTTGGTTGTAGCCGTCGCGGACTTCACCAGCCATACGCATGTATTGCTCGCGAGCCTGCTCAGCGACGTGGGCCGCGTACTCGTTCGCCTCTTTGGAGTAGGCCCCCAACTTCTCAGCCATTCCGCTGGCACCGCTCGACGTCGCGGACAGAAGTTCGTCCAGCTCGCGTTCGATAGTCTGCCGCGCTTGTCCGGTCTTCTTTTGAAGCACGCCGACCAACTGATCGACATTTCCATTGACCTCGTCGAGATCGTTCGAAGAGAGCTGACTCCAACGCTCTTCGACCTTACCACGCAACTGCTTCCAACTACCCTTGAGTTCTTCGCTAGTAATCATGCTCTGTTCTCCTAATGCGAGATATTTGGCGGACGATGCTAAAGCCCGAAGCAAACGCCATGCCGAAGGGTTTCTACAGGCGATTCGCCGGGAATATCTTCTGATCAGCCCTCCGATGACGGTCGTCTTCCAACCACCGTGGTCCCGGGAAGACCAAACCAGCAAGCGATTTCATGGCCAGTTCGAACAGCCGATTTCCCCAGCGTTTTCCGCTTGGATTTCTTGAACACTTGAGATTTCGGCCAATATTTCTCTACTCTGTAGGAATCCCGTTATCGACATCAGTTCGAGACATTGTGGCACCACACTGCCGACTCATTTCTCTCAAGAGTTTCTGTCATGCTTCGCTACTTCTTCTTGACATGGATGTGCTGTCTGGCCAGTTCTTCGGTGATCGCGGCCGACGAGTCCCTTCGGCTTCTGTTCCTGGGCGACAACGGTCATCATCGGCCGGCTGAACGCTTCGCGCAATTGGCTCCTGTAATGGAGCAACGCAATATTGCCCTGAAATACACCGACGAACCGAAAGCCCTCAATGCGGAAACGCTTTCACAGTTCGATGGGCTTATCGTTTACGCGAACCACGAGTCGATCACGCCGGAACAAGAAACAGCGTTGCTGCAGTATGTTGCGTCCGGAAAAGGTTTCGTGCCGTTGCACTGTGCGACGTATTGTTTCCTAAATTCGCCGAAGTACATCGAATTAGTTGGCGGTCAGTTCCAAAAGCACGGCACGGGCACGGTTTCGACGAGAATCGTGAACGGCGAGCATCCGCTGATGCGGGGCTTCGGTGGGTTTGAAAGTTGGGATGAGACCTACGTCCATCATCGCACCACTAACGATCGCACGATTCTTGAAGTCCGTCCAGGCGGTATGCAAGCGGATGGCAATGAAGTGGAACCGTGGACATGGGTGCGAACACACGGCAACGGTCGCGTGTTCTACACGGCTTGGGGACACGATGCCCGCACCTGGAGTCATCCTGGTTTTCACAACCTGATCGAACGTGGAATCCGCTGGGCTTGCGACCGCGATCTTTCTGAAATCGCGGAATACAAAGAGCGAAAACGCTTCGAAACTCCGGAAATGACCAAGGTCCCGGATGGTCTGCCGAAGTTTGAGTACATCGACGTTGGCCCCAAAATCCCCAATTACACGGCGAGCGAAAAGTGGGGCACGCAGGGCGAAGCTCGAAGTCTGATGCAGAAGCCATTGACGCCGGAAGAGTCACTGAAACACTACGTCACGCCAGTCGGAATGGAACTCCAACTTCACGCCGCCGAACCGCAACTCGGTGGCAAACCGATCTCGATGAACTGGGATCACCGCGGGCGACTCTGGGTTTGTGAAACCGTCGATTACCCCAACGAATTGCAACCCGAGAACCGGGGACGCGATCGCATTCGGATCTGTGAAGATGTGGACCGTGATGGCAAAGCCGACAAGTTCACCGTGTTCGCGGAGAACCTTTCGATTCCCACGGCCATTGCGTTCGCTCGGGGTGGAGCGATTGTGCAGAACGGCACCCAAACACTCTTCCTGAAAGACACCGACGGCGACGATAAAGCCGACGTCAAAACCGTACTGATCGACAACTGGAAACTCGGCGACACACACGGCGGCGTCAGCAACATTCGCTATGGCCTGGATGGTTGGTTCTGGGGGATGCAGGGTTACAACGACTCCAAACCAATCATCAACGGCGAACAACAACCCGGCTTCCGCATGGGTTTCTTTCGCTTTCGGCTCGACAATGCCGACCCACCGAAGGTCGCGGAGCTGGAATTTGTCCGCTCGACATCGAACAACACGTGGGGGCTGGGAATCAGTGAAGAAGGTTTGATTTTCGGCTCGACCGCAAACCACTACCCAAGTTATTTCATGCCGATTCCCAATCGGTATTATGAGAAAGTTCGCGGTTGGACACCCGATCTGATGGCCGACTACATCGCCGACTCCCACTTGTTTGATCCGATCACCGATAAAGTGCGGCAAGTCGACCATCACGGTGGCTACACCGCCGGTGCCGGTCACGCACTATACACAGCACGAGCCTATCCCGAGCAGTGGTGGAACCGCACGGCGTTCGTCTGCGGACCAACCGGACACCTGGTCGGCACATTCGTGTTGAATCGGGATGGAGCGTCGTTCAAGTCCCACAGTCCGTGCAATCTGGTAGCTGCAGATGACGAATGGGCCGCGCCGATCATGGCGGAAGTTGGTCCCGATGGCTGCGTGTGGGTGCTCGATTGGTACAACTACATCGTGCAACATAACCCCACGCCGCGTGGTTTCAAAACCGGCAAAGGCAACGCTTATGAAACAGATCTACGAGACAAAAAGCACGGCCGCATTATCCGTGTTGTTTCCACAGAGCCGATGAACTTCGCCATGCTCTGGGAACCGCTCGACACTGCCGATCCAAAGAAACTCGTGCGGTACCTGACTCATCCGACCATGTTATGGCGATTGCACGCCCAACGATTGCTGATCGAACGCGGCGAAACAGACATCGTTCCACAACTCGTTAAGCTGGTGCAGGACCAAAGTTACGATGCCATCGGACTGAATCCGGGGGCGATTCATGCGTTGCAGACGCTTCGAGGGCTTGGGGTTATTGACCAAGATCAAACCGTGAGAAACGCCGTTGAGTCGGCACTGAAACACCCCTCCGCCGGCGTGCGACGCAATGCGATTCAGGTCCTCCCCAACGACGATCAAGCGATTGACCCGCTGGCGGAATCCGGTGTATTCGATGACCTAGACGCCCAAGTTCGCTTAGCGGCTTACTTGAAACTCGCAGATTTGCCGGCGAGTCCAGATGCCGCAATTGCTACGGTCTCAAGCGCGAACAACGCGGCAAATCATGTCAGTCGCGAGCAACGAAACAATCGTTGGCTGATTGACGCCCTGACCAGTGCTGCCGCAAATCAGGGAACCGACTTCTTCCGGCAACTCGCGAGGTACGAGTTCAAGAGCGAACCGCAAGCCGATCTCGTCGCGATCACCGAACGCACGGCCGAACATATCGGTCGCGGAGGGTCGAGCACTGATGCTCCGTTGTTCGTCAAGTATCTTGTTTCCATGAATCCGACACTCGCTACCGCGACAATCGTTGGCCTGGAACGTGGATGGCCTGCGAACCGGGCGAGCGAGATGTATCATGAGGATGCCAAGCAACTCGTCGATCTGGCCGAAACACTGCCGCCGACCGCAGTACCGCCGTTAGTTTCCCTAGCGAGTCGCTGGGGTACTTCGGTTCTCGATGGACAAGTGACGAAAATCGTGAATGCGTTTCTGAAATCGATCCGCGACGAATCGAAGTCCCTCGAAGAACGATCGGCAGCAGCTCGACAACTCGTTGCTTTTCGTCCGAATGATGCGAAGGCGACGAAAAAACTGTTGAACCTCATCACACCGCGAACTGCTCCGCCACTTGCAGAAGCCCTGATCGCGGCAACGCAGAGGAGCCAAGTTTCGGAGGTCGGCGAAACGCTTGTCGAACTCGTTCCGAACGCAACACCCGCTGTTCGTCGGATTGCACTACAGACGTTGATGTCCCGACCGGATTGGACCGAAACACTCGTCGATGGTCTGGCTGACGGCGATGTGCAACTTTCGGATCTGTCGCTTGATCAGCAAACTGCACTCGGCAATCACCCGAATCAAGCAATCCGCGAAGCGGCGCAAAAGGTGATGCAAGCGGGTGGTGGTTTGCCCAACCCCGACCGCGAGAAAGTCCTTCAGGCGTTGCTTGCTGTGACGGAACAACACGGGGACGCGAAACGTGGCTTCGAAATGTACAAGAAGCATTGTGCGAAATGTCACGTGCACGGCAAAGAAGGGCAGAAAGTTGGCCCGGAACTGACCGGAATGGCGGTGCATCCCAAAGTCGAATTCCTAACCAACATCATCGACCCGAGCCGTAGCGTCGAAGGCAACTTCCGCAGCTACACGGTACTGACAAGTGAAGGCCGCGTGTTTACCGGGATGTTGGCGGCAGAATCGCGAACGGCAGTCGAACTTGTTGACACCGAAGGCAAACGACACGCAATTCCTCGCGAAGACATCGAAGAGTTAATCGCTTCGAAGAAATCGATCATGCCCGAGGGTTTCGAGAAGCAAATGTCTGCTGAGGAACTCACGGACCTGCTCGAATTCCTCACACAAAAAGGCCGGTTTGTACAGTTGCCGCTCGCGAAAGCCGCGACCGCAATCAGCACAACACCATTGTTCCACACCGCCCCAAACGGTCTGGATCGGATGATTTTCGCGGACTGGTCGCCAAAAACCTTCCATGATGTTCCGTTCTCGGTGATCGACCCTGACGGCGGTCGGCAACGGAACATCATTCTGCTGCACGGTCCGCAAGGGAGCCAACCTCCACGAATGCCCAAGTCGGTCAGTCTGCCATGCAACACATCGGCAACTGTGATCCACTTCCTCAGCGGCGTCAGCGGTTGGGGATTCCCAGCTCATCGGGGTTCTACGGTCTCGATGACCGTCCGGCTGCATTACGCCGACGGAGAAACCGAAGACCACGACCTTCTCAATGGCCGAGAGTTCGCTGACTACATTCGTCGCGTAGACGTCCCGGGTTCAGAATTCGCCTTCCGTCTCGAAGGGGGACAACAGGTGCGGTATCTCAACATCAAACCACAGCGGCCGGATTCGATCGAAAAAATTGAACTGATCAGCGGCGACGATCCCACCTCGCCCATCGTGATGGCCGTCACCGTCGAAACCCGCAGCGAGGACACACCCAGCGAGTAACCGACCGGCTTAGTATTCGCTGAGTTCGTTAGACTCCAAGAACCGTTGTCGCTCCTCGATCGGCAGCGGTTTCTCTTTGCTGTCAATCGGCCCGGGTGTCAGCACAATAGAATTGATGATTCGCTGCGCGTCGGTGCGGGGGTGTGGAACGTCCGCGTGATGCAAAACACCTTGCAACGTTTTGCCGTCGAGTCGCCCATTAGCGCTGCTATTGTTGACCAACACAATCTGGAAGTGACTCGGATCGAACGCCGTCAATTCCGTCGTGAATGGCGCCAACAACTTCGCCCCGCGAGAATACATCGGGTTGAATTTCTCCAGGAACTCTGCCGGGTATAGTCCTTCGGAACCAGCACATACGCTGAAATCGCTCATAAACAATCGGCTTTCGATCGGCGTGGCTTCGTAGCCCAATACCAGTACCGACTCCTCCTCGGAACCGTCGCGATGTGGTTTCGTGGTGGTTTGCTGATCGAACCGTGTCAGCGACCGCATAGCCAACTGCCTGCCATTTACGGCTTGGAACAAGCGATCGAACTCGGCAATCATCGCGACCATCGCCCGGCGTAAATTTCGCGAACCGAAATCGGCTCCCAGATCGACGAGGGCAAACCCGGGGGTGTTGAAATCGAATCGGCAAACGAGGGGAAACAATTCCTCGGCGATTTCCGCGAACCTTGGCTCGGTCGTCGTGATCCGATAGGAGTCCGGTTGCCAGGGGTATACAGACACGATATTGATCTCCCAACTTCCCATCGTTCCGGACTGTGGCACAGTTTTTCCGCGTTGATTATAGTGCAAGCGGAAAATGCGACTATCTACTGACAACCAACCACGGACAACTTTCGATGCCTAGCTGCGTGCTTGCCTATTCAGGCGGATTGGACACTTCGGTCATTTTGGGATGGCTGCAAGATGAAGGCTACGATGTGCACTGTGTGTATGTCGATCTTGGCCAACCCTGTGAAGACCGCGAAGCCATTTTAAAGAAGGCTCACGACAACGGGGCGAAGTCAGCACGCATCGAGGACGTCCGCGAGGAACTTTGCCGGGATTTCGCGTTTCCTGTCCTCCAATGGCAGGCGAAGTACGAGAATATTTATCTCCTCGGCACATCGATCGCCCGCCCGCTGATCTCGAAGATTTGCTTGCAAGTGGCTCGGGAAGTGGGAGCCGACGCCTACGCACACGGTGCGACCGGTAAAGGGAATGACCAGTGTCGATTCCAACTCGCCGCCGAAGCGCTCGACCCGGGCGTGAAGATCATCGCCCCATGGCGAATCGATGCCTTCCGCAACAAATTCCCTGGTCGGACCGAAATGATCGCATACTGCGAGGAAAAAGGCATTCCGGTCAAAGCATCGGTGGCGAAGCCGTACAGTTCGGATGAAAACGTCTTGCACATCTCTTACGAAGCCGGGAAGCTTGAAGAGTTGACGACCGACGGATTCGCGACGGTCGATTTCGGCATGGGTGTCTCACCGCAAGATGCGCCGGATCAAGCGGAACAAGTTACGATTGGTTTCGAGTCCGGCGTGCCCGTTTCGATCAATGGCCAACCCAAAAATGCTCTGGAGATGGTCGAAGAACTCAACACGATCGGTGGTCGCAACGGAGTGGGGCGGATTGATATCGTCGAGAACCGCTTCGTTGGCATGAAGAGTCGAGGCGTGTACGAAGCCCCCGGCATGACGGTGCTCTACGCCGCCCATCAGCAAATTGAACAAATGACGCTCGATCGCGACCTGACCCACTTCCGTGATCGTCTCAGTCCGGAAGTCGCCGAGATGGTATATTACGGGTTCTGGTACGTGCCCAAGATGGACGCTCTAATGGCCTTCATCAAGGAAACACAGAAGCCCGTCACTGGTGAAGTGACCTTGAACTTGTACAAGGGCAATATCCTCGTCGCGAGCCGGACCAGCCCGAATAGTCTGTACGACGACGAAATTGCCAGCATGGAAGCTGGCGGCAGCTACAACCAGAACGATGCCGAGGGCTTTCTTCGCATCATGGGTTTACCCTACCGTGTGCAAGGCCGAGTGCGACCTCGCGAGTACTAGGTCCACAGAAGCCAGTCGTCATGCAAAAACGTGGACTGCATTCTGAGGCGAACGTATGTCGTTGCATCTCGACAGGCTGAAACTTGTGAGACGCGCTTTTCTCAAGACGCGTTGGCACATTATGTTCACGATTTCTATTGCGTTCGCTTGTCACGTCTCAATCGTGGCAAGCGAAGACGCAATTAATTCGGCGAGTACGCTAGAGAAATTGAACTCGTCCCAACCGAGTGAAGTCCGAATCAAAGCTCTTCAACGGATTCAAGGCACTCGGAAAGAAGACGCGGTTCGGTTCACTCGGTCGCTGTTAATCCCGATTGAAGCTGCATGCGCGGACGAGAACGCCAAAGTTCGCGAGGCCGCGGTACATGCCTATGCCGTCATTTGTCTGCACCGCGAGATGATTTGTCCGCAGGTCTTGATGGATCGGCTTGGCGATGACGATCAAACCGTGCGAAACGCGGCTTCCACATACGTTCCGATCCTCAAGCATACGGAAGCCTCCGCCATGCGTTTACTTCCATGGTTTGAGAGTTCCGATCGTCGGGTGCGGAGCGCAGTCGTATCGACGCTCATCACGCTGAAGTCAGACAAACCGCGTGTCGTCGAACTCTTACAAAAGGCGACTGATGATGCGTATTTTGGCGTCGTTCACAATGCGCACATCGGTCTGTATGAGACGACTGGAGAACTCGAACCATTGATTCGTTATGCGGTCGCGGGCATTGAAGAGCATGCGTCTTACATTCAAAAAGAAGATGCGGGTGAGTTGACCGACGAGGAGAGTCTTGATTCGGCTTATCGAGAACTTTTAGCCTTCACCTGTGCCTCGATTGTTCGGCGGGAGGGAAAGAAACGCCCCAAAGCGGTCGCGAAGATTGTGATCTCAATGCTCAAAGATCCATCGCCCATCGTGCGACGATCCGCAGCCCGTAATTTAGGGGCAATCAGCACCGCGTCCCGGAAAACCAAAAAAGCTTTACAGGAAATGAAGGCGGACAAGTTCCTCGAACCGCTGCTTTCTGACCCCGACGAAAGCGTCCGGCAAAACGCGGCCTATGGCCAAGCTCTGATCCGAGAACCGAAGCCGCGAGACATCGATACCGATGAGCCTAAGCAACACGTTCCAGACGATCATGAATGTGATGCTACAAAATGCGGTGACGAAAGTAGGACAACACTATAAATGGTCGAAGACGTTTAGCCACAAATACCAATTCGGTTGACAACGTCTTGTCTCAGGTCGTCAGCATGTGAGAAGCGGACTGGATCGGTAATACCGCTTCCAGTCCACCTTACTATTCGCGAGCTAGATCGTATTCCAAGCAGAGGATCACTTCTTCTTGGCCTTTGCCCAAGAATCTTTGAGGGTCACGGTGCGGTTGTAAACAAGGTTGTCTGGCGTAGTGTCTTTGTCGACGCAGAAGTAACCGAGTCGTTCGAACTGCACACGTTCGCCGACTTCCAAGTCTTTCAGACTGGGTTCGAGTTTCGCCTCTGTGACAGTGACTAAACTGTTCGGGTTCAAGAACTCTTTCCAATCCTTGCCCTCGGGCACGTCCGCCGGGTTTTCGACCTCGAAAAGATGATCGTACAACCGCACCTCCGCATCGACGGCGTGCTCCGCCGAAACCCAGTGGAGTGTCGCCTTGACTTTCCGACCGTCTGGTGCGTTGCCGCCACGAGTTTCCGGGTCGTAGGTGCAGCGGATTTCGACGATCTCACCAGCGTCGTTCTTGACGACTTCATCGCACTTGATGAAGAACGCATATCGCAACCGAACTTCCCGCCCAGGACCAAGCCGGAAAAACTTCTTCGGTGGATTTTCCATGAAGTCGTCTTGTTCGATGTAGAGTTCCCGCGAGAACGGTATCTCTCTCGAACCTGCGGACTCGTCCTCAGGATTGTTGACGGCTTCCAACATCTCTGTTTGGTCTTCCGGGTAGTTCGTGATGACAACCTTGAGCGGATTCAGCACGGCCATTCGGCGTTCACAGCGTTTGTTGAGATCGGCCCGAACGGCGTTCTCTAGCACAGCGAGATCCGTCAGGCTGTTGTATTTCGTCACGCCGATTTCATCACAGAACGCCCGCATGGCTTCCGGCGTGTAGCCGCGTCGGCGAATTCCGCAAATCGTCGGCATCCTTGGATCATCCCATCCGTTGACCAATCCGTTTTTAACGAGTTCCAAGAGCTTCCGCTTGCTCATCACCGTATAGGTGAGATTTAGCCGCGCAAACTCGATTTGCTGCGGATGATGAATTCCCAGTTGCTCGATGTACCAGTTGTACAACGGACGATGGTTCTCGAATTCCAACGTGCAAATCGAGTGGGTTATGCCTTCGATGGAATCGCTTTGGCCGTGCGTCCAGTCGTACATGGGATAGATGCACCACGTGTCACCGGTGCGGTGATGGGGGACGTGACGAATGCGGTACATGATCGGATCACGCAGATTCATGTTTGGCGAATTCATGTCGATCTTCGCCCGCAACACATGTTCGCCGTCCTTGAACTCGCCCGCCTTCATCCGGCGAAACAAGTCGAGATTCTCCTCCGGCGTACGGTTGCGGTACGGGCTTTCTTGACCGGCTTTGTCCCACCCCGCGCGACCGGCCCGAATATCTTCGAGCGACGAACTATCGACATACGCTTTCCCGTCTTGAATGAGTTTCTCCGCCCATTCGTAAAGCTGATCGAAATAATCGCTGGCGAAAAACTCGCGATCGTCCCAATCGAAACCCAACCAGCGCACATCGTCGCGGATCGAATCGACGTACTCCACATCCTCGGCTTCCGGATTCGTGTCGTCGAACCGCAGATTACATTTGCCACCGTATTTTTTGGCCGTCCCGAAGTTCAAACAAATGCTTTTTGCGTGCCCGATGTGCAGATATCCGTTCGGTTCGGGCGGAAAGCGAGTGTGAACGCGACCATCATTTTTGCCGGCGGCCTGATCTTGCTCGATGATTTTGTGGATGAAGTGGGTCGGTGTTTTTTCGGGCGTCGGAGTTTCGGACATGGTCGCGGTTCCATTCGCGTAAGTGTCATTCAAATGAGGCGGTCGATCTGGGACCAGGCATCCGGGAATTGTGGCAATTCGCTCCCGATGCGGCAAGGGCGTTGGGTTGGGAAACGGAGTTTGACTCGTTATGCTCAGACACACAAACAAACGCCGATCTTCCGCACGATTGCGAGGAGTCATCAATGTCGACAAGCTCGGATGCCACTGGTTCGGACCGTACGATTTTCGAAAAGATCATCGCGCGTGAGATCCCGGCAGAGATTCTCTTTGAAGACGAAGACTGCATTGCTTTCAAAGATGTCAGTCCGCAGGCTCCGACACACTTTCTTGTCGTGCCGAAGAAGGTCATTGTTTCGGTGAAGGAATCGTGCGATGACGATTCCGCCGTGATGGGTCACTTACTGACGGTCGCCCGCAAGGTGGCTGAACAGGAAGGACTCGTAAATGGCTTCCGCGTCGTCGCCAACTCCGGGCCGGATGGCGGCCAATCGGTCGATCATCTGCACTTGCATGTGCTTGGCGGTCGTAAGCTGACTTGGCCACCGGGATGAGTTTGCGAAGAGCCGATTGTCGAAAGACCTAAAAATTCTTCGGCTCGCCCCTCTTAGCCCGACGGTTCGTCATTCGACTTGCAACGAGAAACTTAAGACGTTCATTTTCCAATTTTTGCTTGATTCGGACAAAGGATTCCCATGGCTCGTAAGAAACTGCTGCTCTCTGTGTTGGTTTTGGGCTGTTTCGGAGTGTTGCTGACAGTCACGGCTCAGAACCAGAAGAAAGCCGACCCAGCGGGTCAAAAAATGATCGTGGCCGCCGAGCGGTTCTTGGATACGTTGAACGAAGAGCAAAAAGAACAAGCGACCTTCGCGTTCAAAAGCGACGAGCGTTTGAACTGGCATTTCATTCCGCGGGAACGCAAGGGGTTGCCATTGAAGGATCTTGAAGGTGCCGCCCGAAAATCCGCTGAGGAACTGCTGCAAGCGGGTTTGTCGGAAGCCGGTTACGATCAAGCCGTCAATGTCATGAGCCTCGAAGAAATCCTGTTCCTACTCGAAGGCGGCGAACGGGAATATCGCCGGGACCGCCGTGATCCACAAAAATACTATTTCAGCGTTTTCGGAAAACCGAGCCCACGCGGTTCATGGGGTTGGCGGGTGGAAGGTCATCACCTGTCGCTCAACTACACGATCGAAGACGGTCGCGTGGTTAGCTCGACACCGGAATTCTTCGGAGCCAATCCCGCGTTGGTCGATGCCGGTCCGAAACGAAAAATCCGGGTGCTTGGTCCGGAAGAGGACTTGGCTCGTCAGATCCTGGCCGTCACTGATCCCGAGCAAATCGAAACGATTTGGATCAGCAAAGATGCTCCGGACGACATCCGTGGCGGCGGGGAAGCACAACCAGTTGTCACGGAAGCTGTCGGTTTGGCAGCGGGTGACATGAACGAACAACAGAAGAAACTCCTGCGGGAGTTGTTGTCTGAATATCTCAAGAACATGCCCGCCGACGTGGAAGCTGACCGTCGCGAGCGGATCAACAAAGCCGGTTGGGAAGGCATTCGCTTCGCCTGGTGGGGCAGCGACAAAGTCAACGAACGGCATCACTATGTCGTGCAAGGTGATACCTTCATCATCGAGTACAACAACACCCAAAACGACGCCAACCACCTACACACGGTCTGGCGAAACGTGGACGGTGACTTCAACGTGCCGCGGAAGTAAGTAGAGAGGCGTGCCCCTCAATGTTGTCTGGTCTGAAATAAGGTTTCAGGAATGTCGACCGTCACGACAAGCTTGGTCACAGAATATCAACAGCGATTCGCAGATTCCGCGAAGTTGTATGAACGCGGATCGGCGTGTTTCCCGAGTGGGGTGACGCACGATGGGCGTTATCTCACGCCTTTTCCGGTGTATGTCGAGCGATCTGAAGGGCCGTTGAAGTGGACGCCGGAAGGTCATGAGCTAGTCGACTATTGGATGGGGCACGGGTCGTTGCTGCTCGGACATGGCAACCCGGCGGTTGTGGCGGCGGTGCAGGATCAAGTCGCGAAGGGCACGCACTGGGGGGCGTGTCACGAATTGGAAATTCAATGGGCGGAATTGGTGCAGCAGTTGGTGCCATCCGCCGAGAAGGTCCGTTTCACCAGTAGCGGCACCGAAGCAACACTGATGGCCCTGCGTGTGGCTCGTATCGTGACGGGTCGGACGAAGGTCATCAAATTCGCCGGCCACTTTCACGGCTGGCACGATCAACTCATCATCGCCAGTGACGGTCCGCATTCCGCCGAGCTAGAGTATACGACTCCCGGAATCCCGGATGGCATGGCGACGGATATCGTCATCGTCCCGCCGAACGATATCGATGCCGTACGACAAGCGATTGCAACTCATCAACCAGCGGCAGTCATCGTTGAAGCAACCGGCGGTCACTGGGGGCAAGTTCCGATCGACGTGCCATTCTTGCAGCAACTTCGTGAAGTCACGAAACAAAACGATGTGTACATGATTATGGACGAAGTCATCAGTGGCTTTCGCGTCCATCCAGGCGGCATGCAGGCGGAAACCGGCGTGACTCCCGATCTCACAACGCTTGCGAAAATTCTCGCAGGCGGTCTTCCCGGCGGATGTTTGGCAGGTCGAGCCGATTTGATGGAGGCGATCGCGTTCGACAACCCGTTCGGACAAAAGATGAAACACCCCGGCACATACAATGGGAATCCCTTGTCGGCAGCCGCGGGAATCGCCGCTTTGGAGCAATTGGCGGATGGCGGGGCCTGCCAGAAAGCCACTCGTTACGCAGTCGATCTTCGGCGGGCCCTGAACCAGTTATTCATCCAGAAGGGGGCAGATTGGGTTGCCTACGGTGTGCACTCGCTGACACGAATCTGTCCGAACTACGACGGTCCGTCCTGGGACGAAACCGATGATTTCCGCCCCTACAACAACGACTTTCGTCGGTTAGATTCCACGGTGGATCGTCAGCTCACGCATGCGTTTCGGGCTGCCTTGTTGCTCGGAGGCGTTGATTGGATGGGTTGGGGCGGAATGTCGAGTGCGACTCACGAGCCAAGTCATCTCGAGCGAACGGTGGACGCGTTTGGGCAAGCCATTGACCGATTGCGAGCTAACGGCTTGCTCAAATGAGCGACGAACAGCCAGCGGAATCGTCCTTGATGACGGGATCGATCCGCTCGACCGTTTTCATGCTGGCACTTCCAGTGCTTTGCGAACAAGCTTTGAGCTTTGGTGTCAGTTTGACCGACACCTACCTCTCTGGCCGACTCAGTCAGGAAGCGACTGCTGCTGTCGGTTTGGGGGCATACGTCGGTTGGCTCGCGTCATTGATTTTCAGTTTGGTAGCCGTCGGCACCACGGCTTTAGTCTCTCGCAGTTGGGGAGCAGGGGACTTCGCCACCGCGAATCGCGTGCTAAATCGTTCGCTCGCATTGGCGGTTGTCTTAGGGGCCATTTTCTCCGTCGTCATATGGTTGCTGGCCCCCGTCGCGGCGTCGCTACTCCAAATGCAGGGCGAAACTCTTCGCTATGCCGTCCGATATCTGCGGATCGATGCCGTTGCGTTCGCATTCACGAGCTTAACGTTAGCCGGTTCGGCCGCACTTCGTGGATCAGGTGACATGCGAACGCCGATGGCGATCCTCGGACTGGTCAACGTGCTCAATATGCTGGTGTCAACGTGTCTCGTCTTTGGCTGGCCGATCTTCGATGGCGGTTCCCTTTCCTGGCCTGATGATGGTGGCATCGGGATCGATGGAATCGTCTTCGGCACGGTCGTAGCGCGGATCTGCGGCTGCGTTTTGATACTCGCGGTTCTCGCACGGGGGAGAGGGGATTTTCGACTGAGCTGGCGAGAATGGAAACTGCGGGGAGAAACCTCACGACGAATTCTTCGTATTGGCGGACCGGCGGCGGGTGATGGCGTCATTATGTGGGGCGGACAATTTTTGTTCTTGATGGTGGTCGCAAATCTCGGTGATGACGCGATGGACAAAGCCGCGTTCGCTGCCCACATCATTTGTGTTCGCGTGGAAGCAATGACTTATCTTCCTGCCGTCGCATGGGGAGCCGCCGCTGCAACCCTTGTGGGTCAATCCTTGGGAGCCAGGCGACCCGAACGGGCAATCCATTCGGGACACGAAGCGACTCGTCAATGCGTTTTACTCGGCGTGTTCGTCACCGCGAGTTTCTATTTTGGAGCTGACGAAATCTACCACATCATGCACGACGACCCTGCAGTCCGAGCAGTCGGAGCTGATCCTTTTCGGATGGTCGCGTTGTTCCAAATACCGCTAATCATTTCGATCGTCTATGGGTCGGCCTTACGCGGAGCCGGAGACACGTTCTCTCCACTCCTTTTCACGTTGATTTGCGTGTTCGTGGTCCGTGTGCCGTTGGCTTACGTATGTGGCGTTTTACTGGGCGGCGGATTATGGGGAGCATGGATTGGGATGTGTGGGGATATGGCCTTGCGGGCTGTCCTGGCCGCCACTTGGTTCTCGATGGGCCGCTGGGTTCGCACTGAGGTTTGACGACGTCGTTGCGCAACAAAAACGCCTCGGCCAGTTCTGAAACTAACCGAGGCGTTGATCGGAATCATTTTGCGTTTACGGAACTTCAATCAGCTTCAACGGACGACTAGCCGCAATTTCGCCGAAGGTTTGTTTCAGCTGGGCAGTATACTGGGCGACGCCGTGCCCACCCGGAACATTGAAGTGCTTGCCCCCGGTAATGTCGGCAATTTGCTGCATTAATGTGGTGTCGGCTCCGGTCCCAAGACTGATCGTCATGATCTTGATTCCCGAAGCGGCCGCATATTGGGCTTCGTCGATCGCGTAGTCTGCAGGACTTGCTCCAGTGGAAGTCATGTTCGCCAGACCGTCGGTCATCAATACCATCATTCGATAGGCTTTTGGTCGGGCATTGTTTTCCAACTCGATCCGGCCTTTGTTCATCCCGGCACCGATGTTGGTATTCGTGTGATAGTGACCGGCTTGTCGTTGACGTGAAATCGTCTTCAGCAAACCGTAGTCGTGGGTTAATCCGGATTCCAGTAACCCGTGTGAATCAGCAGCCGTGTAGATCGACAACCCCACCTGATCTTCCGCCGCAACCGCAACCAGATAATCCAAGAGGATATCGCACGCGTCTTTCAACGCTGTAATCGGTTGTTGGCTGGCTTTCCAAAGATCGGGCGTTTGATTGTGCTTCGGTTTGTTCTTGTTCCAGAAGTTAATCAGAGTGAGCACGCCAAACTTCCGTCGGTAGCCCGCAGAGTATACATCACCGTCGTACCAGGGCATGTTATTGCTATGCGATCTTGCGTACTCAATATAGTCGTCCCAGTCGCCGCTTGAAGGATACGAAACCCCGTCCAAGCCTAGGCCACGTCGGATCGTGCTATTTCGATAGAAGTCAAACTCCTCCCAGTCATCACCGTCGTTGACCCATGCAGAAGTGATCCGTTGCCCGTTGTTGCCCCCGGTTCCTTTCCATGTCCCGCTATTCGTGTTGGTCGTCCAGTACCCGTAGCTGCCATTTGCAAACTCGAGATAGATAGCTCGGATTTTCTTCGACCCGGTCTTTTTGACGTAAACCTCGTCTGTCTTCCAGGTCACGTCGAAATCGACATCCTCACCAGGAACAGTCACCCAATCCGGCCAGAAACCCATATTGCCGTAGGTTGGTGAGCCGAGATCTTGCCACATCTGATAGATGTTGTCTTCGACGGCAGATTGGCCAAGTGCACCAATCGAGCGGAGTTCGCTATCGTCGTTCATCGATGCGGAGTAGTCCAACACGAGCACAATGTCGCGTGGTTGGAAAGTGGCGATCGCGTGGGTTTCCAGTGGAGCTTTCGGGTGCCCGATTACCGGCCCAAAGAAAAGTGGCAGTCGACGATCGTCGGTCGACACACCCGTTTCGATTTTTTGTTTTTCGGCCGTGACTTTAACCATGTTGTATGGTCGGGCGCTCTTGCCCCACGTGTAGATGGTTTGTCCCGTATCGGGGTCGTAGGACTGTCGACCAAACTCGACGCTGCCGTTCCCGGTCGCAAGACTCACGCCTGGCTTATCCCCCGCGCGATGCAAGGCGGCAACTTGACCGGCCGCTTGTCGAGCTGCTTCTTCGACATCATCTTGATCTGCGTATGGGTTCAACTCCATCGCTGCAGCCAAGGCGCCGGCATCGACGGCGTTTTGCATCTGAGCCTTGGTCAGCGAAATCCAGCCCACATCGAGCGAAAACGCCGCCATCGCCAAAATCATCACCATCATTGCAGCCGACATGACCACAATGGCACCACCACGCCGCTTCTCCCGGTCTCGGAGGAGTGGCTTTTCGTCAGACAGGTTTCGGAATCTGTGTGGCTTCATCAATGGTTGCTCCGAAAAACGTGAGTACAGCGGTCCGCATTCCGTTCGGGAATACCTAGGGACCGTCCAAGTTTCGTTGTGGTGGGATATCTCATCCCAACCGTAGGTCACAAAACTCGGAGTGCCAAACGATTTTTCGAGCAATTCCGATTTCTCGCTATTCGCCGTTCACAGCGGTCGACTTCCGTCGAAATGGATAAAACCAGACTCCGTAGGGAAGAAAGCGTGGAGTAAGTGGTTCATCCAACCGACGCGCGTCCTCGAGATGCCAACCGAACTTGCCTTCCAACAGCGACGGTGGCAAACACGATTGTTTTTCGTCTTCCGGCGTTGTTGCCTTGGAACCTGCGATTTGAACGGTCCCGACGATCACTCCCCGAGGCAACGCATCGAGATCAATTTCGTGCTCGTCAGCCGCTAACTTCGCTGCGGATGTATTCGCGACTTTTTTCGATGCGTAGACGTAGATCGTGCCACGTTGTTTCGTATGGCTCGAACGGACCTCGATGGTTTTAATTCCGCGTAGAATGAGTTCGGCCCAGGGTTGGCGAATTCCCAATGCGGGCCGTTCGATGTCAGGCTCCACCGATTACCCTCGAATTTTCAGGAATCCAGCGATCATCACAATCACAAGTCCTAAGACGACTGTGATGGAAGTCCACAATCGAGCGTTATCGCGAATCTTTTGCAGGCCCGCCGATTTCCCGGTCAGAGCGGAAACCAGGAAAAATACGACAAATGCGAGAATCATCTTCCCGCCCATCAGCCCGTGATACAAACCGTCGCCCTTGTGCTTTGGAATCATCACGAAAATGTAGTTATAGAGTCCGCTAAGCAGCAGCAAACCAATTGTGATCATCACCAAACGTTTCCAACGAGCGATCACACGTCCGTGCAGTGCGGCGTGCTGATCTTCGGGCAATTCTGCTGCAGCCGGTTGCAACACGAAGCGAATAAAGATACCGCCCCCAAGCAAAACGATGGCAAAAATCACATGTAACCACCGCGAGAGAATATCGACGACAATTCGATCCACGGGATGTTCCTTATTCAAGATTGGTGTTGATCCGGGAGTTGCCGAATCATAGTCTGCGACCATCGGCGATTGAAGTCCGTCGTCTTTTGGCGAATGCAAATTGTTGCGGCTGTCGAATCGGTCAATCACCTTCCGTAATATCGCGAATCACCCGACATGGATTCCCCGCCGCGAACACGCTGGCCGGGATTTCCTTTGTAACCACACTCCCGGCACCGATCACGGTCTTCGCCCCGATCTTCACACCGGGACATAGAATCGCACCGCCGCCGACCCAAACATCCGCCCCGATTTCGATCGGTTTGCCGAACTCGTTCCCACGACGTTTCATGGCGTTCATTGGATGACTCGCTGTGTAGATTTGGACCGCAGGCCCGAACTGCGTGTAGTCTCCGATGACGACCGGACAGACATCGAGCACAACGCAATTGAAATTGAAAAACACACGTTGCCCGAGATGAATATTTTGACCGTAATCGCAGAAGAACGGTGGTTGGAGTGAGACACTGTCGCCACCGCTGCCAAACAACTCTGCGACGATCTCCCGACACAATTCGGCATTGCCGGGCGGTGCGTGATTCAACCGTAGACAGAGTTCCCGCGCTCGGATGCGTTCTTGCATCAACTCGGCATCGGACGGATCGTAGAATTCGCCTGAGACCATTTTCTCTTTTTCAGTTCGCATGATCGTCTCGCTTCGCTGATTACTCGACCGGATCGACGGATTCCAGGCTGTCGGTTTGCGGTGTGAATTCCGGCAACGTGATCGGACCGCCCGCACCGATCCACATGCGACGTCGTCCCTGCACGGCCGGATCGAGAATCGTCATTTCCCGACCTGTCAGGTTCTCGACGATGGTCTGCCAATAAATTTCGAATGCGGTCTCGGCGGGGTGTTGGCGATAGGTTTGCAGGAGACTCTGAAACCGATCGGCGTCGCCGGCAGCTTGAGTGCGTGAACGAATCGCCGCAGCATGTGCCTCCAAAATTCGGGTCGCGGCCTGACCGGCCAATTCGAATTCTTGTTCGTCTGCCGTCTCCGTCGCGTCGGCAGTCAATGACTGCGTGACCGCTGTCCAAGCAGCCGGATCGATAGTGCGTGACCCATTCGCCGTCCCCTCCTGCAAGCGATTCAATGCCGACTCTCCGGCGACGTTTAACAGAGTTTGCGACTCATACTCCAACGCGAGATTGATGAGTTGTTCTCGATGTTCCATCGCATCGGCAACGTCACGGTAAGCGTCCACAACCGATGTCGGCGGATGCACATCCAACAGCCGCACCGCGACAATCGTGACTCCCATATTCGTCCGCTGAATTCGCTGTTCAATCCTTTCACGACAATGCTCTTCAAGTTCACGACGATCCGTGGTGAGGATCGCGTCCAAAGATAACCCTGCGGCTAAATGTCGAATTTCGGTTTCCGCCAGCGATCGCAGCATTCGCTCTGGGTCCGACATTCCCAACTTGAATTTGTGAAGGTCATGAATTTGAAACTGAACCTCGGCGGTGAGTTCGATGGGAACTTCATCACCCGTAAGAACAAGTGATTCTTCACCATCGCCGCGACCTCGATCATTGTGATGTTCGCTAACCCACTCGATTGTTCCGTCCGTCTCAGTATCGGCGGTGGAGGACCCATCCTCCGCATCTTGTGGTGGACGAAACCCAATCGGCAGTTGATGCACTTCATCCACTCGAGCCCGATGGACATTCTCAAGCGGCGGCGGCCAACGCCAGTGCAAGCCGGACGGAAGTTCCTGTTCGATCCTCCCGAAACGCGTCACGAATGCAGATTCGTCGCTGTCGATTCGCACGATGTTCCAGCACAGCCAAACCACCGCAACACCTGCCATCCCTAAGCGGACAAGCATTTCCACGCGATCCAACAGCCAAAACGTGATGCGTGTCGGCGAAAGATACTTGGCGATGTCGTCGGCTGTGCGTCCGAATTGTTCAGTCCAGCGGGCTAGGCGGCTTGTCGGCGCAGGTTCGAACCAGAGCAATCTCATCGCGTTGAGCATGACGGCCAACGAACCGATTTCGTGCAGCACTGCCGCCGACACGGGACTCAACCAGCCAAACGCACTGAGCAACACACCAAGGAGGTTCAAGCCAAATGCGAACACCAAAATGTTCTGGCGAATATTCGCGACCATGGCTCGCGACAAACGGACTAATCCCGGTAGCGGACGAAGCGGATCGCCGAACAAAAGTAGATCGCCAGCTTGCCCAACCAATTCGCTCCGTGGGTTTTCGACAGCAATTCCGACCGATGCCATCGCCAGGGCCGGGGCATCGTTCATTCCGTCCCCGACCATGGCAACCGGATGATCGGACGTTTGATGATCGGCAATCCATTGGGCCTTGTCTTGCGGTTTCAAACCGGAACGGACTTCGGCGAACGGACCAATCCGGCTTGCCAATGCATCGGCAGCCCGTGGATGATCTCCGGTCAGTAAGACCAGCTTCGAGACCCCAATCCCACGTAGCTCCGCCAACGACTCACGTGCCGAAGCCCGCTCTTGACTCGACAGCGTAATCCAGCCGAGAAACTCCCCATCGACAGCCACTCCAAATGCCGTCGTGTCGATTTCCGTATCGCCGACAAGCCGCACGTCTTTCGTGCGAAGGAAGTCTGCACTACCGATGATAATCTGACGACCATCGGTCCGCGTCTCGCCAGTCATCCCGAAACCAGGATGAATCTGGATGTCTTTCGTTTCGGGAATCGTCAACCCGTGTTCGCGTGCGTGGTCACAAATGGCACGAGCAAGAGGGTGTTCGGAATGCTGCTCCAAAGCGGCGGCGAACGATAGTAACTCGGACGTCTTTTGCGAATCTATCGGGTGAAGCTGCTCGATGACGAACTGCGGTTCGGTCAGTGTACCGGTTTTGTCAAAGACGAACGTACTCACCTTCGCCAACTGCTCTAGTACGGAAGTGCCCCGCGGAATGATGCCATGCTTGTTGGTCCAGGCTAATGCCGCCATTGCTGCCGTTGGAGTCGCCAAGACCAATGCACAGGGGCAGGAAACGACCAAGACCGCCAATGCGGGTTCAAAGCCTGGCTGCCATTCGCCCGTTGCGATTCGCCACCCGATGAGAGTCAATCCGGCTGCCGATAACAGAATCGGTAGGAACAATTGAGCCCAACGATCAGCTGCTCGCATGGTCGGCGTGCGTTCGGCGACCGCTTGCCGAGTGAGTTCCGCAATCCGCGCGGAATTTGTAGCGTCGCCGGTTCGCTGAGCCGAAACCTTCAGCAATCCCAATTGATTGATCGTGCCCGCAAAAACGGATGAACCCACTGACTTCGCAATCGGTAAGGATTCCCCACTGAAAGAACTCTCATCGACGCTCGAATTTCCTTCGACGACGGTCCCATCGACCGGGATCATCGCCCCCGGTCGAACGACCACAGTTTCGCCAACTTCCACCTCGGCTGCCGAAATCTCGATTTCTGTTTCGCCGCGAATGACGAGAGCCGAAGTTGGTCGCGTCATGAGGCGATCACGGATTGCGGCTTGTGCCCGATCGATCGTGTAGCCCTCTAGACATTCGCCGAGTAATGTGATCGCGACAACTAACGCTGCGGTCAGATATTCCCCAAGCAGAATCGCTGCTGCGAGCGCAATGACGAGGGCCAATCCCACACCCACTTTGCCTTCCCAAAGGTCGTCGAGGGTGTGATAGAGGAGTCGACTTCCACCAATGAGCGCGGCCCACATCGCGAAACGATACCCGCCAATGGAACGGGACTCCCATCCCGTTTGCGGTGCGATCCCGAGCAGCAGATCAATGCCGATCAAACCGACGACAATTGCTGCCAGCAGGTATAACGGGGCAGAGCGGTAATGAATGCTGCGTTCCCGCTGTGATCTCGATTCGGTCGGAAGAAACTCGCGGAACGAGTCTGGCACATAATGCATAGATTCAATATCTCAGCGAGGAAACTCTTTCGCGATTTCATCGAGCCACAGCGGTCCCTGAGTTTCCCCATCTTGGTTCGTGCGGTAGATGCGGTTCGTCTTCGTGTCCAATGCCGTCAGCCAACCGCCGCCAGAAGCGAAGGTGTCGATGCAGACCCAGCCGTCCATCAACAGAGGTCGACCATCTTTTTGGCTGGTATGTCCACACACGATTCGTCTGCCGTCCGATAACGCAGCCTCCCAACCGCTCAGATGTTCCCACCTCATCGCTTCCCAGTACTGATCTTCGAGATCGATTTCCGGACGCAAGTTGCCGTGAATGAATACGTCGCGATCGGTCTCCCAATAATCGATGCCGCTCTTCAGGAATTCGATGTGGTCCTTGGGAATCAAGCCGAGCGTCTGACCGCCATACGATTCCAATGCCTCGAGACCACCAACTTGTAGCCACATGCGAGCCATGTCGGAGTCTTCGCCTTCGTACGCTTTGATCATCATCTCATCATGGTTTCCCGTGATGAGCACGACTTGGCACTTCTCCCGTAAGGCCAGTAGTTGCTCGATCACTTGCCGACTTCCCGGCCCGCGATCAACCACATCCCCCAGAATCACCACAGTGTCTTGCGATGTCAGTTCAAGGTGGTCTAACAATGTTTTCAAGGCAGTGTCGCAGCCGTGAATATCGCCAACGGCGAACACGCGGTCGGACATGAAAAATGCTCCTCGTCAGTTGATTCAACGGCGTTTCGCCAATTTGGAGGTTGACGTATTCCCACTGCCGAAGCAAGGGAAACCGACGTGTTAAAATCGGTATTATCGCTGAATCACGCCGTCGCCCCGTGACAAATCGCAAGCCGCTTGGCGAATCGGAAACTCGAGTTTGACGAGTCGCGTTTTCTATCCCACCAATGATTGCGGCGGGATGCATTTCTTGGATACCCGCCCGAATGGACTTTCAAATCCCTCGGCTTTCTGATCTGGAATGAACCATGCGTGCGGACATGCCCCAAGCCGCCTGGAAGGCGTCTGCCTCCCGACTTCTGTTCGGACTGTTTTTCGTCTCCGGCGTTTGCGGGTTAATGTACGAAGTTGTGTGGGTGCGAATGCTCACACGGATTCTCGGTAGCACGTCCTACGCGACCTCGACCGTTTTGGCGGTGTTCATGGGTGGCTTGGCGTTGGGAAGTTTTCTCGCGGGGCGGTTTATTGATCGCGTGCGTCGTCCCCTTCTATGGTACGCCGGTTTGGAAATCGCCGTTGCCGTCGCCGCCTTGATGACGCTAATTTTGCCGGAACAACTACTGCCGTTGTACCGCACGCTTTATCACGCTGCCGACGGTTCCCGCACAATCCTCACCACTTGGCAAGTCTGCATTTCGACCTTGGTCCTGCTACTGCCGACACTCCTGATGGGCGCGACGCTGCCAACATTGTGTAGCTTCGGCGGTCGATGGTTCGACGACTTTCGTCGCGGAGTCGCCACGCTTTATGCAGTGAATACGCTTGGGGCCCTTGTTGGATGTCTGACTGCTGGTTTTGTCTTACTAGGAACGGTCGGCGAAACAACCACCATCGTGTGCGGCGCTGTTCTGAATACAGCCGTTGCGGTGGCCGCCGTGTTCATGTCTCGAAAATGTGAGTCTGGGGCGGTCGAGCAAACTCTGACCGTGGCTGAAGAATCAACCGTTGTCCACGAAACCGATCGCAAGTTGCGATGGGCAATTTTATTCGCGTTTGCAGTCAACGGTTTCATCGCCTTGGCAACGGAAGTCATCTGGGGACGGATGCTGGTGCTTTATCAAGGCACGAGTATCTACGCCTTTAGTTCCATGTTGGGTGTCGTGTTAGCAGGGATCGGACTCGGCAGTTTCTGGATGGGTCGATCGCTCGGCAATCTGACGAATCCTTTGCGAACTTACGCCCGCGTGCAAATTCTCTCTGCAGTGGCTGCACTGTTCGCGTTGCACTTGTTCGGCTGGATGGGCGGAATGGCTAGGCCGTCGTTCCTGACAGGGACCAACCTGCGTGTTTTGATCTCGGCACCGGTCTTACTATTGGGACCGTTGTCGTTCTTGTGGGGTGTCGGTTTCCCTCTTGCGGCTCACTGTTACACACGAGTCGCGGGACGAGCAGGCCGGGACATCTCCGATCTTTATGCCTGGAATACATTTGGAAGCATCTTAGGGGCCCTCGCTGGTGGTTTCCTGTTTATCTCGACATTCGGTGTGAGTCGGTCTGGTGTCGTGTTAGCGATTGCTAGCGCACTGATCGGCGGTTGGCTGTTGAAACTCGATGCCCGGCGACAGGTTCGTGGCGAATCCACCCCGTCGAAAAGTAAGCATGTGTCTTGGGGGCTACTTGTCACATGTTGTGTGCTGGCGGTGACGGTGGGTGATCCGTACTTGCGAGTCATCGAACAACGGATGCAAGCCCGGATGGCGTTGAAGAGTTCCGAGCCATTGCAGGTATTTCGACATACAGAATCGGCAACCGGAACCACGACAGCTTTCGGTCCCTATAAGCAACTTTGGGTCAACGGTGAAGGCATGACGCACTTGTGCGTCGAAACGAAACTCATGGCTCATTTGCCGCTTGCGTTGTCGGATACCCCAACACCGGAGCAAGACAAAACCGTTCGCGATCGGCGTGTCTGTGTGATTTGTTGCGGTATGGGCACATCGTTGAAATCCGCCATGGTCTACGACGATGTCGAATCGTGGGTTGTGGAGTTACTGCCGGACGTTTTTGATTGCTTTGGTTACTTCCATCCTGATCAGAAAGATCTTCTCGACCGTCCCGATGTGCATGCGATCGCGGACGATGGCCGTAATTACTTGCAGATGAATGAACGTCGTTACGACGTCATCACCGTCGATCCGGCTCCACCGTTCTATAGTGCAGGCACCGTGAATCTCTACACACAGGAATTCTTCGAGCTAGCGAAAAGCCGCATTACCGACGGCGGAGTATTCTGCTTATGGATTCCGCCGTGGGAAGAACACGAAATCCGCTATGTGATGAAAACATACCTCAATGTCTTCGAACACACTCGAATTTGGTCCGGCCCAGGTTCCGATGGCTTTCCCCGCGGATTCTATATGCTGGGCCGACGCACGCCGTTCCAAGATATCGATCAGCGAATCGACGAAATGTATCGTAATTCGCAAGTTGTGAACGACCTGCAAGAATGGGATCGAATTGTCGACTCCGCCTCTGAGTTGCAGGCATTGTACTTGGGCGAAGGCGACGAAGTTCGTCAGCTGCTCGCGGATGTTCCGATCATGACCGACGATACACCAGTCACCGAATTCCCCTTGTTCCGATCGATGCGGGTCAAGGAACCGAATATTTTCACCGGTGACGTTCTGCGGCAGCAAATTGCGGGACTTCGGAAAGAGCCAAGAGCAAAACGAATCGCCAGTTCGAAAACGAATTGATCACTCGTCCCAAGGGATCCCTTTTTCTTCGTAGATCGTTTTCTTCATAGCTTTATCTTCGAGAATCGAGATTTCACCGGTCTTGGAGTCGTAACCGAACATGCGATACGGCGGCAGTTTGTTGAATTGAATATTCAACTGTTTCACGAGCCCTTCAAATTCAGTGAAGTTGAGGGGCCGCCCTTTCTCGGCTTGCATGATCCGCAAGTTCTGTTGCATGTTCAACGCTTGCACCCGCGAGGTTTGCGTCACGTATGCCGACCCTAACGCGGATATCGGATCGCTGCCCTGAATCTTGTTGTCGATCACAACGATGTTCGGGTTCTTCGCCATCTCAGTTTGCATGTCAACGAGTCGCCCGTCTTCTTGGGGAACCGTAGGACGCGGTGGTGCAACGGGAGCAGCCGGAGTTTCCGTATGCGAACTATGTGACGACGGCGCCGACGTATGCGACTGAACGTTTTGTTGTTGCGGGACCGGTGCCGGTTCGTCGACGTCGGCACAACCACAGTTTAAGAACAACCCGAGAGCGATAGCAGAGAACCAGACTTTCATAGGGATGCCTTGCCAAATCATCGAGGAACTAGGTTGCCGAATCGATTGACCAGGAAATCTTAGCGGCTTCTTCCATCAGTGTGGTCTCGGTGAGATCAAAGTGCAATGGCGTGAGAGTGACGTAACCCTGCGTGACTTCGTAATTATCGGTCTCCGGGATTTGAGCGTGATTCGAAGCCGGGTCGATCCCACTCCAATAATATGGACGTCCGCGAGGATCGACGCGTTTCTCGATCGTGTCGTCAATCCGCTTCACCCCCATCCGCACGACCTTGACACCTTTCGGCCCCTCAGGCGTGCTTCTCGGCAGGTTCATATTCCATAACGAACCGGTCGGCGGTTTGGTCGCCAGCAAATCACGGATCAGGTTCGCTGCGATCTTTGCCGCCTGCGGATAATCCGGGGTGGTGTCCATCGACAACGAAACGGCGACCGAAGTCACGCCGAAAAACGCGCCTTCAATCGCCCCAGCGACCGTGCCGGAATACAGCACATTGATCCCGGCATTCGAACCGGAATTGATCCCACTGACGACCAAATCGGGCGGACTTTCGCAGAACTCGAGGACGCCGAGTTTCACGCAATCGGCCGGGCTACCATGAACCGCCCAACCGAAATGCTGATCGTCGAGTTTTTCAGTGTGGACCATCAGCGGATGCAAATAAGTAATCGACAATCCAACGCCGCTTTGTTCCATGGCCGGGGCCACGACGGTAACTTCTCCCAACTTGCACAACGCATCGTACAACGCGTGCAAACCCGGGGCGTGGATTCCATCATCGTTCACCAGTAGGATCTTCATGGGCGGTCCGTCGGTTCGAAGTGGCTCGAAGTGGTTGTTCTAAGATTAGAAAGTGGTCGGCCAACCGACAAGGCCCTCCCGGTCTCAGTTTAGAGAGGAGTCGAGAGCATGCCTACCGGTCGTGTGTTCGCCATCATCCCCGCAGCGGGACACAGCCGACGTATGGGCCAACCCAAGTTGCTATTGCCGCTCGACCGCAATCGCACGGTAATCGAACGGTTGCTGTCGGTATTAGATTTATCCGGAATCACCGAGCGAATTGTCGTCATGCGGAAGGATGAGACCGCGTTGCGCGAGATGGTACAATCGGCGAACGCAATCGCGATTCAACCCGACTCTGATCCGCCAGACATGCGGTTCAGCGTTGAGGAAGCATTAGCGAACATCGCCAGCACATATGGGCCAAACGAGAACGACGCTTGGCTATTAATTCCTGGTGATTACCCAGCGATCAAACCAAGTACGGTTCAGAAACTTCTTGAGAGTTGGGCCAAAACGCCTGCGAAAATTCTCATTCCAACACATGCAGGAAAACGCGGACATCCCGTGATTTTTTCGTGGACGCTTGCAGCACACGTCACAAAAATCCCGGCTGATCGTGGTTTGAATACGCTCGTCCATGCATTCACCAATAGCGTCGTCGAAGTTGCAGTTTCCGACCCGGGTATTCATCTCGACATGGATACTCCCGAAGATTACGAATATCTTCGAAGGCTTGTCGCCGAGGAGTCTTCATAACAGAAGTTACGTCCTACAAACTTAGCGAAGATATGCCAGTTGTGTGAACCGCTCGATTGGCCGCGTCATAATGAAAATGTTCGGAGGCAATTTCTTCCCCACCGCGACATTTACGACCATATGCTCGTACCACCAGTTCCCGGTATCGATGCAAGTGAATCGGCCGTTGTATTCAACTGCAGCCCAATGATTCGTCGGAATCTCAATCGCGTGTTCCGGAGCGACAGGGGTTCCAGTGTTGTCGAAGAATTGGCGTTCGGGTGCGCCGGTTTGATAACGATAAATCAAAGTGGCTGAGTCGGCATTCCATTCGACCTCAGCGTTGCGACAACCAAACCGATTATTCTCGCAATTCTCCGAGACCTTGTTCGCGATCGGTTCATGAAACTGGTTGGTCTCGGAATAAGCGATCGAGTGCCAAACAAGTGCGGGGAAGCCACACGGGATGCGAACTGGTGTGCGTTTCGGAACACGACTTCGCATCTCCGCAAGCCTGCCACCTCGCGAAGCTTTGGTCCACCACGTGGAAATCGTCTGAACAATATACATGACCGTGGTTCACTTTTAGATCGTTTTACGGTCGTCGATGTCCGTGAATGACTCGAAAAAGCCGTTTTTTTTTCCGAACTGCAAAAGACAGAAACCGTCACGATGCTGCGTGAACTGCTTGAGTTCGGCCAGAGATCGCGAAGCATCATCCGGCACATCGTAGATCAGTCGTTAGAGATCAGGCCGCACCTGATCTACTTGGCTTCTAGCAACAGCGATTCGTGCATCTCAAGCCGTTTCGGGAACGATTCGAGCACGTTGTCGTGCCAAAGCGGTCCCATTGCTTCGAGCCCTTGTTCATGACCATTTGCAGTCAGCCACTCGAAGTCACTGAGTGCTGCGTGTAGTGCAATCCGCTCGCATCGTCTTGCTTCATCAACTGGAAGATGAGTGTCGTAGGTAGCCAAAAGTGAATACGACGCTGCACATTCGGCACGATCTGCCGGTGTTGCTTCATCGTATTCGGCCATTTCTGCGTCGTAGTCGGGATCAGTAATTTGATTATATGTTTCTTCAGCGGCCATTGCTGCGAATTCAGCGGACTTTACGCCGTAGTCTGAGGCAAAGGAGTTAAATGAAATCGAAGAGTAGGTATTGATGAAGCGATCGGTGACGAGATAGTTATACGCAGAGTCAATGCACGCGCGGACGTAGCGAGCACGTGTGGGGTCGGAATTCTTTTCGGCATAGAGCGGCTCAGCTCGTCGTGCGCAACGGAGAGCGTAGATAATCAGTGCTTGTTTGGGCAGAGAAGCAAGCGTCTCGACGGGCGGCAATTGGTTGGTTGGAGCTGTCATGTTACGTTAAACCAATTCCTTGATGCCTAAAAAATGCCCCTCCTTACGTGAAATCCGGTGTCTCGTCGTCATCCTCGCAGTGCGGGCAGATGATTTGACGATTGCAACGCGGGCAGCGGGCTAAACCTTGACCACTGCGGCGGACCAGAAGTACGGAGAGCAACACCGCATTCACCGTGAATGCCAAGAAACACAGCAGGCCCAGAAATACAGTCAAACCTTCTTGCACAGATGCACGCCCGAAGAGTGAGTGGTCAGTCGGGAATGACCATAGAACATCGCCACGCCGGATGCAATCGTTTCTGATTGAACTGTGCGTTTACCGCTGGTAGATCGGCAAGTAACCGCGTTGGAGTTGGAGAATCGTGAGGTTGATCGCCGTCACATAGACCGGCCCGACGTGGCCTTCTTTCCACGCTCCGTCGTGCGATTGTTTGCGAATGAGCTCTTGGCTGATTTCCTGAAAATACTTGGGCCACTCGTCTTTCAACCGGTACATGACTTGGGCGTAATAGAAGTGCATGTAATGCCAGTGTCCGCTATACATGTTGCCTTGACCGGGCCAGACGTTCTTTTTGCAGAAATCGAGCATCAGCGACGCCCGTTCGGATTCATAGTCGCCGAAGTTGAACATCGCTGCCACCCCCGCTGCGGTAATCGGCGGTCGGGCTCCTCCGCCGCGGATGCTATACTGCACACCACCGGCTTGCGGACCTTTTTTGATCGTGCACTCCCAGACGTACTCTTTTCCCTTGTCGATGATCTCCCGAGACACGGGAATACCGGCATCGCGACACGCACGCAACCCTTGCACTTGCGTGATGCACGTCGAACCTTCGTCGAATCCGTTACCGTCTTTCGCGGACACGTAGCCCCACCCGCCCGCACTTGTCTGCGCATTGGCACAAAACACGACGGCTTTGGTCAGAACTTTCCGGAGTTTTTCACGACGTTCGGCGTCTTCTTCTTCACCATAGACTTGGGAGAGAAACAGCATCGAATAACCGTGACCGTAGGTGTAGTGGTAGTCGTTCTCGTACCCAATCAAACCGTTCGGACGAGCCACTGAAACGAGATAATCGACCGCGGACCGAATGTTCTTGTAGTACTTGCCCCGCGTTGTGGTGGAACCTTCGCACAATAACGCATTCCCGGCGAGGGCAGTCATCGCCACCCGATACTGGTTGCTGTTGGCTTCCCAATACCCTTGTCGACGCTGTTGTCGCGCGAGCCATTCAAGCCCTTTGTCCACCGCCGCTTCCACTTTCGGATCAAGCTTCTCAGCAACAACAGGGGCTGAGAATGCCGACGTCAAAATCACAACGGCGAGTAGTGCAACGGCTTGAGGAATTCGCATTGATCGCTCCCGTGTTGATCCACAGCATTCGGTAATCGTAGCCGTCTTCCTCGGATCACGAAGAAGAACCATCAAACAAGACGATTTCGAACGCTCAAACCAACAGTAAGTTCCCAATCAGATCGCAGAAAGTGTCTGCTTCACATAACACTACACACCACAAGCACATCCGACAAGAGGCGTTTCTCGCGACGCAGCCATTCGGCGGAGTGACGGTTACTTCGCGGGGGCCGTTGGCTGCACTGCGTTCGAGAGGAATTCGCTGATCGTCTTTTCCGGATAGAGCACGAACGAAAACTCGCGATTTTTTAGCACCTTGTTCGCCGCCAGTTCCTGTTCGGTACGTTCGATCTCTGCAGACAATTGCGATTGTTGCGAGCTCGTCCAACGACTCAATTGTTCCGAGACGCTACGCAGCTCTTGATGACGATGGCGGTTTTCGCGACGGACTCGCACGCGATCGACACTGGTCCCGGTCGTTCGTTGATGATGCTCTTGAATGAGTTGTTCTTTCCGATCGATCAATCTCGCGATTTCGGGATCGTCGGCACGGCTTAGCGATCGTTCCGGATTCCACTGCAAATCGCGTTGTCGCTCCCGTAAGCGAGTCAGTTCCGAACTCGTGACGTCAAATGGCTGCCCCAGAGGGAGGTGGAGCGTACAGGAAAGAGTCATGAATTTTGGTGCAGGGATACCAAGTAATCTGGTGATGAGCCGGTCGGTGACTTCATCATACTTCGCACCACCGATGCCATGGACAAAGAGGTCAGAGAGACACAGCCGGGCGAACAATGTCGTCGTCAGTGCGCGTGTCCGTAGTCGAATGCCTCGCCGAGGTAACTCACGGAGCGTCTCGACGGCACAGCAAGCATCCATCGAAGCATCAAGCGGGAACCGAGCGATCTCGTTCCGGCCATCCGAAAGTATCGTTTCCCGCCCGGTTTGGCGAGCAAACAAACGGGCACGTTGCGAGTCGCCTTCGCGCCAAATCCAGAATGGTGACTCGGTCCATTCGTCTTGTCGGACCAAATCCGGAACCGGACGGGAACCGCTGCGAACCTTGTTGACCACCCGGAATTCGTGCAACGCTTGGTTATGGATTTCACGAAAGCGTTCCGGTTGAGCCAAAACCCAGCCGGCAAACCACAGGAACGGGTCGGTCTCGCATACGGAACTTAACGGCACTTCCAAGTTGCCGGAGTTCCAACTTCGTTCGAGTTGCATTCGTGACGCCGTGAAAACATCCCGAAGTTTGGCACCGCTCTCGACCTGTCCTGCGGGCCAAAATCTGTGGACGAGTGAATCCACGTCCCACGCACGCATTGCATCACCAACGCGATCAGGAAAGCGGTTGAACTCGGCTGCATCCGAGAGTGTGACTTCTTCCCACGGGCAACTTGACGCGTCCAGATCAAAGGGAATTTGCGTCACCTCGGGACGCAACCGATCACCAATCGGCACGGAGACATGACGTTTGCTGAGGGTATCGTTGTCGATTACAAGATTGAGACCAACGCCCTTTGATTGTCTCGCCCAGGCGGAGACGGCAAAATTTTTGATCCACACGCCAGGGTGATATAATTCCGGCTGATGCCCCGTCGCGAACAACACCGCTGCCGGATCGACATTCCCCGCCGTTTGCCCCGTCATCTTCTCCGTGTAGGTGCACGCGAGTTTCAGGACCTCTTGGCGACTCCACTCACGAAGTTGCTGAATGGTCCGTCCTTGCAACGAGACGGACGCCAAATCGAGCAATTCGCGATTGGCATCTGCACGCGACGAGGCCACGGACAAATCCGGTTTTGCGAACACCGTGCGATCGTCGCGGGGCACACGAAGATCTTGGGGAATCCACACCGGATCGGAAACCGATGCCGGATTTGCAGTCAAGGAGATGCCATTCACGAAGGTGGGACTTTCATCGACATTTGACGTTGCGAGACAATCGGATACACCGCTCAGTGTAAGTCAGGAACAGCGCCGCACGGTTGCGGGGCGGACAATTCCCGATTGAGCACATCGCGATAATACGCCATCCGACGCTGCGCGTCATCCAACGATCCGCCAAATGAGCGTTGTTCATCCAGATAGACCAAAGGAACAGGGAATTCAACGATTTTCATCCCCGCCGAGACAGCCTGCACCCAGACTTGCAAAGGCATCGCGTAGCCAAAGTCTGTCACGTCCAGACAATTCAGTGCATCGACGCGGTATGCTTTGAACCCGCAAAATGCATCGGTCAATTTGAGCCCCAACCGTCGATTCAGTTCCCGAGTAATCTCCAAATTGATGTAACGACGTTCTTCCGGCGGCGTGCTATCCCCCTCGAACGATTTCAAATATCGGCTGCCCGACACGATATCGTTCGGTTGATCCGCATCGGCATCGAACACACGCTTCGCGATTTCGGGGATCAACTTTGGTTCGTGTTGGCCATCGCAATCGATGGTCACCAAGACATCGAAACCTTGTTCAACGGCGTATCGAAATGCCGTCTTCAACGCTGCCCCGTAGCCGCTATTCTTCTCGTGCCGGACAATCGCCAAAACATCCCGCCCCCATTCTGCTTGGAGTTCTTCGAGGATTTGGGGAGTGTTGTCGGAAGAGCCGTCATCAACCACAAGTAACCGCTGGGAGTAACGTCGTACTTCCTGCAGAACATCAGCGACGTGTTTCGCTTCGTTGAAAACGGGTAAGGCAGTCAGAACAGATATCATCGAGGCCTCGGCTCTGGCAAACGGTTCATTCGTTAGGGAACGAACTATTTTAGGGTCAGGCGGGTCAAGGTCAACTTGATGAAAAAATCACAAACGGCAATCGACAATGTGAAGGCATCTATCTTCAAAACTGATCCGGAATCAACCATCAGAAACGTCGAAATCTGGTCGTAGAGCGGACAATCCCGGTGATTGAGGCGACATTTCGAGAAAAATCAGGCCAACTGCATCAGCTGTTAGCTATTTAGCTGCAAAGACTTAAGTACATCGACACTACTCAATCAAGAAAAATTCTGGCGTCGATGGTAACGCATTTGCTGTGCGGAAGGACGAAGTTCCCACCATCACAAGCGTAACACCGCTTGCACCATGAGATTGGCCCGAAGGACGCACCATCGATGAATCTGCGTGCAACTTTACACAATGAGTTTGGCTACGATCGATTTCGTCCGGGACAACTCGCCGCTTGCAAATCGGCTGTCGCCGGAGATGACACGATCGTCTTGATGCCAACCGGTTCGGGAAAAAGTCTATGTTACCAACTTCCTGGATATGAGCTTCCCGGCGTAACCGTCATCGTTAATCCGTTGATCTCACTCGCCGAAGATCAAGCTCGACATCTTCAAGAACTCGATTTCTCAGCGGTTGTTCTCAACAGCTCCCGGACGAAGAAGCAACTTGCTGAGTCTGAAGAAAAATTGCGGAATGGCGAAGTCGAGTATCTGTTCACGACGCCGGAGCGACTCCAAAATACCGATCTGTGTGAAATCATCGCAGAGGTTGGCGTCGATATTTTGGTCATTGACGAGGCTCATTGCGTCTGCCAATGGGGTCACGACTTCCGGCCGGACTATTTGAGCCTGGCATACACACGTCAGCGGTTAGGCAATCCACCGATCCTCGCCATGACAGCAACGGCGACTCCCAGCATGATCGACGAGATCAAACACATCTTGAAGCTGAACGACCCGAAAATCATCTCGACTGGTGTGTTCCGAGAGAACATCGAACTTCGAGTCGAACGCAAAATCGGTGACGACGCCAAGCAAGAACGCCTGCGAGAACTGCTCACCGATCAACATGGACTTCACATCGGAAAGCCAGCCATTGTTTATGTCGCCACTACGAAGTGTGTCGACGAACTCGCAGATTTTCTGCAAGGAGTGGGTCTCAAGACATTTCGCTATCACGGGCGGATGCGAAAAAAGGACCGGTTCCAGAACCAACATGACTTCCTCGATGAACCGACCGGTGTCATGGTCGCGACGAATGCCTTTGGGTTGGGAATCGATATGCCCGACATTCGACAGGTGATTCACTATCATCTGCCGGGCTCGATTGAGTCGTATTATCAAGAGGTGGGCAGGGCAGGACGCGATGGCGAACCGGCTCTCTGCACATTGCTGTACGACCCGGAAGACCTCAAAATCCAGAAGCTGTTTGCTAGCGGTTCGAGCGATTCCTGTCAGTTAGCGAGCGGACACCATACGTTGGTTCGAGGCCTAAAAGATAGCGGAAACTTTCCCGATGGCAGTGTCGCCATCAAAGACCTCAACAAAATCAGTCCCTATGGAAGCACAACTCTCAAGCGCTGTTTCCACCAGCTCGCCTCATATGGCGTTGTTGCACCGGCCGGTCGCGGCAAATGGCGTTGTGTGTTGCCGGAGGTTCGGCACAGCCTTTTTGATCAGATCGCCAGGTCCGGCGAAGAGCGAATCGAACAGGCGAAGTGGGGCGTGAAGGCAATGCAAGAATTTGCGGAGTCGCACGGTTGTCGTTGGCAAAAAATTCTTCAAACGTTCGAGTCCGACGAAGATATCACGTCCGCCGAAATTTGCTGTGATTGTTGCCAGCCTGCAACGATCTCCTCACAAGCCGCTCCTGTCTCGACAACAGCCTCGGTGTAGTAGTTTAAAACGCGACCTCCGACCTGATTGCCAGACCGAAGGCCGCTATTTCGACTTCAAGGTAAGTCGTTCACAACACCGGAACCGACCGTACGACCACCCTCGCGAATCGCGAAACGAGTTCCCGCGGAGATCGCAATCGGTTTATCGAGTTCGACATGGATCCGCACGGTATCTCCCGGGAGACACATCTCTGTGCCAGCGGGAAATCGTACGTTGCCGGTAACGTTCGTCGTTCGGAAGAAAAACTGTGGTTGATAACCGTTGAAGAACGGAGTGTGTCGTCCACCTTCTTCCTTCGTCAGGGCGTAAATGTCCGCATCAAACCGCATTCGCGGTTCAATGCTTCCGGGTTTCGCCACAACTTGGCCACGCCGCACGTCGTCATGCCGGACACCACGAAGTAGCAATCCCACATTCTGACCGGCTTCGCCGACGTCAAGAACACGTTGGAACGTTTCCACGCTTGTGCATACAGTCTGAATCGGATCGGTCAATCCGACGATTTCAACCTTGTCACCAGCCTGGATTTGTCCCTGTTCGATCTTCCCGGTCACAACAGTGCCACGTCCGAGGATTTGATGGACACCTTCGACCGCCATCAGAAACGGCCGATCGACTTCCCGTGTTGGATCGGGAATTTCGGTATCCAACGCATTGAGTAGCTCGACAATACACCCGGCAAATCCAGGATCGGCCGGGTGATCCAAAGCTCCTTTCGCGTTACCTCGAACAACGGAAACTTCATCTCCGTTGTAACCGTAGACATTCAGCAGTTCACGGGTTTCCATCTCCACCAGTTCGATGATTTCCGGATCATCGACCAGATCACACTTATTGATGAACACGACCAGATGCGGCACGCCAACTTGTCGTGCGAGCAGGATGTGTTCTCGTGTTTGCGGCATCGGACCATCGACCGCAGACGTCAGCAGTATGGCACCGTCCATCTGCGCGGCTCCGGTAATCATGTTCTTGACGTAATCCGCGTGTCCGGGACAGTCGATGTGGGCGTAATGCCGACGGTCTGTCTCGTATTCGACGTGGCTCGTGATGATCGTTACTGTCTTTGTCTCATCACGATAGGTGCCGCCAATTGCGACGTCGGCGTAAGACTTCGCCTGAGCCAAGCCACGTTGAGCTTGAACCGCGAGAATTGCCGTCGTCAGAGTTGTCTTGCCGTGATCGATGTGCCCGATCGTCCCCACATTGACGTGCGTCTTGGTAACCATTGCTCCGCATCTCCTTTCCAAAGAGTTTGCGGTTTCAACTGTCCAATCGCAGAGATGAGCAGCCTCTACGACCTTTTTGCGCCCTTGCAACACCAGGACAGTCAAAACCGCGTCAATTAGCCAACGGAAGTCACAAAAAAAGCCCACCATACCAAGAGGTGTGGCGGGCCGATGGAGAGTCGAATTCAATTTCGTTTCAACTCATATCATCCCCACCTCGCCATGGCGAGTTGGACGACGAAAACGAATTGAAAGCCGAAGTGAACATGAATCGAAAATCCTGGCAACAGTTTGTGATTAGCCATTCGACACAGACGTTGCGACAAAGGTTCGCAAAGAATCCGCAAATCTGAACCTATTTGACTGGGTTCGACTCTACGATCTCACTGACAGCCATTTAGCGGTGTTTTGCGTTCGGTGATCGAAGGACATCGTTTCGACATCTCGGCGTTCAGGTCGATAAATTCGAGCCAGTCTTCCGGCACGTTCACGTCGGCATAGATCGCTTCAACGGGACACTCATGAACGCAAGCATCACAATCAAGACAGTCGTCGGGGTTAATAAACAGCATCTGCTCACCTTCATGGAAGCACTCCGCCGGACAGACGATCACACAATCGGTATACTTGCAGCCGAAGCATGGCTCAGTCACTACGTAAGTCATTTCTTCACTCCTCAACGAGTTTTAGGATTCGTTCCTTCGTTGATGCCCAAAGCGGATCTTCATGGCCAAAAAACTTTTGGAATTTTGTGAACTTGTTGGCGGTCATGGTTATGAGCGGTAAACAGCCCCCATTGGGAACGTCGGCAGAACTGTTGTTCCGCTACCAAAGCGGAGACGACGAAGCGGCCAATGCGATCTTTGCCAGATATCTCGACCGTCTCACGCGGTTGGCTCGCGCTCGTCTATCGGAACAACTCGCAAGTCGTACAGATCCCGAAGACGTGGTGCTTTCTGCATGGCGAAGCTTCTTCGTGGCTGCACGCGAGGGGCGTTACGTGTTACGCCGAAGTGGCGATCTGTGGCGGCTCTTGGCGTCGATCACAATGCACAAACTCTGTCGACAAGTTCGACATCATCGAGCGATCCGGCGTTCGATTGGATTGGAAGAATCGCTAACGCAGCTACCGTTAGATTCCCAACCCCCCAACGATCGTGAGCCAACGCCGGAGGAAGGCATTGCATTAGCCGATGAACTCGAGGCTATCATGTCGCAACTCGATCCAGACGTTCGACGCATCTTTGAACTGCGTCTTCAAGGCGAGTCAAACACAGCTATCGCCGCCGACACGGGACGATCCGAACGGACGGTCCGACGCGTGCTCGCAGAGATCCGTGAGATGCTCGTGCAACGCTTGCAAACGGAAAGCAATCTTTAGCATGGCAGGTACGCAACTCGAATCAATCGTTAAAGAGTTCGAACAACTCTGGGAACAAGGGGTGCCACCTGCGATATCTAGTTATCTACATAGCGAGTTGCCGAATACGGAACGAATCAAAATTCTTATAGAACTGATTGCGATTGATATCGAAAACCGCTGGCAGCGTGACGCGTCTAAAAGAATCAAACGCTACTCCGTTGAGGACTACATCCGCGAATTCCCGGAACTGTCCAAATCCAACTCAACACTTTGCGAACTTCTTAGCGAGGAATATCGCGTTCGTTGTCGATTCGATGTCTCGCCGCAGCACGCCGTCTATCTGAACCGCTTCCCTGCACTTCGTTCCCTTCTCAAAGTCAGACTTCAGGAGATTGACCGCGAACTTGCAATCGAGACCGATGAGGAAGAACGAATACTTGCTAGTCAACCGAAGATTTCAGGTGAGTTTGATCCTCAGGCGCCGTTGCCATATTCCGATTATCAACTACGTCGCCTGATTGGTGCCGGCCGGATGGGGAAAGTCTACTACGCTTGGCAAGTCAGTCTGGACCGTCCCGTGGCAATCAAGTTCCTACGAAAAACTTTATCTTGTGATCGTCGGGCGGTCGAACGTTTTCTAGCTGAAGCGAAGACTATCGCAAAGTTGCAACATCCAAACATTGTTGGCATCCATGGTATCGGACGAACGCCCGGCGGCGGCTATTTCTTAGTCATGGATTGGATTGACGGTTCGGACCTGAGCACAGTCTCGACCGCAGACTCAATTCCGATCAAAGAAATCCTTGAATGGATGATTCAGGCCTGTCGCGGAGTCGCAGCTGCTCACCAGCGTGGTATCGTACATTGTGATTTGAAGCCAGCGAATCTTCTCAAAGACTACGACAACCGCATCTTCATTACCGATTTTGGATTGGCCCAGTCGATCGCTGACAACTCCCGCACCGAACGTGGCATCGAGGGAACAGCGCCGTTCATGGCCCCCGAACAGGTTTCGAGTTACTGGGGGAATATCGGCCCGACAACAGACGTGTATGGTCTAGGGTCTATTCTTTATACTCTAATAACAGGGACCCCACCTTGGACCGGAAAGACGCTTGCCGACGTCCTCGCGCAAGTTGTCTCTGCAATCCCAGTCACCTCACTGGACAAGACCGATTCGGCCGTTTCCCAAAACGTGATCGAGGTCTGCAATCGTAGTCTCAGTAAACGACCATCTGATCGTTTTTCAAGCGTCGATCAATTTCGCAGTGCTTTAGAGAATTGTCTACAAAACAACCGTATTGCCGACTAAAACAGTTCACGATTGACCATAGCGACTTTCAGTTCGTAAAAAACAAGAACCGTAGGCATGGCGACATCTACAACGGACACTGAAGACTCGAAAACTCGTTGCGAGTAATCGACGTGACATGCGAAAGAGTGCTAGCAGCTTGATATCTACAGGCAGCTAAGAAAGTCATCCGAAGACGCTGACAGGAATCGAACCTGCTCGATACTGCTTTGCAGGCAGTCGCCCGACCATCAGGCATCAGCGTCGAGTTCAACAACCAGTACCCCTGCTAGGAATCGAACCTAGTCTTCAACCTCCGCAAGGTTGCGTGCGATCTGGCACACTCCAGGGACTAAAAAGCCATCGGAGTTTTGAACGCAATGGCTAACTATATGACGCCAGAATTCGGAATAGGTTCACGTCGTCTTCGTGGTAGGGGCAAAATTGCTTGAAGGTACGGGGTCGCTTATATGAGTGTATTTCGGCTAACATATCCAAAGGCTGGTAGAACTTCTTCCACGACTAGGAACACGAGCTGATGCGTTCACATCTTCGCTGCCTCATCGTCATCGGGTTTTTAATTGGGTACTGTAAAATCTGTTTTGCCGATCGTCCGAACTTTGTGCTCGTCATGTGTGACGATATGGGGTGGAGCGATGTTGGTTTCAACGGCGGTAAACACATCCGAACGCCACATTTGGATCAAATGGCAGCGAGCGGTCTGAATCTGACTCGGTTCTATGCTCAAGCCCCTGTGTGTTCGCCCACTCGCGCTTCGATCGTGACGGGGCGGCATCATGACCGCATGGGCGTTTACAACGCGAACAGCGGCCATCTTCGAGACGGTGAATTTACCCTCTACGAAGCTTTGGCAAAACATGGATATGCGACAGGGCACTTCGGGAAATGGCATCTGGGAACGCTTACGAGGAAAGTGCGTGACTCCAATCGGGGTGGACCGAAAACGCAAGATTATTCCCCGCCTTGGCAGCATCAGGTTCACACGACGTTCGCGACTGAGGCTAAAACTCCAACTTACGACCCGATGTGGCGGCCTTCAAAGCCATCACGAGGCGATTCTTTCACTGGCTTCTCGTCGAAAGGGTGGAACGCACTCACAGAGAACACGCCAAAAACTCTGTACGGGACTCGCTATTGGACGAGCGAGGAAACGATGGTCGATCCAGAGTCGACGGAATTACGAGGAGACGACTCGGAAATCATTACCGATCGAGCACTCAAATTTATTGAACAGCATCGGGAGCGTCCGTTTCTTGCAATCATCTGGTTTCATGCCCCGCATCTTCCGGTCGTAGCAAGCCCGCAAGATGCACAAAGTTATGAGAACGGCAGTACGTCCGCCTACGAGCGAAACTATTATGGTTGTGTGACGGCATTGGATCGACAAATGGGACGCATCCGTGCTGCCCTGCGGGATTGGGAAATCGCCGACAACACGATGCTGACTTTTTGCAGCGATAACGGTCCCGAGGGGAACGATAGAGCTCCCGGAAAAGCTGGCTCGTTTCGTGGACGCAAACGAAGTCTCTATGAAGGCGGCGTGCGTGTTCCCAGTCTCATCGAATGGCCGGCAAAAGTTAAAGCGGGATCCGTATCTTCCGTCGCAAGCTGCACCGTCGACTACTTTCCGACAATCCGTGAAATCGTTGGCTTCGACATGCCGGACGACCGTCCTCTAGACGGCATCAGTCTAATCCCAGTAATGACCGGTACAATCTCTGCCCGGCCACAGCCGTTGGCATTCCACATCCGTGGAAAAGCTGCCTGGCACGACGACAAGTGGAAAGCGATCCGTCCGGCGTCAAATGCGAGTTGGGAACTCTACAATCTAGAAAGCGACCCGAGTGAGTCGAATAATATCGCCGCCGAACATTCTCAAAAACTTCAATCGATGATCAAAGCTTGGAAGCAATGGAAGACTTCCGTGGAAGCAAGCGACTCAGGAAGTGACTATTGATGGTCAGTCATTCCGCGGACGACTCAACAATGCTTCAATGGCTTTGATCGTATCCGGTGACGGGCGAAAGTTGCCGGGACGATTTCCCTTCGCAATCATCAAGGGCGTCCAACCGAGCTTGTTCTTCTGATTCCACAACTCTGGGTCGGCTCCATGTCTGTCCAGAAAGGCAATTAGTTTCGTCCAGCTCTTGTAGGCTGCCCCATGCATGGCGTGGTTGCCAAGTTTGTCAACCGCGTTGATATCCGCACCGCGTTCTAAAAGAAACGTGACGGCTTCGATCGCTTCGTCTTCGGTACCGGCTGTCTCATCTCCATCACTTAGCACACCGACGCCCGAAGCTGCCAACAAAGGCGTGAAGCCGTCTTTGTTGGACAGACGAGAATCGGCGCCGAGTTCTAGCAGCAATTTCATCAGCGGTAGATCACCAGTTTCGGCGGCAAGCAAAAAAGGCGTGGCATCGGTTCGGTTTAACTGCCCCCGCCTGGCACCTCGACGCGGGTGTCGAATGTCGATATCAGCACCGGCATCAACAAGAGCCCGAACAAGTTCTAAACTGCTCAACCGGCCAGAACCAATCGCAGGCGGATCGCCATCGCCTCTCAGGGGCTTGCGAACCCACGAGAGAGCATGCAACGGTGCAAAACCAGAAACCTTGATATTCGGGTCTGCCCCGAGCTTGAGGAGTTCCGCCGCGAGTTCAAAGTGACCATTCTCGATCGCAAGAACGAGGGGACTTATGCCGGGGACTGGACTGTTCCCGCTCCGCTTCGTCGGCTGCATGACTTCGTTGACGTCCGAACCGTCACGGATGAGCCTCAAGACGACTTGAGTTTGTCCCTCTCGAACTGCAAAAAACATGGCGTTGAAGCCGGAAGGTAATGTCGCATCGCGATTGGCACCGGCGGCCAACAGTGTCTCGACAACTTCGACATTCCCCTCAGCCGCCGCCCACATCAGGGCCGTCTGACCGTGACGGTCCGTAGCGGCCACGTTCGCATCATGGGCTAGTAACGCTTTTACAGCTTGCAGCTTTCCGGTGCGAGCAGCAGTCATTAACGGCGTTGCACCGCCGGGTTGTGATCCGTTGGGGTCTGCACCGTGATCCAGCAACAATCCCACAAGACGCCCGTTGCCGTTCTGGCATGCAATAGAAATCGCGGTGACTCCATAACGGTTCGCGGCTTTCACATCTGCATTGGCTAACAGCAGTTTTTTCGCTAATGGAATATCTTCGTGATAAACCGCCCAGTGCAGGGCTGTCATTCCATCAGCCTGTGGAACGTTGACACTCACGTCGTTCTCTAGCAATGACTGAACCCGTGCTGTCTCTCGGGCCTTGACTGCGTCCGCTAATTTAGGTTGAGGATCCGACGACCAAGCACTACACACCGAACAGACACTGACGATGGCAAAGACTAACAGGATTCTCGAACTCACGTTTTTCATTCCCTTCACTCGTTGCGTCATCAAATGTCAAGCGGTTCGAAGAGTTCGTCGATTTCGCCTTGGCTATCAGCGAACGCGTGTTGATCAATCCCGACCCGGTTCAGCAAGGTCAAGTGGAGGTTCGCGAGCGGTGTTGGCTTCGCAAACTTAATATGTCGCCCACCCTGCATTCGTCCCGCGGCGCCGCCAGCAACAAGAATCGGGAGGTTCGTATGGTCGTGCACATTCGGATTTCCCATGCCGCTCCCGTAGAGATAGAGCGAGTGGTCTAGCAAAGTCCCTTCGCCTTCGGGCGTGGCTTTCAACTTCTGAAGAAACTCTGCGAACAACGAAACATGGAACTGATTGATCTTGGCAACCTTCGCGATTTTAGCCGGGTCGTTCCCATGATGGGTGAGCGGATGATGTGGCTCTGAGACACCAATCTCAGGATATGTTCGATTACTCGTTTCCCGAGCCAGCTGAAATGTAATCACACGCGTGATATCACCCTGTAACGCAAGAATTTGTAAGTCGAACATGAGCCTTGCGTGCTCTTGATAAGTAGCGGGCACCCCGATTGGGCGATCGAAATCCGCCTGTGGTTGCTCGACAGTGGCTCGCTCGGCTCTTTGAATACGTCTCTCAACTTCACGGACCGACTGTAGATATTGATCGATCGTCCGACGATCTTGAGGGCCAAGTTTCCGTTGAAGCCGTTTGATTTCATCGCCTAAAGAGTCAAGAAGGCTTGCTCGTTGTTTTAACGATTCCATCCGCTCGGCTCCGGTTCCGCCGTCACCAAATAGCGTTTCAAAAATCATTCGCGGATGAGCTTCTGCCGGTAGTGGCGTTGTTGGCGAAGACCACGAGAGACTATTCTGATACACGCACGCATAGCCGTTGTCACACTGCCCAACGACTGACAGCAAGTCCATGGCCATTTCCAGCGACGGTAGCTGAGTTTGTCGACCAAGATGTTGGGCAGCAATCTGATCAACCGTGGTTCCTAACCGATAATCCGAACTCTCAGTCCGCTTGGCCTGGGCAGCGCTCAGAAATGCTGCGTTCGACGTGGCATGGGTTCCCGGATAGGCGTTTTTCAGTTCCAGGTTACTGATGACTGCCACCTGGTTCTTCACGGGACTTAAGGAACTCAGACTTGGGGATAGTGTCTCCAAGGTGTGTTCGTCCGGCGGAGTCCAACTGGTGATATCACAACCCATAGGCATATAAACGAACCCGAGTCGACGCAATCGATTTGGACTAGCAACCGTATCGGCGGCGGCAGTCAGGGCTGGAACCATTGCATCTAGAAGCGGCAACGCAAGTGCCGCTCCCGCACCACGAAGGAAGGTTCGTCTCGGTATCGCTCGCTTAATAAAATTCATTGAGACATCCTCATAAGAAAGGGGCGGCTATGGACGATTCCAAGAACTATTGACGAGAAACGGAAGTCTGTTTCCCGTGCGTGATGAACGATTTTTCGGACGGCAGAAGCATCATAGTATTGAAGCCCTCGCCCAAGTGCATAGGTCATGAGTTTCTCGGTAAGCGTCGAAACGAAGACTTCGGGCCGACTGAGAAGACCTTGTTCAAGCCCTTCAACACCGTCAAACTGGTGTCCGCCTGGTAGTTCACCGGTGGCGTTCACGGGTTCGCCGAGTTCGAGTTCTCGCCAACTTCCGACAGCGTCAAAGTTCTCTAATGCGAAACCGATCGGATCAATGAGATCGTGACAACTCGCGCAGGCTTCCGCAGCGCGATGCTGAGCTAATCGTTCTCGCACCGGCAGTAGAGCCGAAACGGTGTTGTCTTCGAGATCCGGGATATTCGGAGGTGGCGGGGGTGGCGGAGTGCCGAGGATGTTTTCGAGAATCCATTTTCCTCGGATGACCGGCGAGGTGCGGTTCGCGTAAGAAGTGACCGTTAGGATGCTACCCTGACGCAGCAAGCCGCCGCGATGAGATTGTGGATCGAGCGATACTCGTCGAAACCGACTACCGTAAATATGAGGGATGCCATAGTGTTTGGCAAGACGCTCATTCAGGAAAGTATAGTCGCTACGAAGAAGTGTGAGCACACTGCGATCATCGCGAAAAACACTTTCCAGGAACAACTCGGTTTCTTCCCGAAATGCCTGACGAAGATTGTCGCCAAAGTCTGGAAACAAACGCGCGTCCGGCACGGTGGCATCGAGATTTCTTAGATATAACCACTGACTAGAAAAGTTTTGAACTAGCGTTTGGGACCGCTCGTCGGCTAGCATCCGTTTCGTTTGTTGGCTAAGTATTTCCGAGTCATGGAGTTGGTTGCTTTCTGCGAGACTGAGCAACTCGTCATCAGGAATGCTACTCCACAAAAAGAACGATAGTCGCGATGCAAGTTCTATGTCGCTGATTTGATAGGGCACTCCTGGCTTGATCCCGTTTGGCTCGGCTTCGATCCGAAACAGAAACTCGGGATGGACGAGAATCGAAGCCAGTGCAACCTCGATTCCGGCCTCAAAACCATTTTTGTTTGCAACCTCATGAAATAAACTCATGGGCTTAACGAGATCTTCAGATTTCACGGGACGCCGTATCGCCCGACGCAGCAGTCGTTCAATAATTTCTTCTGCCCGTTGCGTTGTATCATCGGTCTGCTGGCTAGGAGAGCCGAATATGCGATTTCGGCTTGGTGTTGGACTTGGCGTCTCTGGGTTAAAGGGCCCAACAATAGACACTTGATAAACAGCCGGTCCAAGCCGAGGATGACGATACATATTATAATGCACATTCAATGGTTGCCGACGCGTTTCGAGCAGAGAATGATCCTTTGCGATAAACGTCGCAGCGATCTCGTGGGCTCCTGCCTTCATATGCAGCCGTTGCTTTAAATGTTGATCCAGATTCGCATGCGAGACCTGGGAGTAGCCGTCGCCTTGGGACTTTCGACTCGGCGGTTTCACTTCGAACTTCGCGACTCTTTCAAGATCACAGAGAATCTCCAACTCATGCGGCTCGGAAAGTCCTTCGATATGCTCGTTACGATCTCGCGACAGCCGTACGCTAATCTCGTATTCACCGCTCCGGGGAAAGTTGTGACGGAACGCAACGCCGCCACGTGTCCCCAGAGGCAAACCATCTAGGTGGTGGTCTTGTGTGATGTCCGGCCGGACACGGACGGTTCGAACATCGGGCGTTTTCCCGACCCACCCGATCGCTAGACGACTGATCTTCTGCGCCGCCGAAACATAGCGGTTGAGGTGACTCGGCGACAATTCCCCAGTTGTCACGTTGTCAAAACCGTGACTGATTTCGTCGCTAGGAAGTAAGGCCGCTGCGTCAATCTCTAAGTCGAGTAAGTCGCGAATCACATTCTGATACTCGAATCTCGTCAGTCGTCGGAACGTCTGTGTGCGTCCGGGTTGGGGATGGGTCTCGGAGTAGTGATCCAAACTGCTCACGAGCTTCGTTAGAGCTGTTTGAGTCTCGGCTTGAGCAGGTTGCACCATTCCCGCCGGCGGCATCTGTCCGGTGCTGAGTTTCTTGACGACCTTTTCCCATCCGGGTTGAGAAACCCCGATCTGCTGCGTCGCTAGCATCTCCAGGTTGAAATTGCCTGCCGGGTCGTCCTTACTATGACAATCGAAACAGTAAGTACTGACGAGTTGCTGGACAGCCGGGTGGATTTCTGGCGTCTGATCGGCGACAACCTGGGCGCCACAAACCATAAAGACGGCTATGGTTGTCCACAGGATTCGGTTTGATATGAGATGATCCATTGAGCGACCGCAGAAGAGTGTCTTCGGATTGGATGCATCATACTGTACCAATTTCGCAAAAGAATTGGCGAGCGAACGTGACGAGATTTCCGACGACCGAGGAATTCGTCCAAGGCTGATACGTCGAATTTGCGAGACGTCGATGCATCGCCTTGGTCGCGACAATTTGGTGACAACCCGACACAATGCCGCTCGAAGTTTGATCGATGCATCGGACGCCGATCGTGTCGATGACGGATCGAGCCTGCTGCCGGTCACGACTTAGGTGTCACCGTAGTCCAGAATTTGAACAGGCTCGGTTCGCGTGTCCTACCGGACACAGCGAATCCTAAAGTGGCCTAGTGATCGACCGACTTCGGAAGAGCACCAAGGGCTGCTCGGAGTCGTGCGAGAGAACGAAAGTAGTCGGCCTGAGCAGCCACGACTTCAGACCGAGCATCAGCGGTTGCTTGTTCGCGGATGTTGACCAAAATCAGGGTGCTTTCGCCTTCCGCAAAGCGTTCTTCTTCCGCAAGTTCCAACTCTTGGGCCAATTCGAGATTCGCCTGAGTTTGCTCGATTAATGCGACGTCTGCTTCGAGTGATACCAACGCCATCTGAACTTGGGTCGCAATCTTATTGCGAGTGAATTCTTCCTTCGCACGCACTTGTGCAAGTTTCGCTTCGAGCGACGTTTGCTTCCCAATCGCCTTACGACGTTGGAGTGGTACACTCAGCAGCAAATGAGTATCGAGTTCGAGCGGTTGTTTGTTCTCTTTGCCTTTGTCCTTGCGAGGATCGCCGACATCTTGCGAGACGACCGTGTACCAATCCAACTCGGGGAGCGCCAAGTTGCGGGCTTGGTTAAGTTCGACAGAAAGACTTTGTTGCTTCAGAAGCAGTGAAGCAAGTTCCGGTCGTTGACTCCAAGCAGCTTGAATCAATGCATTGCCTTGCGAGGCGTCGACGGGATTGACGGTCGGAAAGTCCTTAGGCAAATCCGACTCGCTAGGCAGAATCGGTTCGCCTTGCGGAGTACGCAGGAACAGCGAAAGTTTCACGCTCGCAAGTTGGTACTTCTGACGAGCGGAGATCAATTTGGAACGTCGCGAAGCGATCAAACGTTGGTTGTCGACCAATGCAATTTCGGCTAAGTCGCCTTCGTCCACGCGTGTCTGAACTGCTTCTTGCCGAACGTTGGCAAGTTCGAGGAGATCGGATGCGATTTGCACGCCTTGCCCCGCAGCCACCCAGTCCCAATACGCGACGGACCCAGACAACAGATAGTCAATGAGTTCCGTCTGAATCATCGGCTGAGCAGCGGCTTGCTCGATGTTCGCGACACCCAGATTTGCCCGACGCTCGTCGATGAGCTTGTCTTGCATCAAAGGCAGATTGATACCCGCTTTGAACTCGCCACCCTCGTCGGTTTCCCGTCCTTTGTACCATGGTTCGAAGAACCCGCGACCGATCCGATACGAAGCGAACACGTCCGCTCCGTTCTTCATCAGCGGTTGTTCAAGTCCGAGGTAATGACGGTAGTTCTCGTAGAATCCTAGCGGCGCTTCAAGGGCCTCCGCCTTGGCTTTCGTATCGAACGCCCCACTCGCAGAAATAACGTTACCATATGCGATCCACTGTTCTTGCCGTGCCGCTTCCAACAGCGGATATGCGCGAACGATGGAATCGAGAACTTCGTCGAGAGTCAACGGCCCTTCGCTGGGAAAGCCTTCAGACTGAGTCGCGAAGGAATCGTCTGTTTCATCAAATGCCGGCAGAGGCGCGATTTCGCTGTTGTCCGTCTGATCCGATTCCTCATGCGCCGCGAGTTGAACCGAAGTTGTCGCGGTTGCCTCTGGTTGAGATTCCGCAGGCAGTTCGGACACGACCCCGCGGTGCTGATGACGGGCAGTCGTGACCGCGCGGTCACTCAATTCAACGGTCGAACAACCCGCCCCAAACAGCGAGAGTACGCATGTCCAAAGGACGACGAATTTGCGCACCATCGGAGATCTCATCAGAACCAAAATACGAGACGAACACTGTTTCACTGATCGTCATAATCGGAAATGGTTCTCCAGATGTTCTCCGGAAAGTGCCGGCAAAACGGGATTCTTTGCTCTAACTTACTTATTTTCCCACCTTAACGGGGATTTTCTTCGGCTTATCGTCGTCGCCGCTTTTGACGCTTTGTGGGAAACCGTTGAGCTGTCGCCACAGTTCGTAACCTAAAGTGACACGATCAAGCAGGATCCAGCCATTTGCGCGGACCCCCTGACGCAGATAGCGATCATCAGGCCACGGTTGATCTTCAGGGTCGGCAAGAACGATGACGCGAAAGCGGCCTTTGTTGTCATCGGTATTGTCCACCGATGCGACGGTGCCGCCGAAAGTCCCCACTGCGACCGAAGGCCAACCGGAGAACTGAACCGCAGGCCAACCCTCGAATTGCAATCGCACATGACGACCAGGCTCGACAAGCGGGGCATCGTTTCCATCGACCCAAATCTGAACGGCACGTTCTCCGCCCCGTGGCACCAGCGTACAGAGCTTGTCGCCTTCCTTCAGGATCTTCCCTTCCATAGCGACTAAGTCCTGAATATACCCGGCACGCGGGGCCGTCACGATTTGATTCTGCTGCCGATTGACGGCAATTTGAGCTTTCGCTAACTCCTGCATTGACTTACTGAGTTCGCTTTGACTCTTCGCAATCTTGCTCTGCGACTGAGCGATCTTCGCTTTGACATCTTGAAGTTTGGCGTCGGCAGCGGCGATTTCCGCCCCCCACTTCTGAAGTTTGGATTCTCGTTCCTTCTTCTTGCCGTCAACTTCTTTCATGCTAGCTTCGAGTTCGGAATTCGCCACACCGAGCGTGGCAACCGCCCCGAGATATTTCGCCTCGACTTCTTGAAACTTCAATTTCGAAGTCAGACCTTTTTCGGCCAGTCGCTCCTGACGATTGCGGTCGATTTCTAGTTGGTTCCGTTCCGCCTCGGCTTTGCGAACCTTTTCTTTGGCGGCGACTACCTTTTGTTCTGCCGCCAGAATGAGGGCGTCGGTGGCTGCTAAGTCGGCATCTCGGGCTAACTTGTAGGTCTCGATCATGCCCTCTTGAATGGGAAGAATCGCTTCCGCCGTCCGCAGATTGGACTTCTCCGCCGCGAGTTGTTGTTCGTACGAATCGACCTGGTTTTGTGCCAAATCGCGTTGTTGCACAAGCGTCGTGAGGTAATTGGGGTCCAGGTCTTGAATCTCTAAGATGACCTGCCCAGCTTCGACGTAGGCGTTCTCGTAGATACCTTCCCCCCACCGGGAAACTCGTCCTTTCGCCGGAGCACCGAGGACTTGTTGCCGATCGAGCGGCGCATACGCGATCACATTGCCACTGCCACTCACTGTCTGTTGCCAGGGTGCAAAGAGCAGCAAGATGATCGTGATGAACATCAGACCGATCAACAACCTCGCGATCCGTCGAGCCAAACGCGACGACCGAGCCAGCCGCAACGCAGGCAGTGCCTGATCGCAGTAGGTTGTCTCCGTCATCACCATTGTCGATTGAGTTCGTTCATCGAGCATGTCGGGAGGGGCTTTGTATTAGGGACAAGGCGATTCGCAGGTATGTCATCCGCCGGCAAACGTGTTCAAACGACGACTGGCGTTTCGAGATAGGCGATTTTATCACAACGCTCGGCAACTTTGCGTCGTGCGGTGAGCACGATCAAAGTCCAAGGCAGTTTTTTACTGCTCAGCCGCTCGAAGAACAGTGCGATGTCTGCGGAGGACAACGAATCGAGAATTCCATCGATAACAAGCAGTTTTGGACGTCCGGCAACCGCACGTGCCAAGGCGAGCAAACTTGCCTGGCGTTGTGACAGTGGCAACCCGGCGGGCGTCAGTTTTGTTTCCAGACTGTCGGGCAAACCGAGGATTTCTTCATAGATTCCAACAAGTCGCAAAGCGTCTTGCACATCAGTTGTGGTGACACCGGTTCGCTCGAGGTGGATATTCTCGGTCACAGTTCCGGTAAAAATTTCTGGATTCCGTACAAGGGCAACGTGATGCCGTAGCACATCCGGGCGAATGTCCCGCGGGTTAAATCCATCGATCTCCAAACGTCCCGAAGTCGCAGCTCGCAAACCAAAAAGAAGATCGCTTAGCGTAGTCTTCCCGGCACCGCGTTCGCCGTAAATGGCCAAGGACTCTCCTGGCTCAACTTCGGCAGTAAACGGTTTCAGCCCACGACCAGTCGACGGATGAATATGCGAAACGGCCGCAAATTGAACCGATGCCAACTTTGAATGCGGGATCAGCAGCAATCCATCGCGACGTTCGAGTGGCAAATCCAGAAGCACACCAATTTTATCGACGGCTGCCAACAAGTCATAGAACGATTCCAGGTGTTTCCCCAATTTCGCAAAAGCACCGACGATCACAGCGACAATCAACTCGGCTGCAACCAATTGTCCAAGAGTAAGTTGCCCTTGGATCACAAGCCATCCGCCCAATCCAAGCAACGCAGTGCTGGTGATTGCTTGAACAGTCAGAGCGAAAGCAATCTGGCGAAACAGAACCTTAAAGTGTTTGCGGCGGTCTTCCAAATACTCGGAGACAAGCAAATCCGAGCGTTCAATGGCGAATTGTCGTCCACCACCGTAGCGGAACGTATGAGGGCAGCCCACCACGGATTCGAACCATCCGGCGATGTAGTATTTCCGTTTGGATTCTTTGACGGCACTCTTGACCGCACCACGCCCAAGACCAAAAACAATCACACCGATCATCGCCAGTAAGACGGCATCGAAGCCCAGCAGCCACGGGTGATAGAACGCAAGAACTGCCATCCCCACAAATGTTCCCAAGACAATCACAACCGCATCGAGCAACAGCCCTGCAACCGCCTTTTGCACGGTGACAACATCGAAGAAGCGATTCACCAATTCGGGACCGTCGTGATCGTCAAATGCGCCAATCTGGACCCGCGGAAGCCGACGTGCAAGTTCCCCGGCAATACGGACGAACAACCGCCGCTGGATGATTTCCACCACGAATGTCTGCAGAACACGAATCGCCGCAGAGAACGCGAGAAACGCAAACAGCATTAACGCCAGCACCAAAACCGGTTGTAGGAACCGGCCGAATGCCACAGTGTTGACAAGGGCTTCCACCGCCACAGGTGTCGCCAGAGTCAGCAAACCGACGATCATTGCGAATACCAGAACGACCCAAATGTCAGGCCATTCCGGGCGAACAAGCTGGACCAATCGCTCCAGTGGCGAAAGCCCGACGTGATCGGGGCGTTGAACTGGCTTGACGGGGTCCGAGACGACACAGCGAATCGACAGCGGATTATCGGTGTGACTCACCATCCGCTCGAAATGTTTCGGCGAGACCGTTCTCTTATTGGGGTCGGCGACTGTTTGGTCGGTGAAACTCACCGTGTCCACTTGTCGTCGCTTCAGTTGGGCGATCAGCCACGGTGCCTCCCGATGGGGCAGATAAGTGGCGACACATTCCCGATTGAGGACGAGATTGGTCATCTCGACGGGTTCTACGTCGAGAACGGTAAGTTCCATGTCGAGACTTCGAGCCGCCTCAACCAACCACCGCCACCAGGTCGTCTTCACCTCACCTGGCCAGGCGGTCATTGCCTCGCTCACTGCGCGACGCACCGCCGCACGGTCCATTGTCCGTTTCTGCGACTCCAGCAGCCGTGTGAGTAACTCGACACACGGCGTTGTCTGCCGCGCACAGACTTGTTGTTCATTCCGGCCTTGGAGGTCCTGTTGCGTATCCATCGATCATCCGAAGTTGGAACTGCGCGGTTGCCGTTCGTTGACAACTCTGGGTAGAGAATCTCACAGATTATTAGATGCTACTGCGATCTTAACAACATCAATTTTTCAGGAACGCTTTGTTGATCGGCGGCGTCAGCGACGAAAATCCATTGGTAGCTGCTCCAAACTTCCTGCAAAACCTGGTCAAAAGTCCTTGTCGCAAAGCGTCGGACGCCGAATCATAAACTGTCTCCTCTGGTTTTCGAATTGCACGTCCCGGTTTCGAATCGTTACTCTAAGAGTACGTTTGCCGACTATCCACGTCCTGCCCGAGCCGACCTGACCAAAAGACCACACCCATGCTACTTGCCCGTTGGCTGGAAAAACTGACGACGAAAAGGTTCGGCGAATCGACGTGGGCGTCTCCGAAACCAAGGGTCAGGAAGTTCGATGTCCGGTTCCTCGAACATCTCGAGGACCGCACGATGCTGTCCGCACTGACGGTGAGTACCGTAAGTGACAATACCAATGCCGATGCGGTTTTATCCCTCCGCGAAGCGATCGCACTTGTTAATCACGGCGGAGACGCGAACGTGGCTCTAGGGCGATCTCTCACAGCACAAGAATCGCTGCGAATCAATACAAGTCAACCGTTCGGCACGAATGACACGATTGAATTCATCCCTCAATTGGCAGGATCGTCAATTGACCTGCAGTCACAAAACTCTGGAAGCCGCCAATTTGTGATCTTGCGCGATGTTCAAATCAACGGCCTCGACGCAGATCGGCTGACTATCGACGGGCAGGGCAGTTCTCAGATTTTCCATATTACCGGCGATATCGACGTCAGCATACACGGGCTGACACTGACTCGTGGGCGTGGAAACAATGGTGGTGCAATCACCATTGATAATGGCCGGCTGGAACTTCGATCGGTCGCAATTACCGATAGTACCGCGACTGGCGACGGCGGGGGAATTTTCAACGATTCCGGAACTCTACTGATATTCGACTCGACAGTCGCCAACAATTCCGCGACGAGTGGCGGTGGCATTACGAACATCAATGGCATTGTATTCGTGGCCAACACGACACTGTCAGGAAACGCAGCCATGGCGTCCGGTGGCGGACTTCGCACCGGTGGACCATCGACAATTGTCAACTCGACCTTCGCCAATAACGAGGCGGACAGCAATGCTGACCAGAACGGCCGCGGCGGCGGAATGTCGGTTGCCACCGGAACAAACGTTCAAGTCCTCAACACATTGTTTGTGAACAATCTTCGAACAGATGGCAGCGCCCCCGAAGATATTCATGGAAATGTCCAAGCGTCGAGTTCCAATAATCTTATCAGTACCCCACTTTTCGCCGGTGGATTGTTGCACGGAACGAATTCCAACCAAATTGGTGACGGAGCCGGTGGTGTTCTGGACGCGGCGAATGTTATTGACAAAACACTTCGCGACAACGGCGGTCCGACGGCGACACATGCCTTGCCATTAGCCAGCCCCGCCGTGAATGCTGGTAGCAATCTCGCCGCCGCCAGCACGGGTTTGACGCTCGATCAACGCGGCGACGGATTCACTCGCATCGTCCAAGGAGCCGTCGATATCGGTGCGTTCGAACTGCAGTCGCTTGCCAATCTGTCAATCGCCGCATTTGGATCCGGCAACCAGGCCGAAGGCAATCCGGGGAGCACCACGCCTTTCGAATTTACTGTGACACGTACCGCTAATCTCCTGGGAGTGACCACCGTCGACTATGCCGTCTCTGGTGGGACAGCGATCCCGAGAGATTTCAAAGACGCCGCATTTCCCCGAGGTACAGTGACATTTCTGGCAGGAGAAACCCAGAAGTCGATCACCATTCCCGTTGAAGGGGACAACATCGTCGAAGCCGACGAAACGTTCTTCGTCAATTTGATCAACGCATCTCCTGGCAGCCAAATTATCGGCGGGCAATCTCAAGCGACGATCATCAATGACGACTCGGCCAGCGTGACGATCGGCGACGCGACTGCCATCGAAGGCGGCTCTCTTCTATTCCAGGTCAGGCTCGATTCCGCAGTCGAAGGCGGTTTGAACGTCGATTTCCGCACAATCCCGGGCACTGCACAAGATCAATCGTCGAATCAGCCAGACTATGTACTCCAGGCGGGAACACTGAATTTTCTCGGGACCGCCGGGGAACTTCGCACGATCTCCGTGCCCACAACCGACGACAGCCGCGTTGAGACCGACGAAAACTTTCTCGTCGAATTGTTCCGATTTACCCCTGGAAGTGGTGGTGTTCCCGGTGGTGGCGGAATCATTCAATCGACTCCGAACGCGACTGGAACGATTCAGGATAATGATACTGCCGACCTGGAATTTACGGCCTTGAACGTGAGTCGCCAGGAAGGCACGGGCGGGGCAACCACGGAATTCACGTTTGCCGTCACGCTTCAGCAAGAAGTCGCCGGCGGGTTCTCGCTCAGCTACAACACTCACGACGGCACCGCAACCGTTGCTGACGGTGACTATATCGACAACGACGGCACACTCAACTTCGCTGGAACCCAGGGTGAACGACGACTTATCACAGTCCGTGTCAATCAGGACGACAAAGTCGAACAAGACGAGACCTTCTTTGTCTCGCTTGGTGCAGTGACCGGAACCAGTATCGAACTGTCTAAGCTAAGCGTCCCGTCGTTTCGCCTCGCAGCACGTATTTTCAATGATGATGCCGCGACCGTTTCGATCGACGATGTCACGCAAGACGAAAACAACGGCACAATGACCTTCACGGTCCGACTCGATCATCCTGTCGACGTGCCGATCACCAGCGGTGTGTTGTCGATTCACCAGACGACCAATGCGGACGACTTTAGTCTCGTCAACAATTCCGTCACGATTCCCGCCGGAACGCTGAATGGAACCGTGTCCGTGACCATTACTGACGATGAACTCGTCGAGCTTGACGAACGATTCCTCGTGGAATTGGTCAATCTCCAAACCGCCGGCCGAACCGTCATGCTCGGCGATAAACGCGGACTCGGGACGATTCGTAACGATGAAACCGCTCGGATTGCGATTCAAAATGGTTCGAGTGACGAAGATACCGGTGTGTTGACGCTGACCATCGTCACCGATCATCCGATTGATGTTGGGGTTCCCATCACCTATGTCACGACGAACAGCACGGCTTCGTCAAACGACTTCACACCGACCGCTGGAACCGTCGTTCTTCCGGCAGGGCAGTCCACCACCACAATCGCAATTCCGTTAACCGCTGACACCGTTGTTGAACTCGACGAGCAGTTTTTCGTGGACCTACTTACTCTTCAGTCGAGTGACAGGGCAGTCTCGATCGACGGTGCCCGAGCAACCGCGACGATTCTCAATGACGACTCGGCTGCCATCAGCATCACGAACGCTTCGCGTACGGAAAGCACCGGAGAGTTCCCGTTCACGATTCAGCTCGATCGACCAGTTGATGCAGACGTGCAGGTCACATTCGCGACGGAATCGTTCTCAGCTGACACCAGTGATTATGTCCCGGTCACTGGAACAGCAACGATTTCCAAAGGCAACACGTCAACCGCAATTTCCGTAACGACGCTGTCCGACGAACTTGTCGAACGCAACGAACAATTTTATGTCCGACTCTCGAATCTCACCGCCAGCGGGCGAGATGTTGTCATCGGAAACGATCGTGGCATTGGCACAATTCTGAATGACGATACCGCAACGATTACCATTCAAGACGCGGCTGCCGACGAAAATGCCGGCACACTGAATTTTACGCTGACAATCGATCGATTGGTTGACGCGAACATGACCGTCGACTTCGCAACCGCAACGAACACGGCCGCCGCAAGCGATTTCACTGCGACGATGGGAACGGCCACGTTCAACGCGGGTGCCAATTCAACGACGATCACTGTGCCGCTGACTTCCGATTCGCTCGTCGAGTTGGACGAACAGTTCTTCGTCAATCTTTCAAACATTCAGTCCGCTCAGAGAAGTGTCCTCTTTGGCGATAACCAGGCCGTCGGCACGATTCGCAATGATGACCATGCCGAACTCTCGATTCACGACGCGTTCGGTTTCGAAGACGATGGCCCAATCCGTTTTGCGATTTCGCTCAGTCAACCGGTCGACACAGATATTCTTGTGGACCTGGCGACTTCCTTCGATGTGGCCGGCTCGCAAGACTTCAACCCAATCAACCAAACGGTGACAATCCCAGCGGGATCGACAACGACCCCGTTCGATGTTGCCGTGAATGTCGATGACACCGTCGAATTGGACGAGCAGTTTATGGTTCGTCTTTCGAACCTTCAGCCGAACAATCGCAATGTCACACTTGTCGATACCGAAGCCGTCGGCCAAATCATTAATGACGACCTGGCATTAATATCAGTCGACGACGTCCTGCAAGAAGAATCCGCTGAAAGTTTGACTTTCACCATCTCGCTGGACCATACCGTCGATGCCGACGTGTTGATCGACTACGCTACGGTCGCGGATTCTGCAGGTCCTTCGGACTTCACGCCCGTCAGTGGAACCGCCACGATCGCCGCCGGCAATTCGTTTGCAACCGTCACGGTCGCGATCAATGACGATGGGCTGATGGAGTTCGACGAGCAATTCTTGCTGAACCTTTCCAACCCACGTTCGAGCGGGCGAGCGGTTTCCATCGGGGATGCCCAAGGGATTGCGACGATCTTGGGTGCCGGTGCGGACGCCAGATTGTCAATTACGAACATCGCCCAAGACGAAGACGCGGGCCCGATGACATTCACCGTCACGATGGATAGCCCGCTCGATGAAGATGTCAGCGTTAATTTCGCAACGATGTTTGGCACGGCTGGGCCGAGCGACTTCGAAGCCCAAACCGGAACCATCACGATTCTAGCGGGCGAACAAAGCGCGACGATCACCATCGACATTTCGTCCGATTCCACGACCGAAGCCGACGAAGATTTCCGACTGAATCTTAGCCGAATCCAGACCACCAATCGGGCAGTGACATTCGCCAACGCCCAGGCAGTTGGCACGATTCGAAATGATGACATTGCACTCGTCGCAATCCAAGATGCTACGCAAACTGAGAACGATGGTCGCTTGGAGTTCACTGTAACGGTCATCGAGCCGTTGGATGTGGATATTCTCGTCGACTTCACCACCCGCGCCGATACCGCGAACGTCGACGATTATGATCCCACGAACGGAACTCTCGTAATTCCTGCGGGAGCAGCGTCGGCCACGATTCTGGTCAATTTGATCGACGACCAAGTGGTCGAGCTAACCGAACGTTTCGATGTCGTGCTTTCGAATGTGCGTGCGACGAATCGGGCTGTCGCGCTCGCCGACTCGCGAGGTATCGGAACAATTATCAACGACGACCAGGCAACACTGACTATCAGCGACGCAAGTGGAAATGAAGATTCCGGCATGCTGATTTTTGACGTTGCCCTCAGTGCCGTCATCGATGCGGACGTCGAATTTACCTTTGGCACAACGACAGACTCAGCGTTTTCAAACGATTTTACCACCGTTTCAGGAAACCTTCGGTTCAATGCTGGTACGACCACAGCGACAATCCAAGTGCCGTTGCAAGCCGATTCGTTGGTCGAACGTGACGAGATCTTTTTCGTGCAGGGATCGGCCCTCAACCCTGCTGGCAGAGACGTTCGCTGGCTGAAGAATCAAGGCCAAGGAACGATCATCAACGACGACGCTGCCACAATTTCTATCTCTGACCAAACCGGCAATGAAGACTCGGGTTCCCTGATATTTACGGTTGCAATCAGTCAACCCGTCGACACTGATATCTTTTTCAACTTCGCCACAGTCGCCGGTTCGGCGGGCTCGACCGACTATACACCTTCAGCCGGAACAGCCACCATTCCTGCGGGGGAAAACGCCGTCACGCTACCCGTGATTCTCGTCGCAGACAACATCGTTGAACTCGACGAAGACTTCTTCATCCAAATATCGAACTTGCAGGTTAGCGATCGTGCAGTCACGTTGATCGATGACAGCGGACGTGGTGTCATTCAAGATGACGATATTGCGAGTCTCTCGATCCGTGACGTAATCGCCTTCGAAGGCTCTGGTGGCGAACACGCTTTTCAATTCGTTGTGTCACTCGACTCGGCTGTCGACACGCCGTTTCAGGTCGACTTCACGACCTTCGGCGAATCGGCAACCGCGACCGATGGCGACTATCTCATTCCCGCCGACCGCATACTCACGTTTGCAGGAACCGCCGGCGAACAGCAGACATTCGAAGTTATTGTCGTCAGTGACTCCACGCATGAACCCGATGAGTCATTCCGGGTGCAACTCGCCAACCTGCAAGCAAACGGTCGACGAATCGAGATCGCCGTGCCAGAAGCTAGGGGCATCATTCGCAACGACGACTTAGCGACGGGCCAGGCAACGATTGTCGATCAACACATCACGAATTCGTCGATTAATGGAAGTTATCGAGAACTCATTGCAGGGAATTTCGACAACTTCCCCGCCCAACACGGATTTGCCGACGATCTCCTTTTTTGGAATCCCCTGACGGGCGAAAACCGATTGATATTTGGAAACGGGGGCCGACAAGACAACCCGATTCCAATTGGAGCCGTCAATGGAAACGACTTCACACATATTCTCGCGGGAGAATTTAATTCGGCGGCAGGCTCCGACCTGTTCCTATGGAACCCGACGACGGGCCGTAACCGGTTAATTCACACCGTTGCCGTCGAGTTGGGTGAGATCGAAGTGACCATCCAATCCAACATCATCGCCCCTTCCGCGATCAACGGCAACGACTTTCAGCATTTCGTCGCCGGCAACTTCGATGACGGCGGGCTGACGGATTTGTTTTTCTGGAACCCCTCTGACGGACGAAATCGGCTCGCACATCTTCAAACCGGAAGCAACGACAGCGAAACGATCGCAAACATTCAGACCAACGTCGTTGCACCAACTTTGATCAATGGGAACTATCGATCGATCCACGTCGGTCAGTTCATTGCGGAGGGGCCCGAAGAACTACTGTTTTTCAATTTGCAGTCCGGCGAAAATCGACGAGTGTCATTTGATGGCGACGTACTTGGGCAGTCGACCCAATTCGGCGGGTTTCAGTCAGATTTTGTGCCGCCCACCGCATTCAACGGTTCCGAATATCAGCAGATCGAAATCGGAGACTTCAACGGCGACTCTGTTGATGACGTTTTTGCATGGAGTTCGACGACAGGGGCCAACCGCATCGCGCTCTCTAATCTCACCCCAAGTACGTCTACGAACATCGTTGACAGAGTCGTCGATCCCGGTGCGATCAATGGCGATGAGTATGAGCGAGTCGTCCGACTGACCGACGAACTCTTTAGCTCGCCGGAAACCGACGAACTCTTCTTCTGGAATCCAGCAACCGGACGAAACCGCATCGCAGTCATCGTGGATGAGACATCAGTCGGCTGAACTACGAGCCGGTTGGTCCCAAAGCCGATACGGATCGTTCAATCGCTGCTGCTCGGACAACAGCAGGGCTTCCATTTCCTCGAGTTGCTTTCGATACTTCGGGTCATCCGCAAGATTGATTTCTTGAGGAGACGGTTGATATTTCGTCACCTCAACCACTTCCGGTCGATGATGCTCTGCCAGTAACTCGTGCGGATTGTCCGCAAGATTAAACAGTTGGGTCTCTCGTACAGCCCCATCGAGCACATCATACTTAATGAGTTTCCAATCGCCTTTCTTGACGCACCTCATTCCGGGCTTCGTCCCGCCGCAATAGGCACCATAAAGCACGTCGCGAACCGACTCGCGTTCGCCGAACAACACTTCTCGAAAACTCAAACCTTCGTTTGTCGAGGGCGACTCGACACCAGCAAGATCACATAATGTCGCAAGAGTATCTAACAGATAGATATTTCCAGTCACTCGCGATCCTGCTTTGATTCCAGGTCCTTTGACAATGTATGGAACTCGCCAAGCATGTTGGTAGAGATTCTGTTTTCCCATAAGACCATGCCGACCAATCGCGATGCCATGATCCGACGTGTAGATGACATAGGTATTCGCTAGTTCGCCGCTCGCTTCGAGTTTCTTGAGAACTCGATCGATCTGCTGATCGATGAGTTCACTACAGGCGAATTCACGGCCAAGTTCGTTGCGAACAGTGGCTACGTCTCGGTTCTCCCAGACCCCGGAAACCTTGACTTCGTCTCGCAAGTTCGGATGGCCATGATGAAACGGGTGTTTCGGCAGATACATGACCGGCAGTTTCGGCTGCTGAGCGTGAAGCGGCGGACGCTGACTTTGATCAGTGTGATTGACGGCCCCGTATTTTTCCAAGAGTTCAGGAGCTCCATCACGAGTATCATGAGGATGCGAAAAGCCGAAGTAGATCAAAAAAGGATCTTCATTGTTGCTGGCTTTACGTTGGTCGAGATACTCTAAAACTTGATCAGCATGCCACACGCTACTAGTGTCCCGCGTGTCACCTCTTTTCGTGGCATCCTTTCGCACTGTGAATTGTTGATTCGCTGCTTCAAAGCTATTTCCCCGTTTGCAAGTCCTCATCGTATCGTAACCGGCACGATTAAAGACCGCCGGCAACGACTGCGTTGCTAGATATTGAAGCCACCCCTTGCGTCCACGAAATTGCGAATCAGCCGGAGGAGTGCCATTTTGATAGTTCCAGAGCATCCGCCCGGTCATAATCATATGTCGAGACGGCGTACAAACCGCGCCGGACATCGAACCCATGTGATAGGCCTGTTCAAAGACCATTCCATCGCGTGCAAGCTGGTCGATCGTCGGTGTCTGCAATTCAGAACTTGGGTTATAAACTTGCAGATCGAGTGGCGACTGGTCGTCGACGACTATCAATAGAAAGTTCGGTCTTGGTTCCGCGGAACCGTTTTGTGTTGTCAACAAGACGACGAGAAAACTAGTGACCCGAAGAACATCTCGAACACTCATTTTCAACACCTTACTAGAGAGCACTTCTGTAGAGATTCGTATTCAACGTATCTATGAAGTCTGAGAGATTCAATCCTGCTGTTCATTTGGAATTGGACGCCCGTGCGGATCGACGTTCGGCAAGCCTGTTTCCTCGTTGAGTTGCTCGCGAAGTTCCCGGCTTGTGAAATGCTCGAATTTCTCGGCCTTATCGTGAATTCTCTCGTACTCAAAACCGGCATGTGAGACAAGATACTGCTCCCACAGCCGATGGGAACGAATGAGTTCGCGGGCGCGATTCTCTCCAGAAGACGTTAGTTGGTATTTGGAAACGGACTTGTCGATCTGACCACGAAACTGCAGCCACGACAATGCCACTTTCAATTGAGAACTGCGAGCAAACAAGAGGTCCATCAATTCGCTAGCATCTGCTCCCTCGCCAGGCGACTTCTCTTGTAGCCGATACAGAACACCGATCACATCATCCGCCAGGATTTGAAGTGAAAGCATTTGATGCCGAACGAGTTTAACTAGCACGCCATGCTTCGGTGCAAACAGAACCGCCGCCCCCATCATTAGACCGGAAGTTGTCGCCATCACCCCAGTCGTCGTGGTACTACCAAACCCGAACCAGGCAGGTACTAGAATAGCGAGGACGTGTCCAAACACTGCAGATGCGATTGCAATCAACACGCTGAGACCAATCATGATCTGCAAACGGTCTGTCAACAGATACGCCGTCGCAGGCGGAACCACAAACATCGCCACGACAAGAATGTTCCCGACACTTTCGAAACTAGCCACCGAGGTCACCGCGACGAGTGTCATTAGCATATAGTGAATAAGACTCGCGTTAAATCCCGCAGTTGTTGCCAAACTTGGATCAAAGGAGCTGATTTTCAACTCTTTGAAACATAGATAAACAAAGGCAGCATTAACGAGTGTCATACCTCCTAGAACTAGGGCGGCCCGCGGGATTTCGTAGTCAAATAAGAAAACGGTATCAAGTGGGGTCAATTCCAACGCCCCGTACAGAACACAATTCGCGTCTAAGTCAACTCGATCAGCCGTCTGCACAATCATCACGAGTCCGATGGCAAATAGCGAGGTGAACACAACCCCCATCGATGCCCCCTCATCGACCCGTCCCGAATTGCGAATCCATTCGGTCAGAAACGCAGTCAGTACACCGACAATCACAGCACCCACTAACATAGCGCCGCTATTCCGGCTGCCACTCAGAAAAAATGCGGCGGCTAGCCCCGGAAGAATCGCATGCGAGATTGCATCCCCCAACATGCACATCCGACGCAAGACTAGAAAGTTCCCTAGTAAAGTGGCGGATACTGCTGAGAGGACACCAATTACGATAATCCAACCATCAAGAAACCAATCCCAAGCGGCTAAGCCCATAACTAGTTCTCTTCGCTCTCAGGCGTTCGAATGACTGATGATGGTCCGAGAGTGGTCTCCAAGAGGTGAGGACTCCTCGGCAATTGAGGATAGTTCTTGTCGAGCAATGCTTCGAGTTCAATGATGACTTCCGGCTCCAACACATGTTCGATGGCATCAGCTTCGCGGTCGACTCGACTTGCAGCAATATCGGCATGAGTCATGAGATAAAGCTCCCAAAGACGGTGCTGCCGAGTCAGTCGAATTGCTTCACGCATGCCGCGTGGCGTCAGTTGAAGTTTTTTGTTGGCTTCAATGACGAGCCGATCAAACTTGGCACGCAGGATCGTTCGTTGAAGTCGACTTGTAGACCAGCTTCGTTTGGCAAGCAACTCTTCAAAGGTCACAGGTGGGCAGGTTGGAAGTCCCGCCGAAGAAACGCTATCGATATTTCGCTCGGCTAACTCATAAAGACCACGCAAGAGGTGTTGCCGATCAATTGTCTGGTTAAATCGTCTTCGGCGAACCCAACGAATGAGCAGTCCCCGTTTCGTGCCTAGTACAAGACTCAGTCCGAATGCAGTCGAACAGACTAGGACAATCATAGCGCCAGACGGTAACCGGTAATAGACAGCACTAATCGCACCGCCGGCAACCCCTGAGAATGCACCGATCACCCCAGAAATTAGCGTCATCTGCCATAAGGTCTCAGTCCAAAACCTCGCGGCGGCTGCTGGAATAATAAGAATCGCAATCACAAGCACTAGCCCAACTGCCTGCAATCCAACAATACAGATCGTTGTGACAAGCATCATTAGTGCAAGGTCAAGCCACTTCGACGGGATACCTTGCGAGTCGGCAAAACCTTCGTCGAAACACAAGAGCTTGAACTCTTTGAAAAGCAACCCGCATACTATTAGGCAAAAGAGTGCGGCGACGACAATCGTTTGGATATCTTGAATCCCCATCGATGCCGTTTTTCCGTAGATGAACGATTCTAGCCCCGCTGCATTGCCTTTCATCTGCTGCAGTACACCAAAGATGGCTACGCCGACCCCAAAAAAGACACTCAGGACTGCCCCGAGTGCTGCGTCTTCTTTGAGTCGCGTGGAATTCCGAATAATCAGGATACAGCAAAGACCAAGCAAGCCGCTTAGTGTGGCACCACTTAGCAAAATCGCTAAGGACTTGCCTTCGTAGCCCAAGTTGTTTGCAACAACAAACGCAAGTGTAATGCCGGGCCATGTGGAATGACTAAGCGCATCGCCCATCAACGCTCGTTTGCGAAGCAATGTCAGACTGCCGACGACTCCAGCGGCACAGCAAAGTAGCGTCACACCGAACAGCACGATTCGCGTGTTGTAGTCTTTAAGCAATACGAGATGCTGCCAAGCGGCCCCATCAGTACGAGACACCGTCTCTGCCGCCGTGATAGCAGACTCTGTCGTCTCAATACTCTGAGCCCGACAGGACGCTGATCCGACAACAAGTGCGATAACAAAGCAGAGTGTCCGAAGGGACCGACCCGTCATAGTGAACGTTCCCGTTGCCGCATCGCTTCGGAAACCTCTTCCAATAGCGTCAGTCGACCGCCGTATGTTTTTTGGAGATTCTCAGTCGTGAAGGCTTCCTCAACGGTTCCGTGAGCCACAACTCGCATGTTCAGAAGAACGACGTAATCGAAATACTCGGCTACGGTTTGCAAGTCATGATGAATAACCAGCGCCGTTTTACCGCGACTTCGCATTTCGCGAAGCACTTCGACGATGGCCCGTTCCGTCGATGCATCGACTGCAGCGAACGGTTCGTCCATCAGGTAGAGATCGGCGTCTTGAACGAGAGCCCGCGCTAGAAACGTGCGTTGTTGTTGACCGCCGGAAAGTTGGCTTATTTGGCGATTCGCCAAGTCCGCCATACCCACACGGCTCAAAGCATCCATAGCGGCAGTCCGGTGCTTGTTTCGCACACGACGAAACCAACCGACTTCACGGTACAAGCCCATTGTGACGACATCGAGCACGTCGATCGGAAAGTCCCAGTCGACCGATTCTCGTTGCGGCACATAGCCAACTCGGTGACGGTTCTCCGCATAGTCCTCACCGAAGACTTTGATCAACCCAGACGCTCTGGGGATGAGATCCATCACCGCTTTGAGAAGGGTACTCTTACCGGCTCCGTTGGGACCGACAATTCCAACTAGTGAACCGGCGGGAACGTCAAACCCAACGTCCCAGATTACAGGTTTCCGCTGGTAGGCCACCGTTAGGTCGTAAACCGAAAGTGGCGTCTCTTTCGATGAAATCTGACCACCAACTGATGACGCGGTGGATGACGGGTCGTTAGCACTCATGTGCCGTTCTCGGTTTCTGAACTAAGTCGATCTTGCATGCCCCCCGGCGACGCCTGCCCGCCGAGGGCCCGTGCGATCCGAGTTAGATTTGCGTCGAGCATGCCGATATAAGTCCCCTCGTACGTGCCTGCGTTCCCCATCGCGTCCGAGTACAGCATGCCGCCGATCCGAACCTCATGTCCCTTGGACTTCGCCCCTTCGATCAGGGCTTGGATATTCTTCGACGAGACGCTGCTTTCGACGAAAACCGCGGATACTTTTCGATCAACAATGAGTTGCACGAGGTCGTTGACCCGACGTAGACCGGCTTCCGATTCCGTCGACAACCCTTGAACGCCTTCCACCTGAAGATCGTATGCGCGACCAAAGTAATTGAAGGCATCGTGCGACGTAATTAGTATTCGCCGTTCTTCGGGAATCGAACCGATGACCTTGAGTCCGTACTCGTGCAGTGACTGAAGTTGTTCTTGGTACTTTTTCGCGTTGGCATGATAGTCGGCGGCGTGTTTCGGATCGAAGTCAGACAATGCGGTCGCTACCACATCGACCGCTTTCGACCACAACGAAACATCCATCCAAACATGCGGATCACTATGGTCGCGAGAGCCGTCAGGCGAGAGCAAGACGTCTTCATCCAGCCCATCTGTAACTGCCACCACTGGCTTGCGTTTTCCCAAATTCTCAAGGGTGTCCGTCATCTTCCCTTCGAGGTGCAGTCCGTTATATACGATGAGATCGGCTTGCCTCATTTTCTGAACGTCGTCGCGAGTGGGGTTATGCGTGTGCGGATCGATTTCCGCCCCCATAAGCTGTTCCACCAGCACGTGTTCGCCGCCAACGGCCCGCACAATGTCGCCCACCATACCAACGGTCGCGACGATCTGGATCGGATAGTCCCCTGCGAATTCTTTCGGTGACTCCGCCGCGCTGTTTCCAGAATCGCCTTCACGACATCCAGCCAATGCGGTGAGCAGAAAACAAATGACGATCCAGGTTCGGATAAGCACGCGTCGATCCATTTCAGAAAATTTTTAGCGCTGGCTAAACTAGCCACCGCCTGATTCTAGCTATGGCGAGGGTACTGTCAAGCCGCTAGACTACAGGCGACCCACCAGTGTGCAATTCGGCAGATCGGAACGACGTGTGACCAAGGATCTTTCCCATTCGGAACCACATCGGCGAACACGGCGTGATCATGCGACGGAAACAGCCGAAGACTACGTGGAAGCGATCGCCGAAATCTTGGGGCGACAGGGGATTTGTCGGCTGAAAGACCTGGCCGAACGGTTTGCTGTCAGCCATGTTACGGTTCACCGAATTGTCGAGAGACTGACAAACGAAGGTCTCATATCGACCGAACCTTATCAACCGCTGACTCTGACAGACGAAGGTATGAGTCTCGCCGAGCAATGTCGTCGTCGGCATGAAACGGTATATCGATTTCTTGTGGCAATTGGCGTGGATGAAGACACCGCGGCCGTGGATGCCGAGGGAATCGAGCACCATGTGAGTCCGCAAACACTCAAACGATTTGAAGCAATGCTGAGCAAGTTGCGAACGTCCGACGACGTCGGCGGGCGTTAGCTCATTGTGCGTTGTCGGTGCTGCTCGATACAGATTTTTTGCGGCTTTCTGGCTCTGAGTACACGATGCCCGCAACGACCGGTATCGGATCGCCCCCGTAGAACTTGTGGAGATCGGATCGGGAGCCTTGCGAGGTTGGTCGCTGCCAATTACGCTGCGCACCATCCACACACCCCACAGTCCTCTAACGTCCTCACGTACCACCTTGAAACGCTATTTCTCCGAGTTGCTTAGGCTGTTTGATCTCCATGCTTCCGGCAAATGGTTCCTGTTGGCAAGCGCAATCGGTGTCGTTGCAGGTGTGGGGGCGATTGTTTTCCAGTTCCTCAGTCACCTGGTCTTGCACTACGCATTGGGCGCGATGACGGGGTACCATCCGCGGGAAGCGGCTGGTGAACACACAGTTTTCGTGGCGGAGGAAACCGAGTTTCGACCGTGGCTCATCGTAGCCGTGATGACCGGCGGCGGCGTTGTCTCGGGTTGTCTTGTGTACACATTCGCACCGGAAGCCGAAGGACACGGGACCGACGCGGCAATCGACGCGTTTCACAACAAACGCGGACAGATTCGGGGCCGCATCGGGATCGTCAAGACGTTGGCATCGGCGATTACGCTTGGAACGGGCGGGTCCGGTGGTCGCGAAGGACCCATCGCCCAAATTGGGGCCTCGTTCGGCTCGTTTCTATCACAACGATTGAATTTGACAGCTCGCGATACGCGGATTTTGATGGCCGCCGGAATGGGAGCGGGGGTAGGTGCTATCTTCCGAGCACCGTTAGCGGGAGCTTTGTTTGCCGCCGAGATTTTGTATCGGGACGCGGACCTGGAATCCGACGTCATCGTCCCGGCTGCGATTTCCTCGATCATTGCCTACAGCGTCTTTGCACTGTCGATGCCCCAAGACAAATGGTTTGAACACTTGTTCGGACAGGGTCTGACGTACCGTCCAAGTTCACTACTCGAACTCATCCCGTTCGGAATGATGGCGATTGTCTTGGTCTTGTTCGCGATCATCTACATCAAGACGTTTTATGGCGTTCACAGCTTGTTCAAGAAACTCCCAATCATGCCGCAATTCAAACCGGCAATCGGGGCGGCGTTGGCGGGGTTCCTGGGGATTGGAACTTTCTTTCTCTGTCAGCAAAATCCGCAGGCTTTGGCAGTGCTTTCCACCGGTTACGGCACATTGCAAGATGCCATTACGCCGGGTGTCACAGTCGGCATGGGTCTGTTGTTGACGGTCGCTGCCGTCAAGATTCTGACGACGTCTTTAACGATCAGCTCGGGCGGTTCGGGCGGTGTGTTTGGCCCCTCGATGGTGATCGGCGGATGCGTCGGCACTGCGACCGGCATGTTCCTGCAACAAACGATGTTCCCAGAACTTGTCAAAAATCCACAGATGTACGGAATCGTGGGGATGGCGGGTTTCTTCGCGGCATGCGCCCACGCTCCCATTTCGACGATCATCATGGTGAGTGAAATGACGGGCGACTACAACCTGTTGCTTCCCACCATGTGGACCAGCACGCTGTGCTTTCTGCTGTGTCGACGTTGGAGTCTATACACGAAACAAGTTCCATCGCGACTTGAATCTCCCGCTCACCGGGGTGACTTCATTGTCGATGTGCTGGAAGGGATTCTTGTCAAAGACGTCTACCGACAGGACCGCAAAATCCGTCTGGTGCCCGAAGGAACCTCGCTCGACGATATCGTTCACAAGTTAGCCACGACGCATCAGCATTATTTTCCGGTTGTCGATGCGGACGAAAAGGTCATCGGGATTTTCTCGGCTGACGACGTTCGTAGTTGGCTTTACGACGATTCCATCTGGAAACTAGCCAACGCGCGCGATGTCATGGTGACGAACATCGTCTCCGTGACACTCAACGACGACCTCAATACCGCGCTTCGACGGTTCACGGCGTTGAATATCGACGAGGTTCCGATTCTCGATCCAGACAACGACGGGCGGTTCGTGGGCATGCTACGACGAAAAGAAGTCATCGCCGCCTACAACCGACGACTGATGGAATACAAACTCGCTGCCGACGAAAGTTCGACGCCAATGACGTCGTAGTCCATACGCACTAGCTCGAAGGGGATTTCAACTTGCGAGCCGGGTTGGAACGGTGAGCGATCTGACGGGTCGCGAATGCTAAGTCATGTCCGAGATCGCCGAATCTCCGTCTTAGCCAACGCAGCATCGAAACCCGCGTCCGCCAACGTTCGGAAAACGGCAAGCGGGCCAAGCCCGTTGTTTTCCACAACTCAAGACCTTCCCGCCAATGGGGAAACAGAATCTTTCCGGCAAGTTTCGGGTTGTGTGCGACGGCACGACTGCGGTTCGTAGCGTGAAGTTGATTGATTGCGTCTGCGTGAATCCGCCGATCCAATAGCGTTTCGGGAATCGGAATGATTTTCCCCTGCAACGCCAATTCGACGACAAGAACGTAATCGTTGAAGGCAAACGTTCCTTCCAATCGCGTTGTTCTCAGAATATCCAGACGGATCAGTCCGAGTAACGCCTCGCCGGTATAACCGTAAACGACCTGCCGAAATCGTTGACTCGGGGTTTCACCGTCCACAGGGTCGAGTGACGCGCGACGCCGAAGAAATTGGCCTTGGGAATCGATCTCATTCATCCGAGGCACAACAACGGCGATCGAGCTGTCGGATTCCATTTTTTCGATGCAAACGCGATTGAATTCGGGAGCGATAGGGTCGTCGTAACCGGCCCACCGAAAAAATTCTCCTCGCGCTTCAGCGACGCAGCGATTGTGATTCCACGCCGACCCGTTGTTTTGCTCCGACGTAAGAATTCGAATCCGCGAGTCGACTCTCGCGTACTCTTCGCAGATGGCAAGTGTATTGTCGGTCGAAGCATTGTCCGCGAGAATCAGCTCCCAACTTGGGTCTGTCTGAGTGAGGATCGATTCAATCGTGGGACGCAGATAGTTCGAGGCATTATAAATCGGCAACCCGATCGACACGCGAGGTGCGGCTGACATGGTAATTCGGCTCCAAGTTGGCTCGTTATGCGGCGATGAGTTCTGGCGTCAGACCGAGTTCTGAGAGTTGGTTCTGGATTTCCGTGAAGTACACGGGATTCATGACGATCACAACATCCGGCCGGTTCTGCTGTAACGATTCCGGTGAGACGATTTCGTGCCCGCTGCCGGGAAGAAATCGGTTCCATTTTCGTGGGTTCACATCCACGACACAGTCAATGATGTCCGACAACCCCAGCGTGTTCACAAAGCCAACCGTCTTCGAACTACCGCCCCAAATCACGACTTTGCGATCCAACGCTTGGTATTCCCCCAAGCGGTGTTGCCAAGATCGAATTGTTCGCCCGAGGTCTCGTTGGAATTGCTTGACATCCCGGTGAATGGACTCGAGATCGAATTCTAACTCATGGTGCGGAAGCGTCGGTGCGACGGCCGGTTTCGCGATTAGACATAGGTATTGGTCGCCGTATTCCTTCCAAATCTGCGTAACTTCGAAATCCGTTTCACGGAACAAACGAGCCAACGATCCCGCGGTGTAATAGGAACAGTGTTCGTAGTAAATATCCCAGAACGCCGCCTCACGCAGCACCCGTCCGGTATCGGGAAGCTCGAAGAACACCTGTGTTTCGAGTCGCTCACCGATCGACTTGCGGACGGTGGTCAGTAGTTCGCGGGTGGCTGGAATGTGTTCAAGCGAATGTCGACAGAGAATCGCATCGGCTGCTAACTCCGCGTGACGTTCGTTGTAGTACTCGGGCAGGAATCGGACTCGGCCCGAATCGGAGTGGGCCAATCTTTGCGGATCGCTCGCAGGGTCGATCCCGATGCCGTCGTTCTCTCCCATTCGGCAGATCAGTTCGAGGAAATCTCCGCCGCCGCTCCCGATTTCCACAACTGTCTTGCGACGAATTCCCAGGTCATCGACCAAACGCCGCACTAACGAGTCTGCGTACTGATTGAAGTGCGCGGAATAATGCTGCGTGTCTTCGCAATTCGATGAATAGTTGAGTAGCGATGGATCAAAACGAGTGTTTGTGATGAACCCACACCCCTCACACAGTCCGAGGGCGACTTCGCCCATCGGGTGCGAAATTGCCTCTTCGTAGGTCTCCATCACGAGCACATTGTGCACCGGCAGCAATCCGGCATCGTAGAATTCCTGCAGACCGATACGTCCGCAACTGGGGCAAGCAAGTGATACGCGGCGGTCACAGATGGGATTGATATCGCGGCGGATGGACACGGAAGAACCTCGGTCGATAGAACGGCATTTTTCCAAACCTAGCACGCTCGTGCACTGTCCACCTGCAGAAACTTGCAGTGCGATGTCCTGAATCACCAGGCTCTCTACACGGCTGACTGGCTAGCGCGACGTGTTGCTTTTCGGCAACATTGTTCGACGTTCAGGCGTTGGTTGTGGGAGGACTGGGTTGCCAATCCTCCAAACGCAACTCGACGTTCTCGCGGCCGCGAAACCGATTGATGCCCGCTGTGAAACCAATATCAATCGTCCCGTTCACTGCTGCGATTTCCTCGGCCCACTCCCCGCGACCGAAGGCGATCGCCCGCAGACTGGTGCCGTGCTGCCGGATTCGCAGATCGAGATGTCTTCCGCCTTCACCCATCGTCTTTGGAGGAGCAGCCAACTCCACTCGGTTCGCAGCGAACACAGGACGCGGGTTTTGTTCGCCGAACGGCCCAAGTCGGTCTAATTCCTTGACGCCATTTCGCGTGACGTCGGTCAATCGGACTTCGGCATCAATTCGGATTTCACCAACTTCCCGAGGAACTTGGTGTGTCGAGGCGTGCTGGGAAAGTTGTTCGCGGAACTCATCGAGTTTGTCTTCAGCGACATGCAAACCGCAGGCTGCATGATGACCGCCGAACCGTTCCAACAATCCCGAGCACGACACCAATCCATCATACAAGTTGTAGCCGCCGAAACTACGACCGGACCCGTGGGCAACGCCCTCGTTGCGGTCGATCGTCATGAGAATCGTCGGTTTCTCGAACGTCTCCGCAATGCGGCTGGCAACAATACCGATGACCCCTGCATGCCAACTGGCATCGGCAAGGACTAACGCGTGTTGATCTGCCCACTCCGGGTTTTCTTCGACCATGTCCTTGGCCGACTTGAAAATTCGTCGCTCGACCGTTCGTCGATTTCGATTGAGTTCTTCGAGATACTGTGCGAGTTGTGTGGCCCGATCACGATTCGTTGTCGTCAGTAACTCGACAGCCAATCGAGCCTGACCGAGACGCCCTGCGGCGTTCAGTCGGGGCGCGATGCCAAATGCGATATCTTCCGCGTCGAGCGACTGTCCGATTTCCAATCCGGCGAGTGTCATCAGACTTTGCAGGCCGATCGACGAGCGTTGCGCGAGGCTTCCCAATCCATACCGAACAAGCGTGCGATTTTCGCCAAGCAGCGGTACTACATCCGCGACGGTGCCAATCGCGGTGAGGCCGACAGCACTTTTCAAGAATTCGCGGAGCGGTTCGTCGGCACGTTCGCCGTCACCAAGTTGCACACAAATCGCCCACGCCAATTTGAAAGCCACGCCGACGCCACAAAGATCCGCGAACGGATAACTCGTGCCCGGCAAACGCGGATGCACCAAGCACGCGGCGTCGGGCAGTTCGTCCTCGAACTGGTGATGATCGGTGATGATCAACTCCAGGCCTAATTCTTTGGCAAGCGCAGCCTCTTCGATCGAGCAAATCCCGCAGTCGACGGAAATCACCAGCTGCTTAGGATCACTCTCTGCTAACTGCCGAATTGCTTCACAATTCAGTCCGTACCCTTCTTCCAAGCGACAGGGAATATAGTAGTCGACTTCCGCCCCGGCTAGTTTCAAACAGTTCCATAGTAACGACGTCGCGGTGACGCCATCGACGTCGTAATCACCGTAAATCGTCACCTTTCGACTTCCGCGAACGGCGGAAACAACTCGGTCCGCCGCCTCCGGGACGCCGGGGAGCAAACTTGGGTCGTGCAGGTCGGTGAGTTTCGTTTCCAAGAATCTTTTGCCATCCGCTGGGGTACTCATGCCTCGTGCGATCAACACCTGAGCCGTCAGCGGCGAGACATGCAGCGACTGACAAAACGACCGAACACGGGCTTCGTCATATGGAAAGAAACGCCAAGTTTTGGCCATAATGGACGACGTTCTGATTAAGGGATCGAAACGATTATTACAGCATCCGCCCGAAACGCTGTCAAAGTGTACGCTGCCGAGAAAAATCTCGGAAACTCGCGGAATAAAACAAGCCTGGGGAACTCTAAGGATGTGAAAACAATCGAATGATGCAAGTCAGCGATCGTTTGACTTCACCTCTCATTTCGAACATTTCTCCGAATCGAAGGAGTTCCCATGAATACACGTGCAATCAGTTGTTTGCTTTTCCTGTTGCTTGGTTGTGGTGCGAGTTATCAGTCGGAAGGGAATGCGGAATTTTTTGCCGCCAAGCGGGGCGAGGCGATTGCGGAAGTCGATGCCCCAGGGGGTGGGGAACCAGGCGCCGACAAAGTCGAAAACGAAGTCGTCAATGTCGAGTCAGCGGATCGAAAGATCATCTATGAAGCCACGATTTCCCTGGTCGTCGAAGACTTTGAGGCAGCCAGTCAGGATATTCTATTACTCGTTGAAAAGTATCAAGGCTACCTCGGCGAAACGGCTGTCGATCGCACGCAAGGATCGTTTCGTACCGGCCGATGGATCGTGCGAATCCCCGTCGAAAAGTTCTCCGATTGTCTTGCAGAGTTGGCGGAAATCGGGGTCGCCGAACGTCAGGGCCAGACGGCACTTGATGTCACCATGGAATACCTCGATGTCGAAGCTCGCATCAAAACGAAGAAAGAACTGGAGAAACGGATCCTCGACTTGTTGGCCGATCGCAGCGGGAAACTTCAAGACGTGATTGCCGCCGAACAGGAACTGGCTCGTGTGCGAAGTGACATTGAATCGATGGAAGGTCGGTTGCGGTACTTGCAAAACCGAACTTCGTTCAGCACGGTCACGATCGACGTGCGGGAAGAGAAAGATTACGTGCCGCCGAAAGCACCGACGGTGGGCGATCGAATTGCCATGGTTTGGACGCGATCCTGGGACTCGCTCAAGGATGCGGGCATTGGCCTCGTTCTTGCCGGCGTGGCTTTTGCACCTTGGATTCTGCCCACGGCATTGGCAATTTTCATTGGCTACTTCGTGTTGAGAACAGTCTATCGGAAAGTGCGACGACGTTTCTTTGAGACGGCCGAAGGGTAGCGCGAGCAACTGAGTTTCAGGCACGCCCCAATTGCATTTCGCCGCGCAACCGCGTGTAATAGGAAATCTCACAACTCGAACAACCAACTTTGGATCGTATCGGCTACTGTCAGATGGAACGCGGGTGCACAGGGCTTCCCACGTCCTCAATGAAATAGACAACTGTGATGCGTCCTCGGAGCAGCTTGATGAAACTCAGATTCGTATTCGGTCTTATTTGTTACGCAGTTGTAGCCGGACGGTGGGCGGCGGTCGCGGATGAAAAACACCCATCCGCCAGATGGGAATCGACCATCCGCAAATTCGAAGCTGCCGACGACAAACAGATGCCCCCGAAACAGGCCATCTTGTTCGTCGGGAGTTCAAGTATTCGTTTATGGGACCTGAAGGAATCGTTTCCCGACGAAAAGACCATCAACCGTGGTTTTGGTGGTTCGGAAGTGGCGGATTCGTTGTACTTCGCCGATCGCATTGTCACCAAATACGAACCCCGGCAGATCATCATGTACGCCGGTGACAATGACATCGGCAAAGGCAAATCGCCGGAAACGGTCGCGAAGGACTTCCGTCAGTTCGTGAAAAAAGTTCGCCAGCAACTCCCCCATGTTTCGATCGGTTTCATCGCGATCAAGCCATCGATTAAACGGTGGAGTCTCGCGAAAACCATGAAGCAGGCCAATGCCTTGATCCAAAAGCAATGCCAGACTGACGACGACTTGGTCTACATCGACATTTGGAACCCCATGCTCGGCGACGATGGAAAACCCCGACCCGAACTGTTCCGCGAAGACGGGTTGCATCTCAATGACGCCGGCTACGAACTTTGGAAATCGATTGTGGATCCTGTGCTAATCGATGAGTGATCCAGACGACATCGATCGGGAATCGCCCGGCCAACGACCGAATGCACGGGCGATTGGCTACCAAAAATGGCGTGACTTGCTGTTCGTTCATTGGACAACATCTCCGGACGTTCTGCGTTCCATGATCCCGAAGGATTTGGAGCTTGATCTGTTCGAAGGGAAAGCGTGGTTGGGAGTGGTACCGTTCGCAATGCGAGCGGTGCGTCCATGGTGGAGTCCGCCAATACCGGGTGTTTCCAACTTTCTGGAAACGAACATTCGGACGTATGTACTGCTCGATGGCGTTCCCGGTGTGTGGTTCTTCAGCCTCGACGCAGCGAACTCGCTAGCGGTCCGAATCGCGCGAGCCCGCTGGGCACTGCCGTATTTTCGGGCTGATATGAGTCTCCGAAAAACGGGTAACGTCATCACATATTCCGGTAACCGCCGTTGGCCGGAACCATCGTCCGCAAGCTACACCGTTTCCGCGGAAATCTCACAAGGTTCCCCGACGACGGCAGCAGTCGGCACGCTCGACCATTTTCTTGTGGAACGATACTACCTGTTCGCGGAGAACCGACGCGGGGCAATTTTGAGAGGCCAAGTACATCATTCGCCTTATCAGATTCAGCCGGCGGTTATCCGACAGTGCGATGAATCGTTGAGTCAAGCGGCTGGATTACCCCAGTGCCAAGAGATTGCGCACGCATGTTTCTCTGAAGGTGTGGATGTCGAAATATTTCCGCTGCGGACACAAATGCACTCAAGTTGACGTGTTCTCGAGTGCGATTAGCGGTCGAACTGTGCACTTCTCGGAGTTGTTCGCTGAAACTTTCATCACGGAAATAGCGGGTAGCCGATGAAAACGGTATGAGTCGTTCACGGTTGCGCCAATTTTGCGGGCTGATCCTCCTGGGAATGGTGGGATTTTCGGGATGCGCCCAGGTGACACCGGGTCCCGGCCTGACGGGTTTCGGAGTGGTGGCGGACGACCATGTGACGTGGTCTTGGTTCGATTGCAACTTGCTCCGACGACCGGCATTGTTCATGGAGACGATCGACTCGCGACCGCTGCACGCTGACCGCGTTCGCCATGCTCGATGGCTGCACGGGGCCGGTATTGCCGATGCCCCTGCGTTACCGACAGGGTCCGCGGATATCTGGAATGTGAATGAGACTGAACCCCAAACACCACTGACCGAACCGCCCCGCGAAGCAATTTCTCCAGAGACTAGGGAAACGACATCAAAACCCGACTCCGATATCGAAAACGCTCCGCCACCGGAAGAATCCATTGTGCCGGAGGCCCCCGATTTGGAACCGGACTTATTTGACACGAATGAGGACTCTGAAGAGCCCGATCTGCAAGCCGGTGTCAAGTTGGACGGCGTGATCGCGGAACCGTTAGAAGCGATGACGATCTCCACGGAATCTGCGTCAGGGCAGGCCATTGAGTTTACGGACCAGCCATTCCCCGGTGAGCAAAACGAAGAACAGAATCAAGACGGGCCAGTTATCCCACAGCTCGAGTTCTTGTCGTTTCGCCGATCGTACGTCGGGTGGAGTCAACCGTTCGGCAAGGAGGCCGACAGTGTCGGGAGTGAAGAGTTCCCCGCCGCTCACATCGGCGAGTTGCTGGAGTAGTTTTCGGTTTGCCGCTACGTTCGTGAGTTCGGCGGTCGGGCGTTCGGTGACATAGAATTTCGATTCCAGTCCGGTCGGATCAATATCGGCACCGGCAATCCGCAAACTCACGCGGTATTCTCCCGGCGGCAGTTTTGCGGCGCGTCCTTCATGGACCAGCGAACGTTCGGTGATTGGAGTCAAATCTACTTCGGACATTTGCGTCCATTTGCCGCGGTCGTCTTTTTTCTCGACGATGGCTTTGCCAGTGACGTTGGGATTCTGCCGAAGAAAACTTGCACGCCATCGCGTTTGAAACACGGCATCCTTCCCGGCTGCCAAGTCGATTTGTTGCATGCCGAAGCGTACGAACTCGTTTCCGGCGATCGCTTTATTCATCGCCGCCCACCGCGCGAGTTGGCCCCAGAAGCGGTGATGATAGCTGTCGCCCACACGACTCCGCCAACGCCAAGTACTGTCGATCCCCACCCACAACACCTGACCGGCGCCCACGTACTGTTGCACGATTATTGCGTTGTTTCGCTCATCGTTGATCGTTGTGCCCACACGTCGGTTGGCAGCGTCGGTATCCGCCACCGCGTACACCATCGCCTGTGGTTTGGCGGAACCGAACACACCCCACGTATGCCCTGGGAGATTCTTCCAGACCGTTTGATTTGCGACCGAGCCGTCCGTACTGAGTTGGAACATCGCTTCCCGTTCCGCCTCGGGAGTCAATCGCAAATGGAAGCCACGTTCATACGGGTTTCCCAGAGGATTCGCACCGGCCACAACCTGCGGGTGCGGATTCTCGATCGGCAACAAACGTTCGAGGATTGGTGAACGGTGCTGCATGGGGAAGTAACGTTTTCCCGCCGTCAGTACCAGCGTGCCGCTATCTTCGGTGACAAACTGATCGAGAAGTTCCCAAGCGTTCGGTGGCAGATTTTCAGGAGCGACATCGCCAATGATCACGACGTCCGCTTCCGCAAACGGGGACTTTGTTTGGTCGTTTGCATCGGCAGGAAGATTCAATCGACGCGGAAACCACGTATCCTGCAAAACGCCGATGTACGGTTGATCGAACACGACCGAAAACACATTGTTCCGCCCGACAGCCTCGTCACGAATGAAGGCATTGTGGACGTACCGAAATTCCCAACGAGCTTCACCGTCAAGCAGCACGATGCGAACCTGATCGTCCACGATGGTCATCGCGAAGGTTTGTAAGTTGTTGTCAGTCCGTGTTTCGTTCTCCTGGGGTTCGATGCGGAGTGTTAATTCGTGCCGACCGATTTCGTCCTCATCGAACTCGAATTGGACTTCGGCCTCGTCAGATGTCGGTGTAATTGTCTGAGTTAACGGTTCCTGGCCTTCGGGTTCTAGCACCACAACAACCGGTTGCCCTTCGAATCCCGATGTGCTCAACAACGCCTTCACAACGCGGGTGTCTTTGGGATAAGAGGTCTGCGGATAATCAATGTGTGCGATGGCTAAGTCTCGCGGTCGTCGTTCGGAACCGATCATGACGGGGAACACAGGAGCGGATACGTTCCCTAATCGAGCCGCCAACTCCACGGCCTCACTGTCGGCTTGATCGCGGCCATCGGTGAATAACACGACACCAATCAGCGGTTTTTCCGAGTCCGCATTGAGCGAACGCAAACCCTGGGCAAGGTTCGTCGTTTCCACTTGAATCTTTGCCGGTGGATCGATCGCAATTTGCTCGATGATTTGGGCGGTCTCGTCGGCGCTCGACGAGGCAACGCTGTCCGATCGCCCCGCAAAGACAAGCAATTCCATCTCGCCAATTTCCGCCAACGCGGGCCAGACGGGCGACTCACCGGCGTAGAGTAAGCGTTGAGTGACGGTCTTTCGGCTCAATTGGTCAACACTAGCGAACACCGCTTCCAGATTTTCCCGTCGCGCATTTGCCAACTCGCGGCGTTCCTCGATGGTGCCGGCTTCATCAGGCGAGACCCATTCGGGTTCCTCACCTCGTTCGAAGGCGGCAAGGTAGTCGTCGAGACGCTCGTCAATCCGCGAGTTGCCGACCATTCCCAACCCACGAGCCCATCGCAATTTTTCCGCTTTGCTGGCGTGGGAATCGAGGGTATCCATGCTATCGGACAGATCAATCGCGACCAGAACCCGGCCTTCGTGCGTTTCGATCCGGTCCCACACCAGAGACGGCTTGAGCAGCGTGACCACAAATACAAATAGAATGATCAGCCGCAACAGCAGGAGCGTGTTGCCGACAGATCGGCGAACCAGTCGCCTTTCATATTGCAACAGCACAAAGATCAACCCGACGGCCAATAACACCGCTAGGATCGAGCAAACCGTCCAAACGCCCAATGAAAACCAGACCAAACGACCTACCGCAGCGAGAGTCAGTCCACCGAACAACGCGATCGGAAACCACCGTCGGTCCGGTTTGGTGGCGTTCGTTGCTAAGCCAATCACCCCTACAGCGGCAACCACGACCGTCGCCAATAGCCAAAGCGAAGCGTCACCTTCTTGGAAGATTAACCTTCGTTCGATCATAACGACGAAAAACCTTGACAGTCAGGGCGGTGTGATGCGAGGGCGTTAGCTAGGAAGGGCGAGGGTTCTCGCCACATCCGAAGATAACGCCGCCCTCATGCGATCACAACGCTCACCCCGAAGCCAAGGTTTCGATTGCGTCCACGGACTAAGCAGCGATTACAACGTCTCGTCCTGGGTGTCCGTTTTCTTTTCAGCAGGATCAATCGCTTTGAGTGCGTCCTCCATGATCGCAACGTTAAGCTTGCTCACGAGTCCCTCCACTTTGATTGCTTCTCTCAGTGCAGGAATGGCGATGTTCGCCTTTGGTCCTAAATTGCCGAGTGACCGAGCGGCTCCTGTACGGACATCGGCGTCAGAATCACGAAGCATCGCGATCAATTGTGGCAACACCGGAATCGCGGCGTTCCCCAATCCGCCGATTTCTCCAGCAGCTACACCGCGAACTCGTCCGCCTGGCAATCCGGCCAACTGAACGAGTCTCGCAACGGCTTCTTGTTGCAACGAATGAACCGCAGCACTCTCACCGGGCAGAATGCCAATCAACGTCGCGGCCTCAACCGCGGCGTATTGGTTGGCGGTGTCCATTGCTCGTGACAGCGACGCCGTCAGCAAAACGGGATCGGTTTCAAGATCAATCAGCGTTCGCAAGACGAGCAGCCGATTCACTTCGGAATTGCGTCGAATGTATCCGGTCAAACCGACGGGGATTACGCTGGCGTCGAGTTCAACTTCTGTGAATCGAATTCGTGGTTGGTGCAGCACGTTCATCAACGCTGGTTCGAACATCGCTCGGGCGTCGAGAAATTTCTGACGTCGTGCATTAGCCGCTTGCAATGCAGAGCGGACATTCGCCTCGGCTTTGGTACGCTCCGATTTGGGGCGGGCATCAATACGTTCCATCGCCGCCTGCCGATTCTCAGCGGCATTTCGGCTGGTGACGAATTCAATAATCGTTACCGCTTCGTAGGTCCGAAATTCGTCCGGCGACCTCAGACCTTCGGCCCAAATTTCTATATGATCGACTGCAGTTTCCGACGCGAATGTACGGATCAACTGAGCTGCGATCGCCCAACGTCGCGGTGACAAGCTGCCACTTTCCATTCGATCATAAAGTGACTGCACGAGCGCTTCCTGAACTGGTTTCCGTGCTGCCGCGGAGAGATCGATTTCGATCAACGCTGACCCGGCAACGATCGCGTAGGGTTCGTCACCACGCTCGATCACTCCCACAAGTGCACCGACTGCCGCCATCAGGGGCTCGTTATCCAAGCCTTGGATGGCACTGGCGGCTGCCTGTCGAATGTTGGGATCGCGATGAGCCAATGCGTCAACAAGTTCCCGTGCTTCCGCTATTTTGTCCGGTGCCGGTGCGGGAACGGAACTTCCCCCGGTATCTTCTTGAGCCCAAACCGATCCGCAAACGGCAACCGCCATTGCCCCCAATCCACAACACGTACGAACGAACAATCGCATAAGGAACTCCTGAGAGACCGTTTCTATTGCTGAATGCCGTTCAGTGTAAGGAATGCCGGTATGACAACGCACCGAGAATCCCGCAGAACCAGCGCAAAAAAAATCCCCGCGATCGAATGGTACGACTGCGAGGATTCGAATTGTTGGTTGCAGTTCTGCAACATTAGCAGTGGGCTGCTGTCGGTTTTCGAGACCGTTAGTTGCCAGAGCCGAGTGAAACGGAACTTCCTTGGCCGCCGACTTGAACCTGAATCGTGTGCGGCTTGGCCCGTTCGGATTTCATCAGGACGATCGTCAGCACGCCATCTTTGACTTCCGCCGAAACCTGTTCCGGGTCAACTGGCGCAGGCAGAGGCAATGCGCGAGAGAAACTACCCACCGGACGCTCGTCCAAGTGCGTGACTTGCCCCTCACCGCTCGGGGAAGGCGATTTAATTCCCTTCACCGAGAGCATGTTACCTGTCAGATTGACTTCCAACGTTCTCGCGTCGACACCGGGAATATCGAGAAAAACTCGAACGTCTTCGGTCGTCTCGACCATATCTGCATCCGCAATGAAGCGATGATCCACGCTACGCGGTTTCAACGTTTCCCAAGCGCGGGAACCGGAACTCCGCACAACTTCGATCCACTTGTCCATTTCGGATCGCAACTTTTCGACCGAACTCCCCAGCGGGCCATCGGCTTTGGGATCTTCCGTCACCATGAAATGCCTCAATGTAGAAATATTGAATTTGTTCTTTCCGACCATATGTCGGGAACCGCATTCTACCACACTTCGCCCGTATAACAGATCCTGGAATCGGCGAACGCACAAAAGGAACAAAAATTTTCACCAGCGTAAACCGCCAGAGCACCATCAGAAGCGATGATTCCATCCTCCCTCAGGCAGTGGTTGGATTTCACCTGCGACATTTAACTCTCGAATCGCTGGTTCCTCGATTGTCCCGATGATGTGAACCGGAATATTGAAGTCGGGGATTCGCGTCGACTCGGCCACCGGAACCGTGAACAGCAACTCGAAATCTTCACCGTCTTCGAACGCATTCCGCCAACTTTCGCATTCTTGGTTCAGCGGAACTGCGTCGGCATCGATCCGAACGCCGACATCGGCCGCTTCAAGAAGGTGACGAATATCCGACGCCAAACCATCACTCACGTCGATCATGGCATGGACTTCGAGAGTATCACGAAGCTGTTGAGCCTCGTGAATGCGTGGCGTGAATGTGAGATGTCGACCGAATCGACTGCCACCGAGCGGCCCCGTCACGCAGACCAAGTCACCAACTTTTGAACCGCTTCGCGTGATCATCGGGCCGGACGATTCTCCGAAGACCGTGACGCTGATCATCATTGGCCCATCCCAAGTGTTCGTGTCTCCACCGACAATCGCCATGTCGAATTCGGTGGCCAGTCCTCGTATTCCATCCATCACACGGGTTGCAAAATCGCTTCCCCGTCGTCGATCAAACACCACACCAACGACGGCGGCAATCGGTCGAGCAGCCATTGCTGCCAGATCACTCAAGTTGACCGCCAATGCTTTCCGTCCGGCTAACTCCGGTGTTGCAGGTGGATAACCATCGGCAGCCTCATCGAAGACAAAATGCACGCCTTCGATCAGTGTATCCACGGCGATTGCCACGCGATCGCCAGAGGCGGATGTCACGACAGCGGCATCGTCGCCAATCCCCAACGGCACACGCGGATGAGCAGGGTTCGATTTCCGAAAGGCATTGATCCAATCAAATTCGTTCATTGACACTCGCATTCTATCGAAAAGAAAAACGCCGTCGGTTTTGCCGACGGCGTTCCATCAAAAGAATTCTGCGCGGGAAAATCAATCGTCAAAATCGAGCCGGACGCCGGGTACGCTCAAACTCCAACCGCCATTCCGATACGACCGGTAACCGGTTCCGTATGGGCGGTAGTTGTAGTTGGGGCTGTAACTGTATGGCCGAACGTAACTACGGGGGCTGTAACCGTATCGGTTCCGTTGCTGAGACTGGTAGTAATCGCTGTAGGGTTGGCTAAAACCATAACCTTGATACGGCGTCGACTGATACGGCCTGGAGAAGTAAGAACCGTATGGGCGGACATAGCCACGCAGGTGGTTGTCACGGTCTTCCCAGCGATCTTCGAATCGGTCTCGCAATTCCTCACGTCGCTCTTGTAGCTCTTCCAGGTATTCTTCCCGAGCTTCCTGGCGTTCTTCGAGATAGTCTTCGTAGTCGTCGTCAGCTTGTCCGACAGAAGCGGTTGCCCCGTACGCCATTACACCGAGGCAAAGGGTCATCAAGTTTGTGAATCTCATCGTGATCTCCTTCATTTTGGTTCAGGCCCGTCTTTGGCCAATGAATGAGATCGCAAATTGCAGACCAAATCAAAAAGATTCTATGACATTCAATTAAAACCTTCAGCCACAAGAGTTTGCGAGTTCTGCTTCGTGCCAGACTCGCGTGTCGTCTGGTCGATCGGTCTGGCCGCCGGACGACCAACGCATGACGATTCGAACCCACAAATGCAAAAACCCGAACTAACGAATAGCGTCAGTTCGGGTTTTGAAATCGGATTTGCGTATTCGGTTACTTCTGGCTGATTTCCGTGGGAATCGCTAGATGGCCAAACAACGTTTCACTGCCACGTAAGATATAAAACTTCAGTGGATTGAACGTGTTCAATTTGGGGTGCTCAAGGACATAAGCCACATTTTCCGCATTCACGGTTTCCCAGATGTGCAGACCGACGAGCACATCGCCTTTGCGGATTCCATTCCGATCAGCGGGACTTCCGGTGCGGACATCCGTTACTTTCATTCCGCCTCGATAGCGGGATGACAGAGAACCCAGTTGAATCAAGTTGGTCTTGGCTAGTTGCAATCCCAAGGTTTTCCAACTTTGACTCTCTTGATCGGTGTCGTGTGCAGCGACTGCCAGCATCCCGTATTGCGGTTTGACGCCACCGTCGCGGGCTTCGATCGACATCGACAGAATTTTCTCTTCGCCATCTCGTTTCACGACAACCGGTTTCGTCTCGCCCGGTCGTACGCCGATCCAAGACCGTTCGAAGTCCACGGCATCGACAATCGGCGTGTCGCCGACACGGACAACCACATCACCAGCTTGCAGACCGGCTTTACGGGCAGGGCTGTTGACCATCGTCGTCACAACTTCGAAACGCCGCTCGTCTGCACGTTTGACACTGTTACCAAGCAACCCATGCCAATTGCCATCGATTTGTTCGATGCTGATCAATTGAGCGATGGTTTCTCGTGCATCGTCGATGGGAATCGCGAATCCGATTCGCTGGGCACCAGCCCGAATCGCAACGTTGATGCCGATGAGATCGCCATCCATGTTCAGCAGCGGACCGCCACTGTTTCCAGGATTGATGCTCGCGTCGGTTTGCAACAAATTGTCGTACGATTGCGTCTCGTTGACTTCCACATCGCGTGACAACGAACTGAGAATACCGCAGGTTACGGTGTGTTCGTAGCCGTATGCGTTGCCGACGGCAATCACGGTTTCGCCGAGCATCAAGTCCGACGATGTGCCCAAGGGCATGATTTGCAATGGACGACTCGGTTCGATTTTGATGATCGCCAAATCCTTGGCGGCATCGTATGTCAGAACACGGGCCGTATAGACACCGCCGTCCTTAAGCGTGCACCGCAGGACGTCGACACCTTTGACCACGTGATGATTGGTCGCGATGTAACCGCGTTCGTCGATGACAATCCCCGTGCCCATGCCGTTGACTTTTCGGCTTTTGTTGGGCGCGAAGAGGGTATCCGCGGAGGCGGTTTTTTCACTGTGAATATTAATAGCGGAGGCTTGTGCCCGCTTAACGGCTCGGACGATAGGCGTCTGTCGCAATTCCGAAGCCGACGCGAGCGACAGCCACACGACTTGGAGCGCCAGACAGAGTCCGTATGGCAAAATGCGTCTAATCATAGGCCGGTTCAGTCGATTCGCTGGTGGACCGTGCAAAATGGCTAGGCGCGACGGATTTCAAAGCCGCATTGCGACTGTGAAATCCCGAGCCGAGCATTGATTGCTCGATCAAGTTGCTGTCCAGTGAGTGCCTCATCCCTTGGGCCGACCGGAGAACGTTCCATCAGGTCTCCGCAGGGAGAGACATCGTCCGACCGGCCAAGCACCCTTGAAACGCTGCAGCCGATGACGCATAACTTGCCTAACCGGATTGCGAACGGCTTCTGCCTCCAATGCGGAATCGGAGCTTCCGGTAAATTTGGAACGGACCGCTAAGACTGCCTATCTTCTCATTCAAAGAACACGATCATGCCCAGCCCACAGCAACTCGAAGCGATGTTGGAATCCGCCCCGGACGATGTCTTTCTCCGTTACGCCTTGGCGATGGCGTACCGATCCGATGGAGATCACGAGCGGGCACTCGAGGTTTTCGACGACGTCTTAGCGCGCGACGCCGAGCACGTGCCTTCCTATTTTCAGAAGGCCCAGACGCTTGCGGAATTGAAGAAGGTCGATGAGGCCAAAGCCATCATCACTGAAGGCATTACCGTCGCCGACCGCGTCAACGACGCCCACGCCGCAAGAGAAATGCGCGAGTTCCTGGCATTGCTTTAGGAGCAAATATGATCGACAAAGAAGCGGCGATCCAAATCGCGAACGATCGACTCAAGAAAACACGGGGGACTACTAAACACAAGTTCGACAGCTGCGATTTCTACAATGAACGGACAGGGCGGTATTCTTCACCCGCCCGTTGGGTTGTTGTGTACCTGAAGCCGCCGCCCGCTAATTGTACCATTGACGACGGCGAACAACTCATTGCAGTCGAGGTCGATGCGGAAAGTGGGAACGCGACAATATCACGTGGTTTCTGAGAGTGTAACGTCTTGGGAACCTCGTAGGGTGCAGTATGCACGATTTCGCATCTTTCAACGGCATTGTGTGCCACTGCTGGCTTGTCCAGCAGTGTTTATAGCGACTCCCGGATGGCTGGTCACTCGCACTGCTAGGCAAGCTAGCAGTGGCACACAACGTCTTTCCTTGTAATAGTTTGCGTTCCTTGCAATTTCACAATCGTTCGCGACGCCCTGCGGTCTGCAAATGATCTTTCTGCGGTGCGTTGCAACGCACCCTACGAACCACAATACGGCGTCAAAGCGGACCTCGATTACTCGGAGACGAGATTATTCCCGGCGGCATTGCGTGGAAGTTTGTTGAGTTCGGCTTCCACGTCGGTGAAGACGTTTCCGTCGATTAGCACGTTCTCCGTTGGAGCCGTGACGGCAATTGCTTTCGGACGGACGGATGAGAAACCGTTACCCGTGACCGTGATGTCACGCGTCTTTTCGAGAATCAATCCGCCAGCTGCCAAATCGGTTGTACCTCTGCGGACTTTTCCGTCGCCAATGTAGCTATTCGAGAAGCTATTGCCGGTGACCGTAATCCGCCCGCTATTCGGACCGATTCGCACACCGAATTCCTGATTGATTGTCAGGGTGTTCGCACTGACCGAACAACCGTGGGCATCTTTGAGATCGATGCCGGCACCGTTGTGAGCAATGACGTTGGCACTCACGGTGTCGCCGTAACAATCGCGATCGAGCGTAACACCCGTGCCGTTGCACTCCTCGATCATATTGCCGGAGATCACGGAGCCATAAGTGTTCTCCACAATCACACCGTGTCTCAGGTGGTCGTCAAGATTGTTGCCCGTCATGCACAGGTTAAAGCTGTCGGTGCAGAGCAGGGCATCTTGATTCTCTTCGAAATGGTTTGCGGAAACCACGATATCGTGACATCCGATCAAATTCAGACCGATTTTCTTGTTGTACGTGATCAAACAATCACAGACTCGGGGGTCCTCGTAGCAGAAGTCGAGTCGAATGCCATCCCCGCCATGTTCGCTAACGGTTACACCTTCGAGATAAATCTCATTGACGTATTCCGCCAAAATCCCGTGACCGCTCTTCTCTTGCCCAGTCAGCCGAAGGTCACTGATATGAACCCGCCATAAGCGATCCTTGTTGGCGACTTTTTTTCTGTCAGGATGAGCAACAAGAATCGTAGGCTTCCCATCCTCACTAATATTCACAAGCTGCGTAGCCGCCCCAGAGCCTTGCAACTGCACATCCCCGTGCTTGATCCAGAGTGGCTCGGACAACTCAAATCGCCCCGGTGGCAACCGCACAACTCCACCTTCGGCCGGGATGGCATCGAGAGCCGCTTGGATCGACTCAAAATCGGTGGCGTCAATGACCGGACGTGCACCAGGCAGGCGGATTGGCTTGGCTGAGTCTGGCCAGAACATGGTTCCAGTCAAACCAAAAACCAACAGACAGGCGGCCAAATAGTAGGGAGTTTTCCGCATCGGATCGGGAAACCTTTGTAGAAGAAGGCGATGAATTCAAACCGGCATATGTCGTACCCATCAAACCCGATCGATGCAACAATGTCAAACCGTTGACTCCACGACACTTAAGGACTTTCCGCGCGCCAAAATCTAAATTTCGGGAATTCCGATGTAGAAGGTCGGATTAGTCAACCGATACCGATTGTATCGGCGAATTGCGTCGAGTGTTGACTATTGTATCGAACCGCCATGCGGATGGCCGATCCTTTGCCTCGCTGGAGACAAACTATGATGGATCGTCGGCTGGGCCGACCTTCTCGGGCACTGTTACTACTGACGTGTTTTGCCGTCGGTTGTGCCCAAATGAAGGGAATTCCCGAGCGATACCTTGCCCTCCGCGACAGCGAGTTGGAATATTACCGCGAAGTCGCGACGGAAGTCGATTTTCCGGCTCACGTAGAAACCTTCGAAGACGATCCGCTTGCCGGTTCCGAAGCGCCACTGCGTATTACGAACCCGGAACGTCGCGAGATTCGTGATATCACACTCAGCGAGGCCATTCACACCGCATTGGCGTCGAGTGAAGTGATTCGTGACCAGGGCTCGTTCTTTTCGCCCAACAACACGCTGCTGCGAAATACTGTAAGTATCCCGAGTGTTTACGATCCGGCTCTCAGCGAAACTGGTGTGTTGTTCGGGAACCGTGGTGTGGAAGCTGCTCTTGCAGACTTCGATGCCCAACTCACAAGTAGCCTAACGTGGAGCCGCAACGAACAGGTTCAAAATAACCTGTTCACCTCGGGTGGTCTTCGTCCCGGACAAACGCTCTCGGAGGAAGGCGGTCAGTTCCAAACGCGATTGCAGAAAACCCTGGCGAACGGGGGAATTCTGGCAGTACAGCACGACGTGAACTACTCCGGGAACAATGTGCCCTCGCGGTTGTTCCCGTCGGTGTTCACCGGGCAGTTGTCGACGGAATACCGTCAACCGTTGCTCGCCGGGCATGGATTGGAATACACCCGCATTGCCGGTCCGATCTCGCAGGCGATCCGTGGTGTGGTCGGCGTGAACCAAGGTGTGGTCATCTCCCGAATCAACACCAGCATCTCCGTGGCGGACTTCGAACTGGCCGTCCGAAATCTGCTCAAGGACGTCGAAGACGCTTACTGGAATTTGGCGTTGGCTTATCGCACGTGGGATGCGGAAGTCGTCTCGCGTGACGCAGCGCTGGGAACTTGGCGAACGTTACGAGCAGACTTGGAAGCGGGTCGGCGTTCGATCACCGACGAAGCCCAAGCTCAAGAAACATACTTTGACGCCCGCGCTCGGGCAGAAACCGCACTTGCGGAGTTGTATAGCACTGAAGGACGACTTCGTCGGCTGCTCGGCATGCCTCCGGGCGACGGCACGATCCTTCGGCCGATCGACACTCCGACAACCGCGGAGATCGTACCGAACTGGGAAATCTCATTGGCGGAAGCACTCACGAATCGGGTAGAACTTCGTCGTCAGAAATGGCAGCTCAAGAGTTTCGAACTTAGCTTGCAGGCCGCTCGTAGTGTGTCCCGACCCCGTCTGGACTTCGTCTCGAGCTACCAAGTCAATATGTTCGGCGACCAACTCTTTGGCAGTATGGACGATGACGAGGGGAACACGGCTCAGGGTTTGAACAGTGCCTACGAAACGCTGACACAAGGAGACCAAACCGGTTGGACACTGGGTTTCGAATTCTTTGTGCCGATCGGATTGCGATTGGCGAAGACACAGGTCCGAAACCAGGAACTCCAAGTGGCGAAGGCGCGGGCGGCGTTGGCGGCTCAGGAGTTGGAAGTCAGTCATGAATTGGCTGAGGCGTTTCGACGGCTGGATCGGTCTTACCGAACGGCTCGCACGAATTACAACCGCCGAGAAGCCGCCCGCAAACGGTTGGCCGCCACACGTGCCAGCTACGATGCGGGTCGCCAGGAAACGACTGTCGACTTGCTGTTACGAGCCCAAACCGCAGTGGCTCAGGCGGAGGTCTCCTACTTCCGCAGCCTAATCGAGTACAACCAAGCCGTCGCGGAATTACACTTCCGCAAAGGCACATTGCTGATGCAAAACAATGTGCAACTAGCCGAAGGCGGATGGGATCCTCAAGCCTACACGATGGCATTGCGTCAAGCTTGGAGCCGGACGCACGCATTCGAAGCCGATCCACTGTTGCACTCGACGCCGGAACCGTTCGCGACCGGCGAAACGAAAGAGATGATGCCGTTCACACCGACGGAAGCCATGCAACCGAGCATCGACGACTTACTCTCGCCGTTGCCAGCGGAAGTCGGACCAATCCCAACCGAAGACTTCCAGTTGGAAACCCCAATACCACTCGCACCGGCTCCGGATTCCGATCCCGATTCCGATCGAAGCCAGGAAGAACTGATTGAATGGACCTTACCGGTTCCATCCGCCGGTGGTGAGCAACACGAGGATCTTTTCGTGGAACCAGCGACCATCCGCTTACAGTCCAACTAAGCAAAGTTCTGCGTGTCACGGTTCACCGACCGTGACACGCATTGATTATGGCTCATTGAAACGCAGCTTGGGAGACCGCAACCTTATTTGTGCGTCATGTCCCAAACGCCGTCCCAATTCTCGATGGGGTTTTCCATCAGTGTGCGACAGCGTCTTTGGAATAGACGTGAGGGCGGGTCGTCAATGATATCCAGCACCGATTGAAACGCCCGCCCGGCAGACTCCCAATTTCCTCGTCGATAGGCATCCAAGCCGGACCGGTAATGGGGAAGTGCCCGCAACATACGCGGGTCGATGTCATCCTGCAGATCACCGATGAGTTCATAGATTCGCAACGGTTGCTGTTTGCCGACCACACGGATCATGTCCAACTCGCGGATCAGAAAATCGTCGGAAACTTCCGCCCGCGTGAACTCACTGATGATGATCGTGGTCCCGTAAATCTTCGAGGCCCCCTCTAATCGCGAAGCCACATTGACGCTGTCACCAATGCAGGTGTATTCCAATCGGCGTTCGGATCCGATATTGCCGGTGATGACCGTGCCTGTGCTGATACCGATACCAATACCGACCGGTGGTAGGTCGGACTTGGCGAGCCATTGATTAAATTCCTTGAGTGCTCGCAACATTCGCAATGCCGATCGACATGCGCGGGCGGCATCGTCTTCGCGTACAAACGGCACGCCGAAAACCGCCATCAACGCATCGCCGATGTATTTGTCGAGTACGCCACCTTCTGCAAACACTCCGTCCACCATCAAGGTGAAATAGGCATTCAGAATCTCCACGATCCGACCGGCGTCCAAAGACTCGGTCAGCGAGGTGTATCCCCGAATGTCAGAAAACAGCACCGTGACATCTTGTCGAACACCACCAAGTCGGTCGCCGCCTTCGTCGAGAACTTTCTGAGCTAAAACCGGGGACATATAACGTCCTAACGTGTTCATGGCCCGCTTGCGTTCGGTGATGTCTTCCAGCACAATGACCACGCCGTCGTGATTGCCCTTCGGGTCGCGGAGTGGCACGATATTGTAGTTGAACGAAATCATGCTGCCGCTGGCATCGAGGTCCACATCGGCGGCATAAATTGGCGTCGGATCGTCATAGACTCGTTGAATATGCTCGACCAAGTCGGCATTTTTGTTCGCCGGCCACCATTCGGTGAACGGTGAACTCCGCATATGCTCCAAGGAACCGCCGAGTAATCGCTCGAATGGGCGATTGTGACTAACGAGGTGACCTTTCTCATTCAGAGTCAACACGATCTGACTGATACTTTGCATGATGCCTTCGAGATAATTCCGCATCTCAAGGGCTTCATCGAACAACGCAGAATTCTCCATCGCAATGGCCGCTTGACCACAAAACGCGCGAAAGAGTTCTTCGTCCTCCTCGGTAAAACCTCCGGCACTTTTGTTGACGAGTTGCGTCACACCAACAACCTCGCCGCTCTTACTAAGCAACGGCATACACAGCACACTTCGCGTACGGTAACCCGTTTCGCGGTCGACGGCAGGATTGAATCGTTCGTCAGCGTGGGCATCGGGGATATTGGCGGTCAAACCGGTGGTCGCAACATGCCCTGCAATTCCGACTCCAAGAGGAAACCGCACGTCGGTTTCAGCTCCCTCGATGAAGACCGAATACAACTCGTTGGCTTCACGATCGACCAGGAAAACACTCGCTCTCTCTGCTCCCAATAACTCTCGCGCACGGGTCATGATCATGGCGATCAATCGCCGCGTGTCCAAGTGAGACGACATCGTGGCTGCCACCTCAAGCAACGCTTCGACGCGTAACCGGACTTCCTGACGTTGCCGACGCTCTTCGTCGGCCTTTTCCTGCATCTGCCACTTTTCCACACCGACCGCGGCAAAAATCGCGAGTGCTGTGAGGATTTCGAGGTGTTGTTCCAAAAATAAATGGCTCACCGTATCGACATAGATGAACCCCAGAACTCGACCTTCCAAATACAAGGGGGCACATATCGCGGAACGGATATTCGCCTGATCGATACTGTGAACGCCGGCAAATTCTTCGACGGCATTGCTGACCAACAGCGACTGTTTCGCCCGAACCGCCTTATTGACAATCGTGCGACTAACGATGATCCGTTCCGACCGATCAGGATTCTTGCTGTAAGTCGCTCGGATCGACGCGGTGCCCTCATCCGTGTCGACCAGCCAAATTGAACCGCGTTCGGCGGGAAGTTCCTCGAACCCCAAGTGCAGAACCTTATCGAGCATTTCGTCGAGCGTTTTGCTCTTCAGAAGTGCTTGCCCCATCCTTGTGAACAGCCCAATGATGACCGCGGAATCCACGACGCTGGAATACGCCTGCGACGATTTGGAGTCCTGCGAACCCGTGCCGAGCATTTTGAGAACGCTCGACTTCCCGGCCTCAAAATGAGACGAGTCGGAACTGGTCGGCGAAATCCGCTTTTCGTAATCGGCCATGTTGATCATGGCATTGACACTGGGAGCCGACGACGGATCAGACTCGGCTTGCAATTCGACTTGGTCAGGAGCATTCTGACTCGGCGACTCGTCGTCGATTTGCCGGACCGGGTCATCGTCGGACCAGAAATCTTTGGGAACCGGTTCTTCGTCCGCCGGGTCCGGCATCTCGCCAGATGCCGAATGAAACACCAACGTCAGCGGCACTAAACCTGGTGGTCCAAGTGTAAGCTGATCACCGTTTTGGAGCCGAACACGGTTGACCTGTCGCTTGTTGACGAAGGTATGGTTCGTACTATTGAGATCTTGAACAAACCATTCAGAATCTGTCTGAAAGATCTCAAAATGAATCCGTGAGACCCCCTTCAGAGGCAACACGACCTCACAGTCGCGACCACGACCGAACACGGTGGGGTTCTCGCCCAGATCGACGCGAACCTGCCGCCCTCCGCGTGTGTATGTAACATAGGCAGTCTCATTCTGAAATGACACTCTGAACAGACTCCCATGACGCCAAATGCGTCTACGGACTCGCCGTAGTAAGTCGATCTAGGAAACACGCGATCCCAACCTGCCGTAATAAACAGTGAAATCGGCCTATTTCGTCAATCGGTTATGGGGTGCGATCCAAAATACACACCCTTTGCCTCTTTCGATTTTGTCGTCAAAGTACTATGATTTCAAAAGAATCTAACCAACTTTTTGACGACTTATCAAACAGTAGCAGCGAATCTCATGGCGAAAACACAACGCAAATTGAAAAAAGCCAATCATGGCCGACGTCCTGCAAGCTCGAAAGCACGCAAGCAAAAACGACGTAAGTTCAAACTGTAGAATCAGTTACAACTTGCAATAGTGCTTGAGTTCGCCGGCATTCCTCATCGGCGATAATGCGGCTGCCCGCTCCAACCGAGTTTTCGATGGAGCGTCCGGTAGTAGCTATGATTCGGCAATCGCGCTAGTTGAAATGTGACTGGTGCGCGTCGAATTTCGACGATATCACCGTTCTCAATTGGTCGGTGAATTTGTCCGTCGATGACAACCAGCACGCCTTCTGGTGCTTCCGGCACAGCGAGCCGATACACACAATCGGCACTGTCGACCAATGGTCGATTCGACAATGTGTGCGGACAGATCGGCGTAATCACAAACGCCTGCAGGTTTTGTCGCAATAGCGGACCACCTGCCGATAAGCTATGCGCTGTCGAACCGACCGGCGTACTCACGATCAGCCCATCGCATGAGTAGGTTGTCACTTTCTCCCCATCGATGTTGAGTTCGACCCGGATCATCCGGAACGAAGCCCCCGCGGTAATCGCAACTTCATTCAAGCCGAGCCATCGCTCGGAACTTCCATCAGGGCGAACAAGTCGGCATTCATACATCAGATGTTCAACAATGCGGTACTCGCGATTTTCGATGTGCTGATAACTCTCCTGAAACTCTTCGTTTGAGAGATCCGCAAGAAACCCCAGTCTTCCGTGATTGATGCCCAAGATCGGAAGTTGTTGCTCACCCAATTGGCGACAAGCTCGCAAGATGGCCCCGTCTCCGCCGAGCACGACCACGAGATCGGCATGCAACCCGTCCAACTGCAAGTCTTCGGTGACCTCGGCGGCCACAAGCTCCGTTGCCGGTTGGATTTGCAGAAACTCGGACAAATCCCGCCAGGCCTGCTGCACTCGCGGACTTTGGTCACGCGCTAGCACAATTAATTTCAGATCATTTGAGCCCATACCAATTCCATTACAATCCTGCGAAAATGCCGTGACTGTTCACAGTCTGACACGTTTTCCCACGAAACGAAACCATGCCTGTCGGGTGTGGATCATTTTTTCAGATCCCGCACTTCCCCTCCGTGAAAGTCGCGACGAGAGCGCTGACTCATTTGACTCTAAATAATTCTTGATGAATGAATTCTTGCCTGGTAGCATCGGGTAGCCTTTGTTCAACTCTATGGCGCATGTCGGTCTCTTTTGAGCATTAGGCGAGTTCCGCGGGCCCTCATAATTTTCTGCGTTGGGGTTATCTCTCCCTCATCTATTGCGGACCGATGCGATGAAATTTCTGACGTCTGGCATCTTACTGTGCCTTATTTTGCCCACGTTGGCGTTCGGTGGACGGCCGAGAAACTGGGAAGACCCTTCCGGCGAACTCCTCGCCCGTGGCGAGTACTTTGGCTGTCGAAACGGTCAGGTCGTCATTTCGTTGAATTCCTCCAGGAAGCTGTTTCCGCTCTCGGCGTTCAGTTTGGAAGATCGAGATTACCTGGTTGATCTCATGCTCAAGCGGAAGCATGAGGGCCTACTTGCTCAATTGATGGCCTTCGAGAATAACCGAGCACGCCAGCAAGTTGCAGCGGCTTCGGGCATTCCAGGATTTCCCGGTGGAAACGGACCAGGAATGCCTGCTTTTCCTGGTGCCGAAGGGTTTCCCGCAGCGACCAATCCGCTGCCTGACATTGGCATTCGCCCCAATCGAAATATCCCAAAACGCGAGGTTTACGGCCTTACTGTACCTTCGCCTGAACTTTTGCAGGAAGAGGCCGCACGTGTCTGGACTGACCTCCGTGGCAATAAAGTTTCTGCAGTGTATCTCGAACTGATCGCACCGGCCCACGCGAAACTGCGGACCGAAGATGGACAGACCGATAACTTCGCCTTGGTAAACTTCGTACGCGAAGACATCAAGTACATTGAGGACGCCATCGCCAAGGACCAAACCCGCGACGTCTTTCCGGAAATCGAGCAAGAACCACTTACGACCGATCAAGAATCCGATGGGTTTCGGACTTGGACCGATCGCAATGGACGGACGCTGCTGGCAAAGTTCGAGCGTGTCTCCGGGAAAGAAGTTGTGCTTGAAGTGGATGGTGAAGATCAATCGTTCCAGTTAGTCGGTCTCTCGGACGCCGATCGAGACTGGGTCGATTCGGAACTGCAACGACGAAAAGCCCAGCAAGCTGCACAGTCACAAGAATTCGCCGGAACGACTCCACCGACTGGCAACTTCGGCCCGGGTCGAGCGTTCGGCCCCGGAAGTCATGCGGAGATGCCATCGCAGCCGCAGAACGATGTCCCGCCTGGCTATGACGATTTGCGGACCGGCGGCGGCCTGTTTAGTTATCAAAATGTGTGTCGTGATTGCGGCTACAAATTCGTGACGTCTTCGCATGCCTGGGACTGCCCAAAGTGCAAAGAAAACCGCAATCAGCAGGCCAGCACTCAACCATCGTGGCCGCAGCACGATATGGGATCGGCCAGCCATGCACCCATGGAAACACCGGACTATACAACTCCATCATCACCTGAAATGAATCTGCCGGACTTTTCATCGGCTTTCAATTCCAGTGGCATCAAACCCGGCTTGGCGGATCATCGAACCGACAAAACCTCGATGGTGTATTATGAGTACGACTGTGAATATTGCAGCTATCAATGGGCGGCAAGTGAGGAGGTTGCTTACAGCTGTCCCAAGTGCCATAAAAAATTCGGTGGCGGGTTTTCCGGCGTCGGGATTGTCATCAAATTGGTCGTGGCTGCTGTCGTGTTCCTCGTCGTCAAATTTGCTCGCAGTGCTTGACCAAGCTACAGCCAACTGTGGGTTCGATTCCAAAACCCTGCCGGTCTTACGCAAGCTTTGGAATCGACTCCCAATGCTGTTTTCCGATTTCAGCGACCTTTTCGTCATCCCAGATTTCGAGTTCCGCGTATCGTGGATGTCGCGAATCTTTGTAAGGGTTGTTCGACTTGGTGTTGTAACAACAGATGAACGCCCAGCGGGGGTGTTCGCTGTGATTCTGGTCCGATCGGTGTAGTAAATTCGCGTGAAAGAAAACTGCATCGCCGGGTTCGAGGTTCACATAGACCCGTTCGAATCGTTCACAAGCGACAGCAACGCGTTCCGGGTCAGCACCGGTTTGCTGTCCGACTGGGCCATGATCAATTCGTCCAATTCGGTGCGAACCGCGTAGTACCTGCAAACAACCGTTCTCCTCGGTCGCCCGATCGACTGCAATCAAGCAACTTGCCATCGTTGGCATGAGACACCCGAAGTTGTACCAGTACCCGTAATCCTGATGCCACGCCCAGGCTCCGCCGGTCCGAGGTTCCTTGCAGATCATCTTATGATGATAATGGTAGACCGCATCACCCGGTGACTGGCTGAGTAAACCATTCATTCGCTCCACGATCCGGCGACTCCGTACAATCGCCCCATAGATCGAATCCGTCGGCAATTCATTTCGAACAACCAATTCGACGGCTCCACCTTCACCATCAGCCCGACTTGAGCGATCGTTCGCGAGGTCGCGATCTGCCCGGGCGATGTCGCGCAGTAACTTGGTTTCGGACGTGTTAAGCAGCCCGGAGACGGTAAAGAAGCCGTCACGCTCGAACGCTTGAATTTCCCCAGGAGTGCTCTGTGACATTATGTTCCCTCGACATACGGAATCTGTCGTCGATCACGATACCAAAATTTACACCTCAGCACAGTCGAGCAGCCGATGACCGCTCGCTTGTTGATTCGAGCGTAGCCCAGTAAAGTGTCGCTTTGCCATTCCATCAGTGCTTGTGGATCGGTTAGACCAAAACGGAACGTCATTCATGTTGATCTTCGATGCTCATCTCGATATGGCCTGGAACGCTCTCGATTGGAATCGGGACCTGATGAAACCGGTGTCGGAAATCCGCACTTTCGAGAAACATTTCGCGGATCAAATTCCTGGGGACTGCTCTGTTTCCTGGGTCGAGTTGCGACGTGGTCGCGTTGGCATCACGATCTCGACCTTGCTGCCGCGATTGCACCGATCGTACCCGGAATTGACGTTCTTCCAATCTCGCGAAGCCGACTACGGAGCAGCTTACGGACAGTTGTCGTATTACCGTGCGATGGTCCAACGTGGTGAACTCCGCGAAATTTCCGATTGGCCCACTTTGGAACAGCATGTCCAAGAGTGGAAAGCAGACGACAGCCCCGACGGGCAAAACGGTTTACCCATCGGCTACATTCTGAGCATGGAAGGCAGCCAGCCGATTCTCCACCCTGAGCAAATTCACGAGTGGTACGCGGCGGGATTGCGAATTCTTGGACCGGCCCACTATGGCGAAAATCCCTATTGCTTTGGAACCGGAAGCGAAGGCGGATTGAAAGCGGACGGTCCCGAATTGCTTCGGCAAATGGATCAAGTGGGTATGTTGCTCGATGCGACCCATTTGGCGGATCAATCCTTTTGGGAAGCACTCGAGATTTTCGAAGGACCGGTTCTGGCCAGCCATCACAATTGCCGGGCGTTAGTTCCCGGCGACCGACAATTGGCTGACGAACAGATCAAAGCGTTGATTGAACGCGGGGCCGTTATCGGCGCGGCGTTTGACAATTGGATGATTCAACCTGGCTGGAAAAAGCATGTGAGCGACCCTAAAACCGTCAGTCTGGAAGACATCGCCAACCATACCGATCACATCTGTCAAATCGCCGGCAATGCGAAACATTGTGGCATTGGGACGGACCTCGACGGCGGCTTTGGCAAAGAGCAATCACCCGGCGATATGGAAACGATTGCCGAGTTGGGCAAATTCGCCGACGTACTCGCTCGACGTGGTTATTCTCAGGAGGATATCGATGGAATCCTCTGTCAGAATTTCGTCGATTTCTTCCACCGGGCTTGGACGTGAACGAGTCGTCAAACAGTTGACTTAACCGACTGCGACAGCGGCTTCGGCCGGTTCGACGACCGTCGGCTTCCCGAGCATTCGACGGTACACGGCCACGGTCTCTCGAACCATTTTGTCGACGTTGAACTCATCATGAACGAGTTCTTGTCCCGCGGCTCCGAGACGACGAGCTTCTTCAGGGTTCTCTAAAAGTTCCAAAATCCGTTCTGCCAACCGTGCACTGTCGGACGGCGGAACGACCAGGCCGGTTTCTTCGTCGCGGATCACGCTATAGACACCACCCACACCCGTGGCGATGACCGGTTTTCCCAACGCCATCGCCTCAAGCATAATCGTTCCGAGCCCTTGCTTGAGAGACGGTAGACAAAAAATGTCCATGGCGCGAATGCTTGTCTTGTAGTCGTGAAGCTTGGGCACGAACGTCACGGAGTTTGTCAGATCCAGCACACGGACTAACCGCCGAAGATTCGCCTCCTCAGGCCCGGCACCTGCGACAAGAAAGATTACATCATCACGGACTTGATGAATTGCGTGGGCGGCCCCCAAAAAGAACGGCAACCCTTTGACCGTTTCCAAGGGGCATGCGGTACCAACAACCGGTGTCTTGGTAGGCGAAAGCACGGGAATGCGATCGACCACTGCGGGTGTTTCCACCCCGGTGTGAACGATACTCGTCATATCTTCACGAATGCCAGTCCGCTGTCGAAGTTCGGACCGAACCGAGCGACTCACGCAGATAATGTGGCGTTGGGCGGATCGGTCGAAATGCAAACGTTCGCGATTTTCGAGGTATCCATGTAGCGTGAAGACAATTGGCACATCCAAATGTCGTGCAAGCCAATTGCCAGTTGATAACATCGGTCGCGACTGGATGTGAATTAAGTGGGGTTTGAACTCCTTCAGTTGCTTCAATACGGCGCCCCGAACGACGTTCCTCCACAGCGGTGTCTGCAAATGCGGGAAGACTCGCAGCGGTAGTCGCTCCCGAAGTTCCGACTCGATGACTTCGGCATCTGGGGTGACAATCTCGGCCGAGACATTATGCGTGCCGAGGTTCTGAGCCAAACGGAGCGTGTAGGCGGACGATCCACGAACTTCAAAACGGTCGGCAAGGAGCACGACCCGGATCACAGAGTCATTCGCCATGCTCATTTTCCTACCGCAGTGATTTCGGTTTTGCGAGAATCTCGTTCAACACGATCGCTCGCCGAACTTGCTCGGGATCACGAAAAATCTCGGTCCACGCATTTCCAATCGCCTGGGCACCATAAACTGCTTGCAATTCGCGAGCGCTCTCTTCGGCCCGCTTGGCGGAACGCTGAGCCTCAGTGAGCGGCACAACTTTGCCGTCTGGACCAAGCGCAATCACTTCTTCGGCTTTGGCTAAATTGCTTTCCAAGTGTGGCAACTCGGTCGCACCCACCTTAGGACGCAGACGTGCTTTCTTTCGGGTGGCCTTTTCTGTTTCGCGTGCAGCCAGTCTCCGTTTTTCCTCCAACTGACTGCGAAGCGACTCGTGATGCGGTTCCTCCTCTGGAACCAGTTCGGCGACTAGTTCCGGTTCCGGGGGTTGCCGGCGGGTATCACGTTTGCTGCGAACGTCCTGCAGAAAGACCTCGATTTCGTTCTGGATGCGTTCGTCAGTCCGTTCACGTCGAGGCGTTCGCTGTTGGCCGCGTTGCTGCTGCGGTCGCGACCGCTCCCGTGTTTGCTCGTTCTTCTGCTTCTGGCTGTTCGCTAAGTTCACGATCCAACTAATCAGAGTGAACACCACCACGAGCAGATAGATCACCGCTTCACCAGCGGCCGCGAAAATTGGGTCGGCTAGTAAATTCGTCATCAATCGACAACTTTCGTGATCGCGGTCTGAAGCATTTCGGACGATTTCCGATCTTGCGTGACTTAGTCTCGCCGGGAGGAACTTGACTCTTCGCCCGTACCGGCAATCGCAGATCGCATCTTCGTATCGGCCTGCACATTCTTCAGTTCATAATAATCCATCAAGCCTAACCGACGTTGCTGAAATGCCTCAGCAGTCGCTTTTGGAACTTCGGCTTCGGCCAGAACGACTTGAGCCCGATTTGCCTGCACACTGGCCACCATTTCCTGTTCGCGGGCCATGGCATCGGCACGACGTTGCTCGGCTTTCGCCTGTGCGACTCGCATGTCTGCTTCCGCTTGATCCGCTGATAGTTTCGCACCGATATTCTCGCCGACATCGATGTCGGCAATGTCAATCGAAACAATTTCGTAGGCGGTATGTGCTTCCAAGCCTTGGTTCAATACGATTCGGGAGATGTTATCCGGGTTCTCTAGCACCGTGGTGTAGGAGTTCGTGGAACCGATTGCCTGCACAATCCCTTGGCCGACACGAGCAATGATCGTCTCTTCCGTCGCTCCACCGACGAGTTGCTTGATGTTGGTTCGCACGGTCACACGGGCGCGGGCTTTCAATTGGATCCCATCGCCGGCCACTGCGTCGAGTGTGCCAGCTTTCTTGCGTGGATCGGGGCAGTCGATTACTTTCGGATACACACTCGTCCGAACCGCTTCAAGCAGATCACGACCGGCGAGATCAATTGCCTGAGCTGATTGCCAGTCGAGATCGATCTTCGCCTTGTGAGCAGCGATCAAAGCCCGAATCACATTCGGCACGTTTCCACCAGCCAAATAATGGGCTTCTAATGCTCTCGTGCTAATTCGTTTTTCATTCATGACGCCCGATTGCACTGCCATAATCTTGGCCCGCACAATCACAGAGGCGTTCACTTTTCGGAATGACATCATTACCAAATCGGCAAAAGTGATCGAGGCTCGTGTCATTTTGGCTTGAATCCACAGGCTAAAGTAGCGAGCAAAAACAGCCAGGAACACCACGACGCCCAGCAGCACGAAACAGGCGACGACGACGATCGGAGTGCTTAAATCTTGAAAGTTCTCAAACACGGTGTAGCCTCATAGCAGGGCGTAAAATTTCCGCTGGAGTTTCGTCAGTAACGACATTTAGTCTGGGATATCGAAGTCAAGCGAGTGCTCGGGCGGCTGACGTTCCGCGAGTTGATTGTTCAACCTGTCCGATACACCAAGCTCTGTTCCGTTATTGTCTGGAGAATCGTCCAACGTTGATTCCGTTGTCCGAGCCTCTATTTCTTCGGGAAGTTGTTGCCGAACCATCACTCGATGCCCTTGAACGGCGATGACGAGCACCGGTTCACCGGGATCGATCATGCCCCCTTGAGCAACCGCATGGTAACGCTCGCCATCGACAGCCACCAGTCCACCGGGTGCCATCAAGGTTACCGCTTCACCCACTTGGCCGATAAGTCTCATGCGTTTGTCGGCGTCGGCGGCGTAAGGATCGACTTCATCTTGGCTCGGCCCCTCTAACAATACATGATTGCCCAACCGAGTTCTCGACAACACCCAGAAGGTTCCGACAACCGTCACGGGTATCAAGACCAATGTCGAACCGCAGAAAATCCAAAAGGCATCGCGATTACTCGCCCACCACACGCGATGAGCATACACCACAGATGCAACGAAGCTCAGGATCGAAAGGATCGCGATGAAGCCGCCGGACGGAATGAAAATTTCCGCGACGATCAACGCCAAGCCCACGGCGAAGAGAACAAAAATAATCAGCGTCTGATAGTCCATTACACCATTCTGTTACGAGTTTCATCCACGACGGCAGGCGGCAATGCGTTCGATGTTGGCGGCAAGCCCTTTGTGTTGGGTTCGGCTTCTCGCATCAAACGCACCAACAGTCGATGACCACGAATATCAATCACTTCGATGGTCTCACCGCGTTCAATGACTGCCCCCTCGGTTTCTGCATGCTCGCGTTTCCCATCCAACAGCACCAACCCGCCTGGGTTCATGTCCGTCAAGGTTTTCCCACGACGACCAATATATTGTAGGCGTTCATCACCTTGCGGGGCAAATGGAGCGGTTTCTGCGTCATCGGGTTCGGCGAGTAAACTCTCCCCCAAGGAAGATTGGGGAAAGACGAAAATTCCAATAGCCCCGACTGCGACAACGACGCCCAAAGAAATGACCGGATAGGCCCACCACGCGACATCGTTTGGTAGCCAACTCGATCGCAGCATGAACACAATCCCGCCAATCGCTGCGACTCCCGAGAGAATCAACAACGAACCGTCGGAGCCAAAGACCAACTCCAGCAGCACGAAAACGGCGGCCAGCGCGAACAATGCCAAAGCGGTCAGGGTCGTGGAGTCCATACTCCATATTTTACCGCTCGTCACGCGACGAACAAGCCGAGCCCATATTTTAGGAGTGACAATCGCCTACGAAGACGCTTCGGCGAGTCGCTGTTTCCAACGCTGCGTTTGCTCCGCTACGGCATTGCGACCACCGGAACCATAGCTCTGAAGTGCCGCCACCGCGTTCTCTGGACCGAGAACATCGAACACGGTTTCATCCACTCGATCCGAGGCCGCTTGAAACTCAGCCAAAGATAGATCGCGTAACCGACACCCACGTTGTTCGCACTCAGCCACTAATCGCCCGACGATCCCATGCCCCGATCGCATTGGTACTCCGCGTTTGATCAAGTATTCCATCAACGCGGTTGCATCGAGAAATCCTTCGTCCAAACGTGCTTGAATTCGATCGGTTTGAAGTTCTGCTCCGGCAATGATATCGGGCACGAGTTCCAAGCAAGCGGCGATGGTGTCGTAGGCATCGAACAATGCAAGTTTGTCTTCTTGCAAATCGCGGTTGTAGGCCATCGGCAGATTCTTAACCAACAGCAGCAATTGGGATACGCCCGCCATCACCCGAGCCGCCTTCCCGCGGATCAACTCCAGCACATCCGGATTCCGTTTCTGCGGCATAATGGACGAACCGGTTGTGTACGCATCGGGCAACTTGAGAAAACCAAATTCCGTACTAAACCACAAGATCCACTCTTCCGCCCAACCACTGAGATGGGTGGCGATAAGTGCCAGCGTCGACACGAATTCGATTTGATAATCTCGATCGCTTGAGACGTCCAGACTGTTCGCCGCAACGTCGGTGAATCCGAGTAACTCTGCCGAGTAATGTCGATCGATCGGCAAACTTGTACCCGCAAGTGCCGCACATCCTAACGGGCTAACATTCACACGGCTTTTGCAATCAGCAAGCCGATCCCGATCGCGTTGAAACTTCTCGCAATAGGCCAACCAATAATGACCAGCCATGACGGGCATCGCGCGTTGGAGATGCGTGTAACCGGGCAGAATCACATCGACATCGCGATCCGTTCGATCCACAAGGGCACACTGCACATCTTGCAGTAGACGATCGATATGTTCGATCGCCTCCCGTGTGAACAGCTTCATGTCGGTGGCAACTTGATCGTTCCGACTCCGCCCCGTGTGCAATTTCCGACCGACGTCGCCCAACTTCTCGATCAACGCCGACTCAATGTGCATATGCACGTCTTCCAGCGAGGGCGTTAACTCGAGTTCGCCCGCTTCGATCCGCTTGAGAATCGCATCTAATTCATGAACGATCTGGTCACGTTCCTGCTCGGTCAACAATCCGACTTTCGCCAGCATCGTCGCATGAGCCTGTGAACCGCGAACGTCGTGTCGCGCTAACCGGACGTCAAAACTAATGGACTCGGTGAACGACTCCACACGCGGGTCGGTTTCCTGGGCGAAGCGTCCGCTCCAGAGTTTCATAGGGCACACTCTTGAATGTAGGGCGCGTCAAAACACGCGAATTCGACGCACGAACCTCGTCGAGCCGGGCTGCAGCGAGACAGTCAGATAGTCAGCGACTACCGAGCTTGGTCGAGGAATTTGAGATTCGGATGATCTTTCTGGAATGCTTCAATCGCAGCGTCTGAGACCCCGGCGAACGTGAGCACAACTTCCTTCAAGTTCGGAAACTCGGCCAGTGTTGCAAGCACATCGTCAGAGAGTTGCGTCTTGGCCAAGTTCAAATGTTCGAGGTTTTTCAGTGCTGTCAAATTCTTCACACCGTCGTTGGTGATTTGCGTCGCTTCCAAACTCAGCTTTCGCAGATTCCCCAAGGTCGCGAGCGACTTGGTTGCTTCGTCGGTGATCGTCGTTTGCCAAAGATCAAGGTTTCGCAGCGACTTTAGCGGCTCCAAATTTTTGATTCCGGCGTCTCCAACTGTCGTGACTTCACTCAGATCCAGAACTTCCAGTTTCTTCATCCCCAGCAAGTGCTTCATGGCTTCATCATCTGGCAGCGTCTGACGCAGGTTGAGGTGTCGCATTTCGGTTAAATCTTTGAGGTGCGCCAGACCTTCGCCCGTAACGAAGTCATTCCACAATTCGAGCCGTTGGAGTGTTTTGACGTCCTTCAACGCCGCCAATCCGGCGTCATCAATTTGTGTGGAACCGAGATACAAAACCTTAAGCTTCGGCAATTCGGCAAGTTTCGGCATGATGTCGTTGCCGAAGTACTGCTTGTTGAGGTTCAACTCCGCCAGATTTTCGAGTTTCGTCAGGTCGTCAATTGCCGCTTCGGTGATTTGCGTTTGTTCCAACTTCAGATTCGTGATCTGCTTCATCTCACTGAGATGTGTAATGCCGACGTCATCAATGTTCGTATAACGTAGATCGAGGTCCTTGACGGAGGGCAGCTTTTTGAGATGCTTCATGCCGTCGCCGGTGACGTTGGTTCGACGCAGGTAAAGCGCTTTCAGGCCTTTCATGCCTTCGATGTCGGCAAGCGTTGCCAACCCTTCGTCGCCGATGGTTGTGTCGCTCAAGTCGAGAACGACCAACCGGCTCAGCGGTGCCAAGCGAGACATACTGGCGTCGTCATAGTTCGGCCCGGAGAGATAAAGCCGTTCAATCCGCGGCAATGCCGCGAGCAATACCAGGTCGTTCTTGGTCGCGAAACTGTTACTGAAATCAACCCGTGTGACCGTTCCGTCTTGCTCGACGACTTTCCCGCCGAACGACTCGATCGCCGCAACGACACCTTTCTGAGCTTCTTCGATCTGCTGCTGGGCTGCATCTTTGGCAGCTTTTACGTTCTTGTCGAAATTGTCTCGGATTTTGTCTTTCTCGTCTTGGAGTGTATCCGCCTTCTGACGCACGTACTCCAATTCTTTCTCGAGCTCGTCTTTCGCAGTTTGGACTTGCTTGAGTTCGAGTTGTGTTTTTTCGAGATCGGCAGCGAGTTGAGCCGATTCGTCGGATTGACATCCCCAAGAGCAGCTAATCAGTGCCGTGAGCAGGCACGCAAACACAACGCGATACATGGATTAACCTTCAATCAACGAGCGAACAAGTCGGAGTGATTCCCCAGAAGTGCAGGGTAATCACTGGGTTTGACGAAGGCAACAAACCGCGCGATGAGTTTTCGTAGAGTGTCGACCGACAGAGTTCGCTTACGGCCCGTCTGGTGATTTCGCGAGCGTCGCAAAAAACAATGCAGCCCAACCGACAAGAAATGCAACTCCGCCGATCGGAGTAATGGCTCCCCAGGGCACGCCGAGCCAACGTGGACCGGCCACCACCAGCAAATACAAGCTGCCGCTAAATAGAACGATGCCGACCAAAAAGCTCCAAGCTGCCACCTGGAAACCGGAAGAGACTCGCGTGGCACTCAACAGACCAACGAACAACAAAGCCAATGCATGCACCATTTGATAATGAGCAGCCGTTTTGAAGTCGCCTAGGTATTTTTCAGCAGCGGGGATATCCCGTCCAAGCACGGTTCGCGTTTGACCTTCGTACTTGCGTTGCAACATGCCGTCTAAACCATGTGCCGCAAATGCGCCGGTCACAACCGCCAACCCTGCCAACAGTGCCCCAAGAGCCGACCACGTCATCGATGTCAACCTTCTATCGCTGCAGGCAGAGCGTGATCAGATCTCGATTTTCGCGCCCAGTACATTCAGAAAATCTCGCAGCCAACTCGGATGGGCGGGCCATGCAGGTGCGGTGACTAAGTTGCCGTCGACATGCGAAGCATCAATTGCCACTTCCACGAATTTACCGCCGCCGTTGGTCACTTCCGGACGACATGCCGGATAGGCGGAGCAACTCCGATCTTTCACGACACCCGCTGCCGCGAGAACTTGCACACCATGACAAACCGCCGCAATCGGCTTTTCGGCTGTGGCGAACTCTCGAACAATTTCGAGAACCCGCTCGTTGAGCCGAATGTATTCCGGTGCCCGCCCGCCGGGAATCAGTAATCCAACATAGTCATCTGTTTTCACGTCTGCGAAAGTCGCATTGAGCGTGAAATTGTGACCGGGTTTCTCGGTGTAAGTTTGATCGCCTTCGAAATCGTGAATGGCGGTGCGGACGATCTCGCCTGCTGATTTATCGGGGCAGACGACATCCACTTGATACCCACAGGTTTGAAGGGTCTGCACGGGCACCATCAACTCATAGTCTTCGACGAAATCACCCGCGAGGACCAAAATCCGCTTCACGTCGGCCATCGATTGTCCTGTTCGAAGTCAATTAGAAGAGTCTGGACTTAAAGAAGTGTTTCGAGCAACCGCCGCATTTTCCGCATTTCCAGCAGGCGATCGGAACCGTCCAGCAGTTCCGGCAGCAATTCGACAGACAACGCGACCGAGTACGGTTGCCGTTCGAGTTGCGAAACTAAGCGGTTGTAGTCGACTTCTCCCAGACCGATCTGTACCTGCACTTGTTCCGGAGAGGTGTCTCGCAGATGAGTGTGATACACATACGGAAACACCTGATCGTAAGTCTGATTCCGACTCGGGCCGCAGATGTAATAACTCGGGTCGAGCGTAATCCCCAAGCCCTTCGCTGCCTGACATAGTTCGACAGCGGTATGCGGATCCTCAGTAAGATGCCCGGTTTTGGTTTTGATCGACAATCGCACGGAATCGCGGTTGGTAATCGCGACGAATTCCCGCAGCCGATCGACCTCCATGTTGAATGGCGTCCCCATTTCCGAGGACGGCACCGTAATTTGCGTCACCCGCATTTGTTTGGCGAGTCGCGAAAGTGCCGTCAGCGTTTCCGGCGAAATGTCTTCCTCGAGACAGAATGCAATCGGCGTGAGTCGGGTTTGCTCCCGGAATTTGGAAAGAAACCCGTCTGGATCAGCCGCGACGTCTTCGGGTCGCAAATGGTCGCCTTGCGAACTCATCCAGATCTCGACTTTATCGTAGTCCAGATCGGTTAACTGTACACAGGCTTCCTCAAAGGTTTTATCGCGGAAGCAGTGGGTCGAAGCGGCGACAAACACTCGGTCTACTCCTGGACCGTCGTCCTAAGCATAGTTCTGACAATAATTTAAAGCCGCCAACCGTGACGGTGTTCGCAATGATGAATGGTGTTAATCTATAGCGATTACGCGGATTCTGCAAGTGCGACGGCTCAATCCCGTTATTCCAAGCGGGCGTTTCGCAACGATTCTCCATGTTTTGCGGTTGATTGTCCGATATACAAGCAGGGGGACGAGGATTCTCGTCCACGAATTCCGAGCGGTCTCGGGAATTCACTCCACATCGGGTGAGTTTCTGTTCCGACCCGTCACAGGATCGGCTGCAAAAGGGGGATAGAGAATGCGACGAATGATTGGCATGCTGGCGGTCGCCGTGACGGTCGCGGTGGTTGTCGGTGAATCGACAGCCCAGGCCCAAGGATACGGTGGCAGTCCACAATACGGTGGATATCAATATGGCGGCAGCCCACAATACGGTGGCGGCCAGCAGTATTGCCCACCGGGAGCAAACCCATACTCAATGGGCGCTTATGGCCAAACGGGAGTCCCCGCTGGCATGAGCCAATATGGCCCGGGAATGTATGGTGAAGCCCCTCTGGGTACCGGCCAACTTCCACCCGGCGTCCGTGGGACGTCGTACCCGGAATATGCTGCGACGTGGAAAGGCCGATACGTCCAACCGACGAATCCACAAGCTCCGGCTGGCACGTTTCCGACCCATAAATACAAATTCGAGTATCACGCCCCGAAGAATCTCGTGTATCCACGTGCCGGACAACCGGCCGGTGTGACGGTCTATCCGTATTACACCACGCGGGGACCGACAGACTTCTTCATGGACGACGAAAACGCGCTTAATCGCTAAGCCAATACCGGCTTAGGGAAGACAAACATGAAAGACCGCCCGACGAGTGATTCGTCGTGGCGGTCTTTCTGCATTTCGCGGGGGTGAAACTTACTTAGATGCGGTCGTCCATGTCGCAAGCCGTTCTAACAAATCGACATCATAATGGTCGAGAACGCCGTGAATGGTCGTAACGAGTTGTCCCGGCAGTTGCGGTTGAGTCAGCGTTTCTGTCCAACTCGGCAGCGTCTTACGGAACTTATGAAGCTCACACAATTCCGGCTCGAGGGCAGCGGCATGAAGGGCCGCAATGCGTGTCTGTCCGGTCGCGACGACTTCAACCTTCGCGTCACCTGACAGGCCGGCTCCGACCACCCGTAGAGATTGCAGCACATCTTCGGTCTGCTGCCCGACGAATGCATCACCCAATAGGTAGGCGAGAAAGAATGCCTTCCAATCACCGTACAGTTTCTGAGCGGATTTCGTCTGGAGTTCGCCGATCCCACGCACATCCACCAACCACACGTCGGCACCGTCTTTCACGAGTTGTTGCACCTCGTCAGTTCTGGCCGCGACCGCCTTTCCTGCATCACTGAGGTACAGCACGCGACGACCATTCGGCTTGGACGACAGTAACCGTAGAACTGGCAGTTCTACCCCATCACCGATGTCGATTGTCAGTCGGCGGAATTCCATGTTCCCGCTGCTTCCCAGACCAAGAGTCCTAAGCTGAGGCATCGGCAATTCAGATACCGGTCGTACGCCTGCAACTCGGCGAATCATTTTTCGAGCGGCATTGTCTGGGGAGTCTCGCATGATCTCACGTGACTGACGTGCCTGACTCGCCCGGTCTGCGTTGAAATCGAAAACCGTTCGCTCGCCGTCCAGTAACAAGACTTGTCCTTTTGGCGTGCAATAGAGTTTCTCGACGGGCCAAACATTGAAGCCCGGGTCAGCCACGTCTTCATCGACATCCGATAACCACCGCTTCATCCATCGCACAATCGTTTCCCGACCGGTCTGCGTGATTCCATGTTGGCCAGCGGATTCGACGAGATTGACTCGTTCCGGGCTTCCCAACATGGCGTAGAACCGCTTTGCCTGACGGAAGGTATCCCATGAACCTTCGATGTCGAAGTAGTCGTTGGTGGTACTGCAGATCAATGTGGGTTTTGGAGCCCGCATCAGGACGTAATCGGTCTGCTCCATTCCGAAATTGATTTGACCGAAGATGTTTTGCTCGGCGTCTTGCGGCCCGAGAGTTTCAATGAGCCGCTCCATGGTTGTGATATAACACGCCGGAGCGGCGCACAGAATCCGATCGTCCAACGCCATCAGATAGCTTGTGAGTGTGCCGCCACCAGAGCAACCGGTGCAGCCAAGTCGTTCGGCGTTAATGTCGTCCCGACTTGCCAAGTAATCCAGCGCCCGTATGCCGTCCCAGATGCGATATTGGGCGGTATTGGTGCCGGTCAAAATCGCACCCACGCCAGTGAGAAAGTGTTCGGTGACCGACGACAAATCTTCGGGGTGTCCGTGTTCATCAGCGACTTGCGATCGTTCCCCCTGACCGATGGGGTCGTAACACATCGCAGCCATTCCGTTCTTGGCAAGCAGAATGCCAAGCCGTTGGTTGTATTCCGCAGCTTTACCGGTCTTCGAATGCCCGCACGCGATCAATACGGCCGGTAATGGAGATTTCCCGGACTTGGGCAAATACACGACTGCCGTCACATGATGGTTCGGTCGACTCTCGAATAGAACTTTTTCGACGCGGATGTCATCGTTACCGATTTCCGCACCATCGATTGTGCCTGTGATTTTTGCGTTCAGCGGCGTTCGTTTTGGGAACCCGCCGAGTTGGTTCACGAAAAACTCGCGTCGTGCGTGTTGCCAAGTCTCGCAGTCTTCTGGAGTCTTCAATGCCTCGAACGCCTCTCGACGTTTCGCGAACGCATGTTTTGCACTTTGCACGGATGCTTCATAGACCGATTCCCGTGCATTCGGCAGCACGGCGAAACTTGCGGAGTCAGTCGGTTCCTGCGTGAGCACTAGCAGTGTTTGTGCAGCTCGCACCCGCACGTCGAGGACCTCATCATCGAGCATCGATTTCAATTCTTGCTCGGCTTCGGTGTGGCGACCGTCACCGGCGAATGTCGCGGCATACGTGCGGACGGCGGCATCTTCGGAACCCAAGTTTCTGATTAGGGCGACTCGTCCGAATCGTCCCCCCAGAACCGCTGCCGAGTGCTCGAAGTAACATCGGCTAAGTTCGTCCGGCATTGCTTCGTATGCCCCATGAAGTCGTTCGATGTCCGAGGAATCGCCGACTCGTCCGATAATCCAAGCCGCCGTGCGGGCCAATTCTGGGTCCTTGTGATTCACCATCTTTCGGATATGCATCAAGGCGGACGCGTCTCCGAATTTCGCCAACGCAGCGGCGGCCATGAGCTTTAATCGTTGATCATCGTCCTGATCGAACCGTTTTCGCATGGCAACTCCATCACCGAGTTCGCCAACCTTGTAGAGACTTTCCGCGGCATGCGTGTGCCCGAAAGAATCCTCCCCAGCGAGAATATCGAGCAGGATTTTCACATGCTCCCGCTGACCGGCCCGTACAAGTTCCCGTGCCAGGCCACACCATTGTTGATCATCGAATGGGCCGTCGAGCAGGGGTTCGAGAAAGGCGATGACTTCCTTGCCGTGTCCACCGAGGGTGAGCGCCTCTGCCGCGTGAATGGACGGCCAAAACTCCGACGACCGCAGTCCGGCCCGCAAGACACTGAGACACTTGGCTCGGGTGGCATCGTCCAAAGAAATGACGTCGTCAGCGATCACCGGTCGCGTCACGGTCAGGACGAGGAGAATGATGCAACTGACGATGTATCCGATGCCGGTTCGAATATCGACTAGGCTACTTCGAGCGATGTTCTTCACAGACGTTTCCTTCTCAAAACCGATGTTTGGTGCCCGTCAATGGCGGATAGTCGGCTTGAGAATAAACGGAAGCGAATATGAACTCCAGCGGGCAGCGAACTCGCGGGAAATCATTCGGTCGGTGCCGACCACTCCGCAGGAGCCGGTGCGGCGAACGCAACACTGTGGCCAATGCGACGAATCCCATCGGACGTCGGCGGCTCCAACTTCAGCAGGTTGGCCATCACATGGGCGGCTTCATGACCAGGATTGATCTGCAAGACCCGTTCCAATCCGGCCTGAGCACCGGTGACATCGCCGCTACGATGTCGAGCGTAAGCGATCCGGTACCAATCGTCAGCAGAGACTTCGCCAGTCAGCGATTCGGCGGCCGATGCCAGCGTCGTTGCCGCGTCGGACCATCGCTCCATCTGTCCGTAGGCAATCCCGAGTTTCCAAGTTGCGAAATGTCTCTGCATGACGGTCGCCAATGGTGACTGGGCCGCCGCACGGAGTAACGGAGCCGCTTCGGATGCCCGACCGTCCTTCATTTGCAGAGTCGCTAGACGAATCTGTGCCTCGGTATGGTGACTGTCGACAGCCAACAATCGATGATAAATCTCGCTGGCCAACTCAAGGTTATGATCACGTTCGGCGTAGTCCGCACGTTTGAGCAATGCGGTTGGTTGCAATGGATCGGCAACCAAGGCAGAGTTCAACGCAGCGACTGCGTCCTGCTGGCGTCCTTCAGCTTCCAGCAATCGCGCCAGGGTGACGAAACTTTCGGAATCGTCGGGCAGATTCGCCGTCGTGAATCGAAGATGTTCAATAGCCGCCAGCGATTCTCCACGATCAATCGCCAGTCGTGCGACTTCCCGATGAAGTTCGGGATCTTCCGGATTCGTTTCTACGGCTTTTCGGAGATACTGATACGCGAGATCGAGATCGCCGTCACACTCCGCTTGATAAGCCTGCTCGGTCAGAAACCGCGCCTCGTTACACGATCGGTCACAAAACTGCTGCAGCCAATGACATCCGCTAAAATTCACCGCGAACAGACCGAGAATCCCCAGCAACGTGAAGACCCGAATTCCCAACCGAGTCGACGGACCGATAGCGGTCATCGGTCGGCTTACGCGTCGTGCGTTCACCGCGATGGATTGACGACTCCGGATTGTTCGGAGGTCAAATCGCATTTTCGGCGTCAGAATGGAGAAACTAGAAAAACTGAGAGAGGTCGTAATACTCGACTTCAGCGGAGTTTAGGCGAGATTGCCAAATCTGACCAGAGGAATTCGACGTCCTGGGTCGTTTGCACTGGCGGGTCCGGAGCCGATTTTGCTTCTCGGGTCAGCAAGTCGGCCTCGTGCCGTTGGCGCGGAGACTCCAAGCACCGACAATAGCCGGAGAATTCACGATTCGAACCCTGAGACCAACGAAATGAATGTTGTTATCTTCGGCGCGGGTACGGTGGGCACATCCATCGCCGAATTGCTGTGCTCGGCAGAACACAATCACAATGTGTGTATCGTCGACGCATCTGCCCGAGCGTTGGGCGAGGTCGAGGAACGACTCGATGTGCAGAGTGTACAGGGGAGTGCCTGCGATGTCGCAACGTTATTTCAAGCTGGCGTCCAAAGTGCCGACCTGTGTCTGGCGGTCACGAGCGGTGACGAAACGAATTTGGTCGCAGCCAGCATTTCCAAAGCGATGGGGGCCGGCCGCAGTGTGGCGAGAATCTATCGCCCGGCTCTACGGGATACGAGTACCTTCGACTATCGTCGACACTTCAAGATCGACCGATTGTTCAGTTTGGAATTTCTGACCGCTTTGGAGTTGGCGAAGCAGGTTCGCGAACGCGGTTTGTTTACCGTCGAAAACTTCGCCCGTGGCGGAATCGAAGTCCGGGAAGTGGGCGTGGACGCGGAAGCTTCGATCATCGGCGTTCCGATGCGCGACCTGGATATGCCACGTGGGGTTCGAGTCGGTGTGATTACCAGCGGCAATCGGTCGATCATCGCAGGTGCGGATGATGTCGTTCGGTCGGGGGATCATGTGACACTCATCGGCACAACCGATGCAGTCGAGGCGATTAAAAAACGATTCGAAGCCCGCAAGCCGAAGACGATGAATGTGGTGATTGCCGGTGGTGGCGAGATCGGTTACCACTTAGCCAAGTTGCTCGAAAACCGTCGTTTCAATGTGACTTTAATGGAGTCCGATGAACATCGAGCGGAAGAACTTTCGCGACGACTGGATAAAACGACAATCCTTCACGCCGATGCCACCCGACGCAGCGAAATGGAGGAAGCCCGAATCGGAAAAGCGGATGCGTTCATCGCATGTACGGGGCGAGATGAAGACAACATCATCTGTGGTGTTGAAGCGCGAGAGTTCGGTTGTCGACGCATTTTATGCGTTGTCCGACGCCCAGACTACGCGAACGTCTTGGCGAAATTGGGGATCGATGTGGCCGTCAGTCCCCGCGAAGTTTTAGCTCGACAAGTTCTCGGGCTCGTGGATGCCGGACCCGTTTTGGACCGGACGTTGCTTTCCGGTGAAGCGGAGGTGTGGGAAGTGGAGATTCTTGCCGGCAGTCCGGTGACAGAGGCCCCGCTGAAAGAATTGCAACTCACGCATGCCTTAATTGCAGCCATTGAACGTGACGAGTTTGTCCGTGTGCCGGGAGCCGATGATCAATTGCAAGCAGGAGATACGGCTGTTGTACTCGTCCAAGGCGCATACGCCGAAGCGACCCGGCAAATGTTTCTACCAACGAAAAACTTATAACCCCAAAATGGAATGACTCATGAGCATCATCGAAACAACGATCAAGATTTGGGAATCGAACCGACAGCGAACCCTCGCGACGTTGGACGAAATCGCCAAACATCCCAACGCGACAGAGATTCTCGGATGGCGACCAGGACCGGGACGAGCTCACATCGCTTGGCAGTTGGTCCATGTCGGCATTACGGAAGAACTGTTCGCAACAGAACGAATCCTGCAAACATCTGCCGCATTTTCCGATCTCGTTCCGCGTTTCAAAGGTGGGAGTACGCCGGACGACGACATTCCCAGCGTCGAGATGATCCGCACCGTTCTCAACGAGAGTCGGGAACACCTCAAAGCCACCATTTCGAAGTTCAACGACACGGAACTCGATAACGTTCCCGAACCATTGCGGGAGCGGAATTGGTCGATCGGCAAAGTCATTCAGGTGATGGCCTGGCATGAGCCTCATCATCAAGGCCAGGCTCATATCACCTTCAATCTGTGGAAGGCACAGCAATAGTTGATTGCGTTTTGAAAAGAACCTTACGTCGCGACTCTCTAAGTCGGACATGGGAAGATCGGCAACTGGTGACTGTTCGCGGGAAAGACAACAGATGCAGTTGATCAAAGTGGGAGCGGCGGCGTTGAATCAGACGCCGTTGGATTGGACAGGAAATGCCCAAAACATTGCAGACGTTCTTACGCGAGCGCGTGACGAACGGATCAGCGTTTTATGCCTGCCGGAATTGTGCATCTCAGGCTACGGCTGCGAAGACGCATTCCATTCCCCCGGCGTATGGTCGACAGCATGGGAGGTGCTTCACGAACTGTTACCACAGACACAAGGTTTGATCGTTGGCCTCGGTCTGCCGATCTTCCACCAAGACGCGGTCTTCAATGCCGTCGCGGTCGTCTGCGACGGCAAATTGTGCGGATTCGTTTTGAAGCAGTACCTCGCCGGTGACGGCATCCATTACGAACCCCGTTGGTTCAAAGCGTGGCCGGCTGGTGTCGTCACCACGCTGCATCGCGGATCAGAGTCGTACCCGCTCGGAGATTTGGTGTTCCGCTGCGAAAGTGCGAACGGCAAATCGATTTCACTCGGTTTCGAAATTTGCGAAGACGCCTGGGTCGCGAATCGTCCGGGCAGTCGGTTGGCCGGCGCGGGTGTGGACGTCATCTTGAATCCGTCTGCCAGTCACTTTGCGTTCGGCAAAAACGAGATCCGCAAACGATTCGTGCTTGAAGGTTCACGAGCCTTCGGTGTGACCTACGTTTACGCGAATCTCTTGGGCAACGAGTCGGGGCGGGCGATTTACGATGGCGGCACAATGATTGCAACGAGTGGTCGCCTGCAAAGCGTTGGCAGTCGTTTTCGCTATCAGGACGTACGTCTCGAATCCGCTGTGGTCGATGTTGATCTCACGCGGATGAACCAAGCCCGGATCGTCAGTTTCCGCCCCGACTTGGACGTCCACCCGCGATCCCGAATCGCGGTCCCGTTCGAATTTCCTGACGTTGGTGCTGCCGCCATACAAGAAGTCAGCGACGCGACGTTCAACCCTTTGGCACACGAACCCAGTTTCAACGCCTGGGAAACCGGGTCGCACGTCAAGGAAGAAGAATTCACCCGGGCAATTGCTTTGGCCTTGTTCGACTACATGCGAAAAAGCCGGTCGCGAGGTTTCGTGGTGTCACTGAGCGGAGGTGCCGATTCGGCGGCCTGTGCGGTACTGGTTGCAATGATGGTCGAATTTGCTGTCCGCGATTTGGGATTCGAGGGCTTCGCTGAGAAGCTGAGCTACATTCCGGAACTGCGAGAATTCACGACACCCCAGGAATGCGTCAAACGATTGTTGACGACTGCATATCAAGCGACCGCGAATAGTGGTGACGTGACGCGGTCGGCTGCGCACACGGTGGCAGAAACCATCGGGGCGACGCATTACGAGTTTGATGTGGAACGGATCGCAGCGGCCTATCGTGATACAATTTCTGAAGCCATCGGACGCCCGCTCGACTGGGATCGCGACGACATTACGCTTCAGAATATTCAAGCCCGCGTGCGATCCCCCAGCGTCTGGATGCTCGCGAACCTCAACAATGCGTTACTGCTGTCGACGAGCAATCGGTCGGAAGCTGCTGTCGGCTATGCAACGATGGACGGTGACACTTCCGGCGGACTCAGCCCCATTGCGGGTATCGACAAAGCGTTTCTCCGCAATTGGCTGCGGTGGTTGGAAACGATCGGGCCGGATGGCGGCCAGCCAATTCCAGCACTGAAGCAAATCACTGAGCAAGCCCCGACTGCGGAACTTCGTCCGCAATCTGCGAAACAAACCGACGAAGATGACTTGATGCCATATCCATTGCTGGATGCAATCGAACGAGCCGCGATTCGTGACAAGCAAATGCCGGTCGAAGTCCTACAGTACATGCAAGCGGAATTTCCTCAATACGAACAAGGGCAACTCGTCGAATGGATCCGGCGATTCTTCCGTCTGTGGTCGCGGAACCAATGGAAACGAGAGCGGTACGCCCCATCGTTTCACGTTGACGACAAGAACCTCGACCCGAAAACCTGGTGCCGATTCCCGATCCTCTCGGGCGGATTTGAGCGAGAATTGCGATTGTTGGATGAAGTTTTAGAGACGGATTAATTCCTCCGCGGAGATCGCCAATGAGCGACGATTTCGAACAACACCCCACACGTCGTGCTGTCTTGCTAGCACTAACGACCGCGGGAGTGGGAACGGCCGTTTTTCGACGAGCACTAGCCGCGAACTTGCCAACGCATACGCAGGTGACGCCCGAAATGGTTCAATCTGCCGAGTGGATTGCGGGCATCGAACTGGACGAAGAAACGCGTCAACAAACGGCCCGGTCAGCGACATCGCTACTGCAAGAGCTCAGTACATTGCGTTCCGCCGAAGTGTCGTACGACACGCCTGTTGCGTTTACGTTCGAACCGGCTCCCTGGAGGAGAACATCGACCGTCGATCGTACGCCGACGTCGGTTCGCCCGACGGAATCATCTGCTCTTCCTCGGCCGACGAAACTTGACGAACTTGCCTTCCTCCCCGTCACCGAATTGGCGGCGTTAATCCGGACACGAGCGGTGTCCTCGGAGGAACTCACACGTCTTTATCTGGATCGTTTACAACAGTTTGATCTTCATTTGAAGTGTGTCGTCACGCTGACTGAAGACTTGGCATTGAAACAAGCTCGACAGGCAGACCGAGAAATTGCGGCAGGAATTTACCACGGACCGCTTCACGGAATTCCATGGGGTGCCAAAGATTTGATTTCCGTGCCAGGCTATCCCACGACATGGGGTGCGCCTCAGTTTCAGAAACAAGAATTACCCGGGCACGCAACGGTTGCACGTCGCTTGGAAGACGCGGGGGCAGTTTTGGTCGGCAAGCTGTCGCTCGGTGCCCTTGCGATGGGCGATCAATGGTTCGGTGGACGGACCAATAACCCATGGAACGTGAAGCAGGGTTCGAGCGGTTCGTCCGCCGGTTCTGCCGCTGCAACCGCCGCCGGACTCGTCGGTTTTTCGATCGGCAGCGAGACCAATGGCAGCATTGTGTCCCCGTCTCAACGATGCGGTGTTACCGGTTTTCGACCGACATTCGGACGTGTCAGCCGACATGGTTGCATGACGCTCTCTTGGACAATGGACAAACTCGGACCGATTTGCCGCTCCGTCGAAGACTGTGCCCTGGTGTTCGGAGCCATCCATGGAGCCGACGGACTCGATGCCGCCGCCGTCAATGAACCGTTCCACTGGCCGATCCAAAAAGATCTGCGAGAAATTTGTGTCGGATACATCGAAGCTGGACTCTCCGACGACGATCGCAAGTCGTTGGATGTGCTCCGCGAGCTCGGTCTGAAAACGAAACCGGTACGACTGTCCGAGGATCGCCCGATCCGGGAATTGCTGATCATTCTCGAGTGCGAAGCAGCGACTGTGTTCGATGAACTCACGCGATCGGGAGACACACAGGGACTCAATGCATGGCCAAGAATATTTCGAACCGCAGAGTTCGTCCCAGCCGTCGAGTACCTGCGAGCCAATCGCATTCGTTCCAAGTGGATTCAGGAACTACGCGGACTTTTCGAAGAGATCGACGTCTTACTCGGCAGCAATTTGGTCTCTCTAACCAACCTCACCGGACACCCGATGATCTCGCTCCCCAACGGATTTCGCACGGACGCTAACGACGTACGGACTCCGATCGCAATTAGGCTGGTGGGAGGATTGTTTCGCGACGAGGACTTACTCCATGTCGCGTATCACTACCAACAGGCGACCGGGTTCCACCTGGAACACCCGGAATTGCCTGCGACGGCAGAGTGACGAGCCTTCCGTTCAGCCGGAGACTTTCGTCGAAATTTCCATCAGACGCTTGGCGGCTTTCTCGCTGAACGGCGACATCGGGAATTCGGTTCGGACTTCTTCGTAAGTCTTCTTGGCTTTGTTCCACTGATCAAGTTTTTCGTCACACAACGCTGCTTGATATAACGCGGGTGCTTGCCATTCGGGGAAGTTGTACAACAGGTAAACCTTGAGATAGGCTTCTTGCGCTAGTGCCCACTTCTCCTGATGCCAATGCGTTTCAGCAATTAAAAGTTGTGCTTTCGCAGCGGTCTCGGTCCCGCGACTATTAGGATCGTCTAACGTCCGTTGGAAAGCGGTGCGGGCTTTGTCCCACTCAGCCTGATTCTTGTAGGCACGGCCGAGAATCTCGAATACCTCGAACAGTCGGTCGCTTTTCGGATTCCAGGCTTCGAACGCGGCTGCCGTCTCGGCGACTTGGTCGTATTTTTTCTGCCGAAGATAAGTCTCCGCTAGCAAGACCCACACGCGGGGATACCAATACGACTGCGAGACGTCTGTGTTCGTCTGCTGGTCCTTCAGTTCGAGAAGCAGTTTCTGAGCTTCATCGAATTTTTGATCGGCCAACAACGCTTCACAGGTTCGGAATTTGGCGGTAAACCGGTACGGACTTTGAGGATACGTTTTTTCGATTTCGGTCGCGTACTTCTGAACCGTGTCCCAATCCGTTTCTGCAACGGCAATCTCCATGAGGCGGTAAGTCGCGTGCTCACGGACTTCCTTATCGGACTTTGGGTTCGTCAGAAGTGCTGCGAAGGCGGCTTTGGCTTCATCGAGTTTTCCGGCGATGAAATCACTTTCGGCGAGGCTTAGTTTGGCGTTGTCGACGAGGTCGCTGTTCGGCCGCTCTTCGATGAGTCGTTTGTAGACCGCATCGGACTCGGCTTCGCGTCCGGCTCGCAAGTTCGCGAGTGCCCATTCGTCGAGCAACTTGTCGAGTTCTTTGGCTTCCGGGAATTTATCGAGTAGGGCTTTATACGCAGCGTCGGCTTCCTCGGGTTTTTCAAGTTTTTCCAATCCACGGGCAGCCAACAGACCGGCTAGAAATGCATACCGCGTTGGGCCGGAATTCTCGGTACCGGCTTCGGCAACGGAATCCGGCGAGAACGTCGTGAAGGCAGACTGATAAGCTTGGACCGCGGTGGCGAGTTGATCCGCGTACTGCAGACATTGCCCCCGCATGTACGCAGCTTCTGCCGCTTGGAGTTTGTTCTCCGGGAATTCCTGAACGTACTTGCGGAAGTCGGCAGCCGCGGCTGCGTACTCCATCAAATTAAATCGAGTCCATGCCAGGCCCGAAACCCCCGCCGGATATTGCGGAGTCTTCGAACCGAGTTTCACCAACATCTCGAAGAGTTCTTCCGCGAATTTCCAGTCCTGATTGTCATAGGCGATTTCCGCACTTTCGAGAGTTTTCTCAGCCAACAGCGGACTATTCGGAAAGCGATCGCGGAGCGCCGCGAGATCGACGCGAACTTGCTCGTTGTCGCCTTTTCGCGTGGCCGCCACAATCCGGACCGCCAAGGCAAGGTCGGCTTCGTTCCCCTTGGGAGCCAACTCCAGATACGTCGTTGCCAATGCGATAGCGCGATCGTCGTTTTCTTCCGCGAGGTAACTCCGGGCTGCGATAATCAACGTGCTGATGAATTCCGATGATGCCCCCGTTTCCCGCACTTCTTTCAGCAAGGGTTGAGCGATCGTCAAAACTTCGTCATCGCGTTTGAGCCTCTGCAATACCCGGCAAAGGTGAAAACGAGCCATGTTCTTGGTGTCTTCGGTCGCTGCTCCATCCAAGACAGATTGAAAACGCTTAATCGCTGCTTCCAAGTCTTCGGGGCTGCCTTTCAAATCGAGCAACCGGCCATAAAGCAACTCGTGTTGTACAGCGAGTGATGAGTTCGGGTATTTCTCCGCAAACCGATCAGCGATCTCGGTGGCTTCCGTCAATCGCTTGGCACGAGTTTGCTCGTCGGATGTATCACGGGCCAACCGCAGTGCAGCTTCCGCGGCTAAATGAACAGCGTCAGCGGCATAGATCCCCTCGGGCCAGCGTTTTTCCAAGTCGAGAAACAAGTCCCTTGCTGTTTCGTAGTCTTCGTTGCGAAGAAGACTGTCCGCTTGATGAAACCGAATTTTTTCGATCAGGTCTGGGTCGGTATCTGAATCGGGTGTTGTCGCTAATGCGAAGGTTTCTTCCAGGATTCGAGCGGCTTCGGAATATTCATTGAGCGACTTATGAGAAACCCCACGCCAATAACCCGCAGTCACCGCTTGTGATGCGTCTTCCTCAGCGGTCTTGAAATGCGCAATCGCTTTGCGAAAATCGCCTAATTGATAGTAAGCGTAACCAGCGTTCAACGTCGTCAGTGGACGGAGCGGATCCTTGGCGTCCAATTTGGCGAGCAACGCATCGTAGGTTTCCGCCGCCTTGGCAAAGTTGGATTGATCGAAAAGGATTGTCGCGAGATTGAAACTCGCTTGGTTCGCCAAACGCGGGATCGGTTTTTCTGCGACTTTGCGGTACGTGTCGGCGGCGGCACTGAATTGCTCGGCAGCTTCGTATGCCTGTGCGAGGCCGAACTCTGCTTCATTCGCCAATCGCCCCTTGGGAAACTCCTCGACGGCCGTCTTGTAAGCGACGATCGCATCGGTCGGTTTCTTCAATTCCAGTTCCGTCTCTCCCAAGAATGGCCAGGCCCATTCAGCCAGTTCGTGCTTGGGAAAGTCTTTCAAGAAGGCTTTGAAATCCTTTTCGGCAGCGGGGAGATCATCGATCATGTAGCTGCATTCCGCGAGCCGGTAGAGTGCATCCGCTCGGTGTTTGCTCTGCGGAAACTCATTGAGAAATTTCGCCCAAATCGGACGTGCGGTTTTGTAGTCTTCCGCGTTGGTCAGCGATAAACCTTGGTAGAGACGTGCCGTCTCCGCCTGAGGATGCTTCGAATTGTTGTCGGCGAACTTCCCGAAATTCTCAGCCGCGAGCTGCCAACGTTCTTGGCGATAGAACCCGGCGGCGGCATTGTAGGTTTCGATGGGACTCTGGGCGTAGCCGGTTTCCACCAGACCCGCAATATTCAGCAGCAGCAAACCGGCGATCAGAGACCAAGATCCCGAAATCCGCCCGTTCGGTTGATATGGTTTCATACCTCTCCTCCGCAAAGCGAACCGGCTTTCGCACTCCCACGAAAACCAAACCGCGAACGCTGTATCGCCGTATGGTATCTTGCAAGCGGGCCATGCGACAAGACTGTATGGCCCAACCGGTCAATTGGTCGCATTTTCGAAGGCGAATTCCGTTTTGCTTCTGGTGTATCTTCGCAAAGCACCAGAAGCGCAGCAAAACACCTCGGAGTCCGAAAACTCCGAGGTGTTATGAATTTTGCGATATGGTTTTGGTTGTCGATCAGCGAACGACTGGGCCGGCACAGCGGATCAGGTGGTCGTGATCGATGTAAACCACCGATTCGGTCGCGTCTTCGTGGCTGAAGGGAATCGGCCAGTCGGAACGGATGGTCTTGTCGTAGTACACCGTGCACTTGTAGTGACAGTGATGCAAGCGAGCCGGTCCAACGAGCGGGTAGAACTTGCATTCGTCGATGCGGTCCACGATAGGCTCGACCACAATCCGCACATTGTTGATTTGCGTTTCCGCGAGGAACGCATATCCGCCTTCACCGGTTTCGGATGATGGCAACGCTCGCACAACTTCATCCGGGCTTGGTGGATCGAGACAGAACAACGGAGCGTTCTCACCTTCGACCGGGTCCAAAACCGGAACACGGCCGTATCGCTCTTCTTCGTGGTAAACGTCTTCAATCCGTTGACTGAAGTACGCACCGACCGGAATGAACGGGGCCGTCTTCCAGAAGGTCGAGAAGGCCGACTGGACTTGGAAAAAGCCGTCGATGATTAAGCAACCGCTAGAGCCGATCAGTGCGGTCGACAGTCCAAGGACCAGGACCGACCGCCGGACCAGTTGCTGAAAACGTGTCATGGGATCCCTCCGTGAATGGTCGTCCCGCCCGTACGAATCTTGGCGGAGTCTCTGGTCGAGATGAGATGATCTTGCGTCAGGCCCAGTGGCCTGCGTTTTGATTTGGTCGTTTGTGAATCGCGAGAAGATCGACATCCGTGGTGTCTCGTTCCGAATGATTCGCATTGCAAAGTTTGACCGCCCGAAAATTGGGCTTGCATCATTAATATCGTGTCGAAGGGTGCGATAACTTGGGGAAAAAGTTCGGATTTTACGGGTCGAAACGAGAATAATTCTTCCGACGCAACCCATTATCGCTCAACACCTTCGGACAAAACAAAACGCCCTCGGTGTGAGCCGAAGGCGTTCTGTTTAACAGATTGTGCGATCCCGTGAGCCTACGTGGGTCGTGATGTTAGCGCGACCCACGGAAGCGTTATGGCTTACCAGTTCTTCGGATTGACGAACCACCACCAACGGTCGGTTTTGGAGTCGAAGTCGAGCATCCAGTGTCCGTCGTCCCATTCCAAGCTGGCTTTACGCCATCCCAGTGGGATTTGGGGGTAAGGGTAGTAAGGTCCGATGTAAGGCCAAGCACTTGCCGAGTACTGCTTCGGATACTGAATCGCGGCAGCGTTCGGGTATTGGGCTTGAGCTGGCCATGCATATGGTGGCATAGCGGGGTTGTTGTAGAGGGTGGGATTTGCTCCCGGTCCCGGCATTCCATACTGTGGCGGAGCGGCTGGCATGCCACCAGGGTATGCACCGCCTGGCATTGGATATCCACCACCTGGCATTGGATATCCACCGGCTGCCGGAGGCATTGGAGGTGTTCCCATTGGCATCGGTGCCATTGGAGCACCGGCACCGTCTTGTTGGTAGGCGGATGCCTGCATGATCGAACCGACTTGCAGTTGGTTTTCGACCTGTCCGACACCGTAAACACTGCCGGCAACTTGCTCGGCGAGAGCTTTTTGTTCTTTGGTGGCCACCGAACCGGCCAACACGACTTTGCCGTTCTTGTAGCGGATCACGATGGGCTGATCACCCAAGTTCGATTGCCGCAACGCGACACCGATCCGTTCGGCAACTTCTTGATTTCCAACCTTCGGTGCGGAGTTGGCCGAAGCTTGCATGATGCCGTTTGGAGCTCCCGGCGTCGGGAAAGCCGACATCGAAGGAGCCGTCCCGCAGCTGGAGCAAGACGGGTCAGCACATCCGGTCGTTCCGCAAGACGACTTCGTGAAGCCGACCTGTTGAACGAAGTTGCTGTTTTCCCGCTGATCGTAACCGGCTTGTTGCACGGTCGATGGTGCGGAAATCAGAGACAGTTGGTTGTCGACCCGAGTCACACCCGGGACTTTGCCGACCAACTTGGTCGCCATCGCTTTTTGTTGAGCGTTGGCGATTTGGCCGGTCAGTTTGCAAGTTCCGTTGCCACAAACGATGTCGATATTTGAACCAGCCAACCGAGCCGACCGCAACACGGAGGCGACGTCATTCGCTAACTCTTGGTTGCTTTTCGCCGCCTGCGTGGTCTTCGCCGGTGCGGTTGGGAAGTCGTTTGGACCACCCCACACAACACCGGGGGCGGCCATGATTCCCAGACCGAGAATCCAGTTCCGATACCTGAGCATGAAGAATCTCCTGCTTGTTCTCGCAAGGAGCCGACCGACTTGGTCGTCTCCGTCCCGCCCCCATGCGGGGAGCCTACAATGTCCGTTTTCCCGCAGCGAAACTCACGGGTTGCATCTGTCACCGAACTTCCGTCTGCCCAATCGGTCGAAACGGAACATTGCGGCCGTGTGCTACCACTTTCGCACTTCAGCGTGCCGGTCACGGTAAAGAACCGCACTTGACACGCTACCTCTAACTTTCGGCGTTTCCGGACCAGTTTGGTCAGGTTATTCCGATTGTTTCTGTTATTTCGGCGAGGTCGGCAGTTTCACATCGGCTTTTCTCTTGGGATTCCTTGGAGAAACGATTTTCCCGCCCAGAGAAACACAACACCTCCCGACAAGACATGACCACATGAACACAAGTAAGTTTCCTCGAAGTCGCCAGGAAAACCCTATCACCTCCTAGACAGACGGGACCAGGTCGGTAAAAATCCGGCTGAAGCAGTTAGCCTGTCTTTTCTGAATGATTTGATTTTGTGTGAGGTAGCTAACATCGCGATTCTACCTGTTCTGTACAATCTGCCCGAATTAACGGCAAAAGCCGAGATGAACGCAGACAACGGATGACAAAGTCTGTGTTCGGAATTGGCGGGCCCTGAAACGTCGTGGAGAGCGTTTCCTTTGGCAACTTACTTACGGAAAGAAAAATCCCCATGAGGAAGATTAGTCCCCTGTTCAACGCAGTGTTCTCACTCGGCTTGGTTCTCGCTGGAGCCACCATGGTCGAGGCCGGATGCTTCAAGAAGTCCTGCAGCACGCCAACCTACACTTCGTGTGGCACGTCGTCTTGCAGCACACCAACCTACACCTCTTGCGGCACGACATCGTGCGGCTCGTCGGTGGTTTACTCGTCCTGCAGCACACCGACCGTCACATCTTGCAAGTCTTCTTGCAATGTCGTCTACGAATCGGCTTGTTCGAGCAGCTGCGGCACAACCAGCCACGTCGTGCACCACTCCGCTTGCCCGACGACCAGCTGCCAAACGTCCTACAAGGTCGTTAGCTCCGCCTGTGCATCCACCTGTTCCCCTGCCACCACTTGCTCCAGCCCGGCTCCTTCGTCCTGCGGGCACGTTAGCTACAGCAGCTACGCTCCAGTTTCCCACGCCACTTACTACTCCTCACCTACCTCATCGTGCGTCGGCGGTGCTTGCGGTTTCTAGAAGTCTCCCGCGAGAGAAAACCCGCTGAATGATTCGTGAACAACGCCGGTTGCAATAGTACCGGTCATCCACGAATCGCAAGCAAAACCATCATGCAACCTCATGGATGAGGACCGATCCAAAGGGACCTTGGACATCGGATCGTGTCACCAGTTTGCCCCTAACTACCTTACGGGAAACGCTCTCCCCTTGTTCTGTTGAGACACGAGACGAACAACGTGCCTACCGAATCACCGATTCGGTAGGCTTTTTCTTTGGACTCTGCCCGACCGCCACGCGACAGACGGTTGCCATTCGTTCCAATTTCAATTCTTGGCCGATATCCTACGGTCCCATTCCGGGCTTTGCCTGCGTGGGCAATGTGCCTACAATCGCGCCGCGCACTTCTTTTACTTCTTCCAACGGACGAATCATGACTCACGCTTGGCATGATGTCACGCCAGGGGCACAAGCACCTTACACGTTTATGACTGTCATCGAGATCCCCAAGGGTTCGAAGGTCAAATACGAGCTGGACAAGGGCACCGGGCTGCTCAAAATGGACCGCATGTTGTACTCAGCGGTCCACTACCCGACCAGCTACGGTTTTATCCCGCAAACGTTGGCCGAAGATGACGACCCATTAGACGTTCTCGTTCTGTGTCAAGAAGCTGTCTCCCCGTTGACGCTCGTCGAGAGTCGTGCCATCGGGCTGATGACGATGATCGACAGCGGCAAACCGGACCACAAAATCCTGGCTGTCGCCACGCACGACCCGGAATACAATTCGTTCAACGAGGCGATGGAACTTCCCCAGCACCGCCTCAGCATGCTGCGACGGTTCTTCCAGGACTACAAACTTCTGGAAGGCAAAGCCGTCGAAGTCGACGAGTTCCAACCGGCTTCGGAAGCCTATCCGGTCATCGAAGACGCGCTTGCCCGCTACAGCACTCAACGTCGTCGCGGATTCTGATAGAGGCTGGGACATAAAACCAGGGGCAAGAGCCAAATCGGGTTCGTTCTTTCCGCCCCTGGGCACCGGTCTTTTGCCGACCGCAAATGCGGTCAAATCCGTTCGAGGAGTTGCTGAATCACGGTTTCGACGTCGACGTTGGTCGTGTCGATAATCACAGCATCGTCAGCGGGCACAAGTGGTGCTACTTCGCGTGTTTGATCGCGTTCGTCGCGCTCCAGGATCTGCCGGAGCACGTCGGATTCGGTGATTTCCAACTCGCCATAGGTTTGCTGCGACTTGAGATCTTCAAACCGCCGACGTGCCCGTTCCTCCGGGGCTGCGCTCAGAAAAAATTTGCGTTCGGCGTGCGGGAACACCACGGTTCCCTGGTCACGCCCTTCGGTCACGATGTCGGTGTTTTCCGCGGCCGCACGTTGCAAACACACCATCGACTCTCGCACCGCTGGAATCGCGGCGACACGAGACGCAACTTCGGAAGCCTCCGCGGTTCGGATTGCGTCCGTCACATCATGCCCGTCCGCTAAGACATGCCCGTGCTGAAACTCGATCCGTACAATGTTGGCAACATGAATCGCGGCTTCGTCCGTATGTTCGCCGCGACTCCACAGTAAGCCGACAACACGGTACATCGCCCCGGTATCGAGGAACTCAAACCCCAATCGGTTGGCGAGCTGTCGAGCCACCGTACTTTTGCCCGACCCAGCCGGACCATCAATTGTTACTATCATGAATCGCAAACTTTTGCGGAAGGATCAAAACTCGAATTCGACGTCGGCAATTTCATAGGGGTTCATCGGCACATAGACGGCATCGTCTTTCACCACAAGGGTGTCTAAGGTGCGGCCGTTGAAGTCGCGTGTCCGAGCTTTCGAGGGATTGCGGAAGCATCGAATCACCACGTTTCGGCTACGCCCTTCGGTTTCCAACAATCGCAACCCGAAACCGTTGGCTTTCCATTCGGAGTTTTTCGAATCCGCCATCGCTGGCAAGACTCGGAGAACCTGAGCGTTCGTCGCATTGATATGGAACAGCCAACCGGTTTGCCCAGATTTCGGCGGCCCGACTTCCGTTGGCACCGCCACAATCGGCGTCTGTGCCGCCCGTGCCGCTTGCATCGGGTAGGGTTCATCGACGGCGATCGACAGCTGGAACTTGCGTTTTGATTCGCCCTGTGTAATTAACAGAGTATCGAGCAAGCGACTATCGGTCTTCCGATGTGCCGGCAAACCGTGGAAGATAATTGTTGTGCGATCATCGTCAGAAGCGATTTCGAGGTAATCGGTGGTCTCGAACCGTTCGCCCATGAAACCGTGAGCCCCCTGTTGAATCGCCCGCGTGAGTACCGCTCCCGGGTCGTGCCAGGCAAAACGGGCAGCGTAGTAGTTCGTCCACGGGTCGGCATCGGGAGTTTTCTTCGGTGTCAGTTCGATTTCGACATCCACGACTCGTCGAAAGCGACTGACTCGAACGGTTTGGCGATACTCCGCCAGGACGGTTTCCGTGGCGTCATCGAGTAAGTCGCCTTTCGTGACGATCTCACCGACCGCGGGACCGACCGACGTGATCGCCAAATCCCGGCAAACCATCCGCGAATAGTACGATGGTTCCGTATCGCCATATTGACCGACCGGGACTTGCCGCTCGTGCGGGAAACGGTACGCCAATTGTTGACTCAACCGGTTGGGAGACCGCCCGTAATTCTTGATTCGCGAAATTCCCCCGGTCGTGGGATTGATCATGACCTCGAAGAACTCATTGCGAAGAATATTTTCGACGGCCATCGGCGGTTCGCTTTTGGTCTTCGAAACCGCCCCGTGACGAGGCAACCATACGAAACCCGAACCGGGAATCTCGACGACAGCGAGCTTGCGGGAGTCGTCAAATTGCACCGCTTTTACAGGCCCTTCGACAACCGGCGGCTTCGCCAGTTCGGATAGTGCGACCGTCTCCGTTCGTGCAGTACTGAGTGTATTCAACAATAGAATTCCGGGTTGCCCCGTCGCTCCGTGAAGAATCACGTTCGCCAAACGTCGGCCGGCAGTCTGTAGAAAGTCTTCAAGTCGTTCCTCGACGTTCTGTTTTTCGTTCGGTTCTGCGTCGGGATTGGCTTTTTCGACCAGGGCTTCGACTTCGTCGGTCTGCGAGTCATCGACTGGCTTCCCGCATAGGGTGTTTGTCATCGCCATACACCACTGGCCGGCTTCGAAGCGGTCACGTCGCGAGACATGATCGGCAAACCGACTAATCGGATCGGGCAACAATCGTGCGGCCGTCTGGATGAAAAATGGTGGAGCGTATTCTTTGGCTTCGAAGTTCGACACGCGAATGGGTTGATCGGTATCGGTGAAGAACTTCGATAGAGTCACGAACTCGCCGAGCACCGGAGCGTATTTACTCATGCGGTGCAAGTCGCCAAGCCAGGGCGATTTGACTTCCGGCCAACGGGCGAACAGGACGGCAGCGGATTGGTCTTGTTCCATCGACTCCGCCATCAGCAACGGGAACCGCAAGAAACTGGCGGCTCCTTCGGCGGTCAACGGAAAGCGACAGACAGCATCGATCGCACTGCCATCAATTCCTTCCCAACGAATCTTGCTGGAATCTTCCTCAGGGTACAGGCCATCATCCATGACCAAATGCAATGCCCCGATAAACGCCGACTTCGAGAGGATCTGCGGCAGTTGTCCCGACAAACCGTAACGTCGTCGTCCCCAGACTTCCGGACTGCGGTCGAAAAGTTGTTGGAACTGCCGACGACCTTGCTCGAATTCCCACAAAACGGACCCGATCGGCAGCGACGTCAGTGGTGCTTCTCGAAGATCACCGCCAATAAGATCTAAGCGATCGTCACGCCAACGGGATTTGACTTGGTCGACCAACTCGCCGTTCGATTCGGCAATCGTTTGCCAATCTTCAGCCGAGGTGACGAAATTCACGCAGGTGTTTGCTTCTAATAACTGTTCGAATGCAACGCGTTGTTCTTCGACGAGGCGGGGGATCAGCAGACACAAATCGATGATGTAGCAACCAATCGGATAAAACCGCTCCCGAGCTTCGAGCAGTTCTTCAAAAGCATTCTTGAGATGTCGGGCGGCCGTTTCCAGATCGTCATTCTGTACGGCCGTTGCAGCGGTCACAGCTTCGCGTTCGAGGTGAACTTCATCGAGGTTGCTGTAATGGTGCATGTGTCGCGTGAGCAACTCCATTTGCAGCCAACACGTGCCCAAGGCCAGGAAATCCGCGACGAAATCCGATTTCGCCGTTCTCTCTGGTGTCAGAATGCGTTTGATTTCCGCCAGCATTTCCGTACGACTGGACATCCCGGAGATTACGATCGCCCCTTGGAGTTGGGCATGTTCCACCCAACCACCGGGAAGCCAATCGTCACAGGCGGTCGGAACGATGAACAAACGATCGTCCAAATCGTCGGGCGGTTCATCGGATCGGTCCCAAACCGGTAATGCTTGGGTTTCGGCCAGTAAACTCGGATGCCACGCGACCGCAAAGGCATTGAGCAGACTGCTCGCCTGATCGTCGGGAAGCTCGGTCGGAAAATCTTCCAAGCTGTGGCAGGGGATAAGAACGGTTACGCTCCGGATAGTCATAGCGGTCCGGTTGTCGATTGGCGGAAAAACGGAATTCAAATCGGAGCGTATGATAACGAATCCGCCGGGAAAACTTCGACTCTGAAAATTTCTTGCGTTTTTTGGGAACGAAAAGGGACTGGTCAGCATCCTATCAACATGCGTACCATTCTAAGACATATTGAGGGCAAATCGGACACATCGACGATTGGGCAGCAAAACGGGCAACCGTCAACGCGTTCAACGGTGTTTTCCGCATCACCCACAAAGTCTTTGTATGAGTTCCAGGCGAACCCGCCGAGAACACCTTTTTCGTTGACTTTTATTCAAACCCCGTGTTAGCTTTCACTTGAGTGATTGCGGCCAGGATCTACACCTCGGTCACGCGGTCCAATTTGAATACCGAACCAAGCTGCTCAATCCTGTTGAAAATTCCAATCTTGCGACGGATCACCGGAGCTGATTGGGCAGTCGATATTGCCAATCGTAACGAAGAAAACGTTTTAACCGCGACCGCTTTGGCGAATCGTGGTGTGAGTTGATAGGAGACGAACTATGGCCGAAACTGGTGGCGGAGTTTGGGGAATCGAGATCGGTCAAGCCGGTTTGAAAGCCGTCCGCTTGCGGTACGCCGAGGCTGCGAACCAAGTGGTGGCAGTCGCGTTTGACTATGTCGCTCACCCGAAAATCCTCAGCCAACCAGACGCCGTCCCAGAGGAACTCATTCCGCAAGCACTCACGGAATTTCTCTCTCGGAATTCCGTGCAGGGTGATCAGGTTGTTATCAGTGTGCCCGGCCAGACGGCGCTTGCGAAGTTCGTGAACCTCCCGCCGGTTCCAGGCAACAAAGTTGCTGAAATTGTTAAATACGAAGCCAAGCAGACCATTCCCTTTGCACTTGAAGACGTGATCTGGGATTACCAAGTGCTCTCGGCAGGGAGCGAAGAAAGTGACTTCCTCCTCGACGCCGAAGTCGGCATCTTCGCGATGAAACGCGATGAGATCGCCGCTCGCTTGAAGTACTTCCAGGCTCAAAAGATTGAGCCGGACGGCATCCAGATGGCTCCGCTGGCCCTGTATAATATGGTCAGCTATGACAAGATGGGACTGCGGCTCGACGGTGATAAAGAACCGACCGACGAGTACAACATCGTCCTCGACATGGGTGCCGACAACACGACATTGGTTGTCACGAATGGTGCGAAGATTTGGATTCGCAACGTGCCGATCGGCGGGAATCACTTTACCCGGGCACTTACGAAGGAAATGAAACTGACCTTCGCCAAGGCCGAACACCTCAAGTGCAACGCCACGAAAGCACCTGATCCCCGAGCCGTCTTCCAAGCGTTGCGACCGGTCTTCAACGATTATGTCTCGGAAATTCAACGTTCGATCGGTTACTTCTCCAGCGTGAATCGCAGCGCGAAGATCAAACAGGTCATCGGCGTTGGTAACGGTTTCAAGTTGGCAGGGCTGCAAAAGTTCTTGCATCAGAATCTGCAGTACGATGTCGTCCGGCTCTCGAGATATGACCAACTCGCCGGTGACGCGGTCACTGGCAGTTCGATGTTCCAAGAGAATATTCTGACGTTTGCCGTCCCATACGGTCTCGCGTTGCAGGGACTCAAACTAACGCGGATTCACACCACACTCCTGCCACCAGAGATTGTGACTGCACGCAAGATCCGTGCAAAGAAGCCGTGGGCCGCAACAGCCGCAGCGGCTTTGTTGGGTGGCATTGCTTTGTCAGGCATCGGGTATGCCCAAGTCGCGAAGTCCGTGAGCGAAGACCGGTTCGGTGACGCTGAAAAAGCCGTTGCCAACTTCCAGACGAAGGTCAGCGGATTCCAAAGCTCTTATCAGGCAGAGCAGACCACCCACGCCGGAATCATGGAGAAGGGTGCGGTTCTTATCGAGAACCTGGAGTCACGCACGCAATGGCTCGAACTCTATAAAGCCATCAACGAAGCGTTGCCGAAACAGCAGGTCGATGCCGACCTCAGCGACATCAAGCAGCAGAACCGAATTCATGTGCAGTCCGTTGTCGAGCAGCACTATGACGACCTATCGACATGGTACGCCGGTCTCAGCGAGACCGCTGCGTTGTATATGAAAGAAGCCGACCGCAAACCGCCGGAAGGCCCCGGATTTGTTGTGACGATCAACGGCTATCACTTCCATTCGCTCGGCCATAAATTCCAGGAAGCGACATTCCTGAAGAATTTGCAGGAGTGGCGTGCCGAAGATGGCTTCCCGATTCGAGAAATCGGCATCAGTCATGCAACGTTGATCGACACCCAGAACACGAAATGGACGTACAACCCCGATCTTCGTATCCAGAAAATGCTCATGGGCAACACTATGGGGCGAGGTGGCGGTGGAGGCGGTGGATACGGCGAACCGCCCGGTGGTACCGGGATGCGTTTCGGAGGTCCAATGACTCCCATGGGCGGCGGGACGGATTCCGGTCTTTCCATGGAAGACAAGAAGCTCTTGGACAGCAACACCGAACTCATGGAGTGGAAGTTCGTCCTACAGTTCGTTTGGCAACCGACTCCGCTTGGCGAACGCGACCTCAACAACATCCTGTGGCAAGTGCTCTCGCAGAACCCGGAAGCCACAATGCAGGATGTGACGGCTCAGGTCACCGCGTTTAACGAGGCACTTCGGAAACGGAAACTTCTCGGCGAAGATACCGAGAAGCAGGAAATCGAACTGACGGAAGAAAAATTCGCCGCTTTCAAGAAGAAGCACTTCGATACGGAAGCTGTCATGCCGAGTGCAGTGGTTCCCGCCGGTGCCGTAGGTGGCATGGGCGGTGAAGGCTCGATGGGCATGCCAGGCGGTGGCGGACACGGCGGTTACTAAAATTGGAAATCGGCTTTCGCTGATGGAACTTAAGATTCACGAACGACGTCATTTGATTTGGGAATCGATTTTGACAATGCCAGTCTGAACGAACTTCAAGCTGGCCATTCCCTAGGCGAACAATTTTTGACGCGGATGTCATCATGGAAAAACTGCAACCCATCCTGAAACACAAATTCTGGATCATCAGCGGAATCGCGTTGTTGGTTCCGATCATCGGTTGGTTCATGGATCGCGGTGCGATTGCCGAACGTATTCAGCAACGCTGGGATACGCTGTCGAAACTTGCTCCACCCAGTGGTGCGAACACTCCTAACCAGAGCTATATCGACGGTATCCAATTCGTCAATAAGTCGATGGCCGAACGTCAAAAGGAACTGGAACGCGTTCTTTACGATGAGCAAAAACAGCTCTGGTTCTGGCCGGCGGAAGTGGCCGACCGGATGCAGGACAAGTCGTACCGCGATCGGGTCTCGAATAGTATTCTGCAAGACTACCGTTTCGCCTATACCGACCATTTCGTGAAAGATGTCGTCGAAGCGACGATTCGTCCCTACAAAGTCAGCTACACCGGCGAGGAAACGGGCCTGGTGAAAGTCGACGGTGGAACAGGGAATTTTGGTGGCGGTGGAATGGGTCGTATGGGCGGCCGAGAGATGATGCCCGGTGGGGCTGGTGGCGGTCTCGGGTTCGGTAACAACTGGTTCCCAAGCAGCATTCAGCATATTGACGCCAAGAGTCGATGGGCCACCGAACCTCCAACGCCGAAGGAAATGTGGGATGCCCAAGAAGACTTGTGGCTGATCCAACAACTTTTGGAAGCCGTTGCCGATGTCAACGATGGAGCCCGACGGGTTTCCGATGCTCCGATCCGTGAAATTCACACGTTGTTCCTACGTGGCGGAAGCCGTCCCGACCCGAATGCCCTCGCAGCGACCGCTGGAGGCATGGGAGGAATGGGCGGTATGCCCGAAGGCGGCGGATATGGCGGTGGCGGTGGCGGTGGACTGGGTGGAGTGTTCGGTCAACGCTCACCCGGTGGTCGTGAGGGAATGGGAATGGGTGGCATGCAAAGTGCCGATTTCTCTTCGGAACTCGACGCAGTCTTTGGCTCTGATGCACCGATCGCAGCAGCCTCGATGGGTGGAGACATGGAAGGCTCACCTGGTGGCGGCGGTGGACACGGTGGCGGTGGCGGCATGATGCCAGGTGGTTACGGTGGTGGAGGGATCATGCCCGGAGGTGGCGGCCGTGAGGGTGCAGGGGGTCTTGAAAACCGTCGTCGCTATGTCGACGATTCGCCCGATCTCCCTTACAAGACTCGTGGCTTCTACCTGCACGTCACCATGCTTCATAGCGATTTGCCCCGACTTCAAGCCGCATTGGTCAGCCGAGGTTGGCCAGTTACGCTGTTGCGAGTGCAATACGTCTCAAAACATCATGATTTTCAAGGCATGGATACCAACAGCACCGGCCGCGGTCGTGGTCGAATGGGCTTTGAAGGCCCTGGCGGTGGCGGCGGGATCCCAATGCGACGTCGTCCACGAAGTTTCACGCCAATGGGCGGTGGCTACGGTGAAGGTCCGATGGGCGGACTACCGGGCGGACCAGGCGGAACTGCCGGCCCAGGTGGTGTCGTCCTGACACCAGGTATCGAAGAGCAACAAACGCTCTGGGATGCTGCCATGGAAGATCCTTATCTCGCCGACGTTGCGATTGCTGGTCTGATGACTTTGTATTCTTCACCAGACATCGACGAAGAAGCGATTCAAGAAGCTGAGGCGGAAGACGTCGCGAAGCAACAAGCCGCTCAACAAAATGCTACACCCGATCAAACGCCACCAGGCGAGGGCGAGACACCGATGCCAGCTGACGGGGCTCCGATGCCACCTGGCCAAGAACAGCCGAACGGTATCAACCCGAATCCTGGTACTGGCGACGAAACGACGCCGCAAAACGGTTTGCAATCCGGTCAACCATCACCGGTTCCGGGTGGCAATCCGCCGAACCCTGCGAATCCCCTCGCTAACCCGAACGGGACCGCAGGCAATCCGACGCCGGGAACTCCCGACGGGAATACGCCGCCTGCCGCGGTGCCGCCGACAGAAAATCCACCAGCCGCCGATCCTGCTGGGAATCCTTAGTGGGTTTGCATCCGATCGTTGTGCCAGTTCGATTTTCAGTCTGTCAATTCAATTCCGCTAGGATGAGCACGTTATGAAACCTTCACTCTCGGGTATCAAGAACATCGATTGGAAGCAATTGGTTGTCAACCACGGCGAGAAAATCGCGTTGGGTGTGGTTGGGCTTCTCGTGCTTTTCATCGTAACGGCGGGTACTCGGTGGTCGACGTTCCAAGAGAAACAGCCTCAGGAAATCAAAGACCAAGTCGTCGCTGAGGAACAAACCTTATTGGCGGCGACCTGGCCTGATACCGAGAAAGTCGCGTATCCGTCGGCTTATGATATCAAGGAGTTGGTCTCCCAACGCCAAGGACCGATCGATTCGCGGCCATACGTGTTTCAGCCAAGTCATCCGATGAAGGCGCCGCTCCACCGACAACAAAAGAAGATCGAAGAACCTGAGTGGCTCTCGCCGCAAGATCCGGAAGTCTATCCGGGTCAAATTGCGATCGCCATCGCGAATCCCGATATGCAAATGGGCATCCAGGGTATGGGAGAGTTCGCAGGCGGCGAGGGTTCAAACGCTGACGGATTCGGTCTTCCTGCCACCAATTTAGACGATCCATTCGGACGACGCCCCACCAATGCAGGAGGCGGCGAAGGCCCAATGGGTGGAGGCATTGGTTTGCCTGATGGTGGATATGGTGGTGGTGGCGGTGGACATGGAGGGGGTAGCGCTCGGCCACGACCGACACCGATGCCACGGGGAGGTAGCGAACTTGCTGCTCCTGGCGGACACGGGGGCGGTGTAATGGAAATGCCAATGGGCGGTGGTTACGGCGGTGGAGCAGTGGGTGCAGCGCCGACCTTCAACATCCAAGGCGAACGCTACGTCTCGGTTCGCTTGGTCTACCCTTATCGCAAGCAAGTCGAAGCGATTGCCGAAGCTCGCAGCGACCGCACACAATGGCAGTCTGTTCTGCAAAAATTCCAGATCACCGATTTCGAAATTCAACGACAAAAAGCCAAAGCCGGGCCGAATCCTTGGAGTGACAAGGACGAAGACTGGCGAACAATCAACAAGGAACTCGCACTCGGGATTCTCAACAAGGTCGAGTATTTCGATTCCGACATTGTTGACCTGTCCGACATCGATCCTGCCATCACCATGCCATTGCCGGCCCGACTGGATCGCAACTGGATCACGCGGGATGCCGGTCACAGACGTCTCAAGACGTTGTCGCAGAAAGAAATCGAAGCCAACGAAGCATTGGCGGAAATGCTCGCGAAACAGCAGAAGGAAATGCAAATCGATACCGCCAATCAACCCGTCGTTGTTGAGAAAGGTGGATTCGCAAGTCTGCTGACCGTGAATACTCGCGGAATGATGGATTCCATGGCGACAGACTCCCGATCTCGCGGAGCCTTTGTCTCCATGATGGAAAACGCCTATGGCGGTGAAGGCGGCAGCGGCATGATGGGGGGGGCTATGAACCTCAACAGCCTGGAATCTGCACTCCAAAGTATTCCGGAATTGATTCTGTTCCGCTTCTTCGATTTTGACGTCGAACCGGGTGCGGCTTACCGTTACCGCGTGCGGCTCATCGTTACCAACCCCAACTATGGCCTTCCACTTGAACAGATCGCTCGGCCGGAAGTTGCCCAAGAAACCACGCGGCAGACCGATTGGTCCGAACCTTCACCGGCGGCCATCGTTCCCCGCGATGTTTACTACTATGTCAACAACGTCGAGCCTCCTCGGAATCCCGACGCACCAGCACCCGCCGAAATGGAAATCATCCAATGGCTTCCAGACGTCGGGACACCTGTGGTCGCGAAGATTCCTCTGGCTCCTGGTCAAATGATCGGCGGGCGAGAAGAGACCGAGGTCGTGGAACCGCAAGTCGTTCTGGAAGAGCAAACTGTGATCTTCAAATCGAATGACTATGTGATCGATACCGAACCCTCTGCGATCGACACTTCCGCCGGTCCAGGTTCTAGTGGCGAAGATCTTCATGCGGACTTGAAGATTCCAGCCTCACAACGCGGGCAGGTTCGTATGATGCCTCAGGCGTTAGTGGTCGATCAGTCGGGCCGGTTGAAAGTTCTGAGCCCGGTCACCGACGAAAAAGAACGGGACTCCAAGAAGGACTACATCAAGAAAATGCTCGATTACTTTGCATATCTCAAAGCTCCGGAAGTTCCCGAAGGCGGCGAAGGTATGTTCGGCTATGAAGGTATGATGGGTGAAGGCGGCGAAGGCGGATATGGCGCGATGCAGGGAAGTGGTCGTCGGTCATCGTCCCGGAATCGTCTGCGTGCCCGTCGGGGTTCCGGCGGAGGCGGCGGTTACTAAGTCGACCGGAATTGCCGGTCAGGCAAACCCGCATAACCAACTACAAACACAGCGAGTTTCTCGAGTCATCGAGGACTCGCTTTTTTTCATGGTACTACAACGTTGAGATCGGAATTGTCGTCTATTTTTCCTCACCGTAGAATGAGCACATAGCGGTTCTTGTTATCGGAAGGTCAGGAGGTCCGTGATGGTCGATTCGTTCGAAGAAGAAGTCGAACTCAGTGGTCACATTGTCGACAGCTTACTGTTGCCGAAAGTTCTCGATGAGATCACAGCCTCCGGCGGAGAATTCGAAATCCGCGAGATGCAAGTTGGGCATGGGCGAACCGACCCGAGTTACTCTCGGCTGCTGGTCAAGGCACCGTCGGCGAAGTTGCTCGAAGAAATCCTGACCCAAATTGCTCATCACGGCGCCGTCACAACGAACCCCAGCGACTGTCAAACTGTTCTAGCCGACATGGACGGTGCCTTCCCGGAAGGCTTCTACGCCACGACGAACGAAGATACCGATGTACGTCTCGATGGCGAGTGGATCCGTGTCGATTCACAAGAGATGGACTGTGGCATCGTCATCGACCATGAACACAAGACCGCTCGATGTGTGCCGATGTCGGACGTCGTGCGTGACCAAGCGGTTGTCATCGGTCGTGCGGGAACCCGTGTTCGGCCAGTGGGTCGGGATCGCGGAACCCACGACGCCTTCGGTTTCATGCAAAGTACCGTTTCCACAGAAAAGCCGAAGGCCGCTACCATCCGCGAAATTGCTCACGCGATGCGTCGTGCTCGCGCAGGTGATGGACGTATCCTGGTAGTCGGAGGTCCTGCGATTGTGCATACCGGCAGCCGCGAGCATCTGAGTCATATGATCCGCGATGGCTTCGTCAATGTTCTGTTCGCGGGCAATGCACTCGCGACGCACGACATCGAGCAGTCGTTCTTCGATACCAGTCTCGGAGTGTCGATGTCAGACGGCGGATCGATCGAAGAAGGGCACGAACACCATCTGCGTTCGATCAATCGGATTCGTCGAGCAGGAAGCATCGCCGCGGCTGTCGAACAAGGATTGCTGCAAACCGGGATCATGTACGAGTGTGTCAAGAATGACGTCCCGTTTCTGCTTGCGGGAAGTATTCGCGATGATGGGCCGCTGCCGGATGTGATTACCGATACGATCCAAGCTCAACGGCAAATGCGTGAGATGATTGAGGGAGTGACATTCGCACTCATGATCGCCACCACGCTTCACAGTATCGCGGTCGGTAATCTTCTTCCCGCACGGGTTAAAGTGGTCTGCGTTGATATCAATCCGAGCACTGTTACCAAACTTGCAGACCGAGGCACCTTTCAAACTGTGGGACTGGTCACAGATGTCGAACCATTTCTACGCGTCTTAGTCGATGAACTGAAGCAGCCCAGCGGCTAACGGTCCGACTTTGTCGCTCGCTTTGCAATGGCTTGCTTCTCTGCTTGCGGATCGAACTTGGGATTTCGTTTCGTGGGAATCGGGGCGTTTGTTTTCTGTTGCCAAGTTTGCAAGTGTTTCAGCAGTTCCTCGCGTTTCTCAGGATGACTTTCGGCGAGATTATGAGCTTCGCCAACGTCATCCCGCAAGTTATACAATTCCAAACCGCCGTCCTCGAAGTACTGGTGCAACTTCCAATCGCCATAGCGAATAATGCTGCACGGTCGCGAGCGGAACAGTGGATCACGTTGCTCGGTCCACACCGCATACGACTGCAAGTAGGCCGGAAAATGCCAGAACAACCCTCGGGGAGGAAGTTCCCGTGTTTTGCCTTTAAGCAGGGGGACCAGACTGACTCCGTCGACCGGTTGGCCCTTCGGCAATTCGATACCAGCGATTTCGCAAAATGTCGGAAAGATATCGACACCGATCACCGGTTCGGCAGATTTCCCGCCGGCTTTCACAACGCCGGGCCATCTCACGAACATCGGCACGCGAATCCCACCTTCGTAGTACGTGCCTTTGTATCCCTTCAAGGGAGCCATGTCGGTCGCCGGACCGTAGCCACCATTGTCGGAGAAAAACACGATCACCGTGTTCTCATCCAACTCAAGCTCTTCCAGTGTCTTCCGAATTCGACCCACGCCGTCATCAACAGCTTGAATCATTGTGGCCATCGCAACGTGATTATGAAGTTTGCCTTTCGGTTTCGCCTCGTATTTGCCCATGAGTTCGCGTTTGCCGTTGAGCGGAGTATGCACTGCGAAATGGGTGAGGTACAACAGCCAAGGCTCGTTGCGATGTTCGCGAATGAACCGACTGGCCTCGTCACTGAGTCGATCGGTGATGTACTCGTTTGCAGGAGCATTCTTCAAACCCGGCACGTTTCCGTGCGGTGGATAATAGCCGCGTGGCGGTCCACCAGAATGGGTTCCACCAATATTCACATCGAAGCCGAATGGTTTGGGATCATTGCTCAAATGCCACTTGCCCATCGTGGCAGTCGCGTAACCGGAATCTTGCAGGAGGTTCGCCCAAGTTTTAATGTTCGAACGCAGCGTATCCGTCCCCGGAACATGTTCTAACCGACGATGCTTGGAGTTTCCGCGTGGTCCGGTCCCGACGTTGTAGATTTCATGTCGCGGCGTGTACTGCCCGGAAAGTAAACATGCTCGTGCTGGCGCACAATTGGCAGCACACGAGTAAGCATCCGAAAAGATCATCCCTTCCGACGCCAATTGATCAAGGTGGGGGGTTTCGTAAAAGTCGGACCCCATAAAACCGGTGTCACGCCATCCGAAATCATCGAGGAAAATGAACAGAATGTTCGGACGGCTCTCCGCCAAAAGTGACGTACCGGTGGTCACACTTAGAAGAAAGAAATACCCGGCAATGGCAAGCGAACGCTTCATGATGGAATCCGAAAACAAGGATCGGTTTTCCAATCATCATACCGCGATATCTTCTGCCGTTCGACTCTTAGTAGACTAAGTCAGCAGTCGTCCCTAGGTATTCGTCTGGAATTCTACGACCCGATACGGTTTACGAGTCCAACATGACTTGATACCACACCATCGCTATTGGACGGTGGCCGGGGTCGTGTAGTGAGGTGCCGGGCGTGTTGTGAAGGCGTGTGTGAGGCGGTGTCGCAAGTAGCCCTGCAACTGCATCGCATAGAACTTGTGGCCTAGTTCAGAGAGTCCGCGAGAGTTCGTGAGAAACAGTGCGTCGGCTTCGGCATGGCTACGAAACTCGGGCACCGAATTGTGAAATAGAATGTTCCGTTCCTGGCAATAATTTCCTAACAGTTCCAGCGGACGACTGCTGAGATACACCGCGTTCTGTGGAACATCGACACTCTGCCGAACCCCCGGACCGGTGGAAGCCGATTCGGAAATCTGCCAAGGCGTTGGGACCGCGGTGACGACAAAATCGGCATTGATTTGCCGAGCCACTGTCGCCATGAACTCGATCGGCGAGAATGCCTGATCAATATAAACCGACCAATCGGGCGGCTCATCCCGCAACCACGCGTAACATCCCTGTGGCGAATTGATGTCGATCGTATCTTCGGCCTGTCGACGTGAGTCCGTCAGCCATTCCAATTGCGTCTTCAGCCACCGAACCGCCATGAAGCGTTGGGGTCCCGTGTGATCCATCTCGGGGTTGTGCAGTTCAAACTCCGAATTAGGACACCCCATCGGAGTGCCATCTTCTGCCATTCGCGTGTGTCGCCGGTAATGGTGATCGTCCGCGACGTCGGTCATGTCGAAATTGAGAATGAGCAAATCAGGTTGAAAGGTTAACAATGTCTGCCGAAGTTGCAGATAGCTAAGAAGCGGGCAATACCCCGGCACCCCCGCATTAATGACTTCCACCTTCTGACGCGTCACGTCTTGAAGTGCAACTTCCAACTGCCGACAGAAGGTATCCGCTTCAGACACTTCCCCAGCGAAAACGCTTTCGTCACCAAGACAAACGACACGATAGACATCAGCTGGTTTCGGGATGACCACGTCTGGCCCGCGTAAGCCGTAACTGTTGGTTCGCCAAAGAATTGGCTGATGAGTATCGGGATGAAGGTGCTTTTGAGCCTTCAACGGCTTCATCCGATGATGCACCGCCCAACAGGGCATCGTGAGCTCAAATTCCCGATCGAACGGATTGCTTTCGTCCCGCTGCCAAGAGTCGTGAACGCGAAATCCCACTTCAACGCCCGCGAGCAAAATCGCAATGACGGCCACAGCACGCAAGCAAGGTTTGAGTCGCGGTCGCCGAGTCTGTGGCATTTTCCCATCACGAACGGAATCGAAATCGCGGAGGCCAGTAACCTGCGGAATGTAGGGAAACCGCCGGAATGCCTCAAGAGCGATTTATCGTTCGTTTTCGGGAACTCACTCCGTGACCGGTCGGACAACGGGAACCGAACTGATGTTCAAGAGTTCTTCGAGATTCATGTGAGACTGCACATCGACTTGAATCGCGTCGTACGTTTGGTCGGGATCTTGAAGAACGTCGAGGTTTGTCAAAATCACTTGGATCGGATCACGGTCAGCTGCCGCCAGATCAGCGAAGATACTGCGATCGACAATCGCGACGGTTTGTAACGTCTCATGATTCCCAAGGGGGATTTTGCGGAAGCTCGTCGACAATTTCCCGTCTTGATGCGAAGTCACTGTCACGAAGACGGAATTATTCACGATGCCCTCGCGTGGAATGACGGTGGCATCCTCAAGAACCGGCCCTTCGATTCTGGCGTAGACGAAAGTCCCCGGCAACAAGGGAACATCCTGTTCGGCGTTGTCGACTTCGACGTAAACCATCAGCGTACGGGTTTGGGCGTCGGCTTCGGGAGCTCTCCGAACCAATCGACCTCGCCATGTCACCTCATCCTGAAGATTCTGGGCCAATTCCACGACGGGTTGCACTCCGCTGGTCAGTAAACGCTCGATCTTCGTATAGTCCGACAATTTCAGCGGTAGCGGAATCTCGACGACGGAAACATCTGTCAACCGAACGAGCGGATCACCCACACGCACGAATTGCCCCTTTTCAACCATCACGTCACTGATCACACCGGCGAATGGGGGCACGATCGTGGTGTGTTCTAGGTCCCGTTCGGCAATTCGATAATCCGCCTGCAGGGTCGCCAACCGTGTTTGAGCGGTCTCGATGCGAATCGGATAAAGATTTGCCTCGTTTTCTTCCTTCACAATGGAATCTTCATACCGCCGAAGATCCAGTAACGCCTTTGTCAGTGCACTGGGAGTTGCGACTCCGCGGTTTCGCAAATCAGCCGTTCGGCGGTACTCTTCAGATGCCGTTTCGTAATCCTCTTTGACCTTCTTCAGCATCCGCGCGTTGTTAGACTGTTCCTGCTTGAGCCGTTTAATTTCGGCCTCCGCTTCACGAACTTGAGCCGCCACTTGAGCAACCCGTTGCCGATAGATCTCAGGATCAATGATCAGCACTTGCGTACCCGCCTGGGGACGATTGTCGCCGGGGCTACGTGGGGACTCGGACTTCGGATAGACCTGCACGCCACGTTCGAGATCATCGGCGTTAACAACTCGTCCGGCGACCTCGGCTGCCAGCGTGACCTCACGATCGGCCAAAGCGGTCCCGTAGGAGACGATCAGTTCTCGGAGTTTCGCCGTCGAAACGTCATAAACCTCGACATTGTAACGCTTTACCCGCGCACTATTGTCGACAACTGGCGGTTTATTCAGAGACGCCAAGCCAATAAACGCCCCCACGCCCAACACGAGAACGCCACACATTAGCAAGACCGATATGGAAACATGCGGCCAACGCCGCAACGGCTTTTGCACCGAAGATGTCATAATGGAAGACAAATCGAGAAGAATAGGAGACGAATTCGCGTTAACCCCATGTAGTCATACCGAAATTGTAACGCATGCGTGCCAAATTTCCGGCCACCGTCTCCCAGAAATCTCAAGATCGCCCACTCAATGCAAACCCGGTTCGCCGGGCACCATCCAACGCAAAGTATTGCAGTAAGTGGGATTGCGATCCTCGTCGCATCGCAATTCAGATTGCGGATTCTTCTCGTTTGCGTTTGCAATTCACGCATTCTTGCGTGTAGGGAATCGCTCGAAGTCTCGCTTTGGGAATGCCGCATTTGGAAGCCGGTTTACCGTCAGCCATACAGCCCTCGCAAACTCCGTAGCTGCCGTCTTGAATCCGATGAAGGGCCGCGTCGATCTCTTTAAGAACTTCCTGATCGTTCTCCATCAAGAACAACGAAAAGTCCTGCTCGTAAGCGGTTGACCCCAACTCAGCCATATGGGTCGGGCTTTCCCCATCGTTTCGACCGCGATCCAGCGCCTCACCAGTGAGATGCTCCACGTCGCCTCGCAGTCGGGCTTTGAGAAGCTGGAGTCGCTCGCGAAACTCTTCAAAGTCGGCTTCTTTCAACATTTCGCAGCTAACCTTCTGGCAGGATGGATTAATGCGGGGGACATATTGTTGGAAGTTGGGGCAGGGTGGTCAAGTGTTTGGATGTTCGTATCAGTGAAGTGTTTCCGGATCAGACCAGCCAACTATGAAGAACGTGTTAAACACGTGTTTGGATTACATCAATCAGTTCATTTTCCCCAACTGCTTGTTGTTCCCCGTCTTGCAAATCCTTGATCTGCCATTGACCATTCGCAAATTCTTCGTCACCCGCAATCAAAGCGAGTCGAAACCCCTTCTGGTTTGCGTACTTCATTTGCTTTCGGAAGTTCTTGGTATCGGAGTAGACTTCTACAGCAATTCCCGCCGCTCGCAACTTTCTACCGATCCGTAAGTATTCTCCGAGACGATTTGCGTCCATGATCGTGACTAATACGGATGCCGGGGTCGCGGCCGAATCGATGAGTTCAAGCGTTTCCATCGCCGCCAACAATCGATCTAACCCCAAACTTGCCCCAACTCCCGGCAGCGACTGCGAAGTGAACAAGTTCGCCAAATTGTCGTAACGTCCTCCCGAACAAACACTTCCGATTCCCGGCAAATCGGTCAGGAACGTTTCATAAATCGTCCCCGTGTAATAATCCAAGCCTCGGGCAATGGACAAGTCGAGAGCCAAGCGATCCTCCGGCACACCGGCTGAGGTTGCGGTCGCGAAGAGTTCTCGGAGCCGATTCACACCTTCCTGTCCCTGTTCATTAGACTTCAGCATCTCGTCGAGTTGGTCGAGCACGGCGGTCCGCTCGCCTGACAAATCGGACAACTGCAACACCCCGTCAGCTTGTTCGCGAGACAATCCTACGACTTCGACCATTTCCTCTAACACTTTATCGCGACCGACTTTAGGCAGTTTGTCGAGCGCCCGAAGGATTTCGGTCGAATGCTCCGCGACTTCATGTTGCTCAAGCAAACCGTTGAGAACGAGTCGATTGTTCACGCGGATAGTGAATCGTTCAAAACCGATCTTGGCAATCAGGTCATGAATGACAAGCAGTGTCTCGATGTCGGCAATGTTTGACGTTGTGCCGACGGTGTCGAAATCGCATTGCATGAATTCGCGATAACGACCCGCTTGCGGTTTCTCTCCCCGCCAAACCGATGCAATATGATATCGCTTGAAAGGTGTCCCCAGTTCATTGATGTACTGAGCCGCAAATCTTGCGAGCGGAACCGTGAGGTCGAACCGCATCGCGACATCTCGCCCGCCACTGTCTTCAAAACGGAACAGTTGCTTGTCAGACTCTTGCCCACCTTTGCCGGTCAAAATCTCGGCGTATTCCAGTGCGGGCGTGTCGATCGGGCTGAAACCGTAACTCCGGTACACGTTTCGAGCCGTTTCGATCAGCCGTTCCCGAGCGATCATCTGATTGGGAAGATAGTCCCGAAATCCTTTGAGAGTCCGGGGTTGGATACGTTGTGTTTTCGCCACGATACTAGCAGGGTCAGAGTGTGATTGAAGTTTTTTGCAAAATGCTATGCCGACTGGCCGTTCAGAACGGGCAATGCGACATCGCGAGGTTTCTGGGCACGTTTTCGCGGTGGCAAAATGGCTTCCGCGTATTCCCAAATCTGCTCGGCGGTTTCGAACAGTTTGTCGTAACAGTCGTCCGAATCGTATTCGCAATCATCCGTGGAATACTTTCGGCAAATCTTCGGTCGCGTGTCATAGACGCCGCACCGGTGGTCTTCCTGTAAATGTTCGCAATCGGCATAAACCATGAGATACCAAGTGCCGTCGTCGACGAATATCGCAACGCGACCGTGGAACATGTACCAGCGGATATTGTCGAAATCGTCCCAATCGGTCGGCGTTTCGATCGGCAAGGCAAAATAGCGGCAACAGCGAGCCGTGCAATAGCTGCACAAGTTTTCGCCCGCCGGAACTTGGCTACGTGGAACAATTTCTGGCATCGGATCACCTTTCATACGAAGACGCCCATTCTAGCGGACGGGTTCGCAGGTCGATATGGTCCCGCCGCGAGATTTTCCGATCCGTTGCATTGAAGAACAACGCCGGGGGGGAAAGAATGGCATTGGAGTCCGTTGTTCTCTGACAGCGAGCCGTGTTGGTCGTGCCGACTACACATGCCCGGCCACATGCGACTGCCAGCGAATCCCCCTCAATAGACAAACCACAGAATACTCATGTCTCATCCTGAACGCGCTGCCGCTTTTATTGACGATAAACTTCGAGCTCGCTGGCACGATTCGTCCTTGTGGTTTGTCCGTAGCAAACGTGACCGGATGGTCAATTTGTTTCCGGAATGGGAACATCTGCGGGAGACGGCTTCCCAAATCAAACAGCATACTCAGGGCAAGTTAGGCGACTACCTCGAAGAGTTCGAAAAGAACGCCATTGCACTTGGTGCGAAAGTGCATTGGGCGAAAGACGCGGCCGAGCACAACGAAATCGTGCTTACGATCCTGCAACAACATAACGTGGAACGGCTCGTAAAGAGCAAATCGATGTTAACGGAGGAGTGTCACCTCAATCCGTTTTTGGAGCGTCATGGTATCGATGTGATCGACACTGACCTTGGCGAACGCATCGTGCAACTTCGGCAAGAAGGCCCAAGCCACATCGTGATGCCGGCGATTCACACCAAAAAGGAAGAAATTGGCGAACTCTTCCACAAGCATCTTGGAACGGAAGCGGGCGGGTCGGATCCGCAGTATCTTGCCGAAGCAGCTCGGCAGGATTTGCGAAAACGGTTCCTGGCAGCCGATGCAGGTTTGACGGGCGTGAACTTCGCCATCGCGGAAACCGGCGGCATTGTCATCTGCACAAACGAAGGTAACGCCGACCTGGGAACGAGCTTACCAGACTTGCACATCGCAAGCATGGGTATCGAAAAACTCATTCCCAAAGCAGAGGACCTTAGTGTGTTCCTGCGGTTGTTGGCACGATCCGCAACCGGGCAGCCGATCACCACATACTCATCGCATTTTCACGGCCCCAAGCCCGGTGGTGAGTTACACATCGTGCTTGTTGACAACGGACGCAGCGAACTTTTGGGGAGCGATGACTTTCGCCGCAGTTTAAATTGTATTCGTTGCGGCGCATGTATGAACACTTGCCCGGTCTATCGACGATCAGGCGGACATAGTTACGAAGCGACCGTGCCCGGGCCGATTGGCTCGGTGTTGAACCCCGCACGAGACGCGAAGAAATATTGGTCGTTGCCACACGCGTGCAGCCTGTGCGCATCTTGCACAGATGTTTGCCCGGTGAAAATTCCGTTACACCATCAACTATTGACGTGGCGTCGAGAGATTGCCGCGAAAAAGTATCTGCCTTGGACGAAACGAGTCGGCATGAAGTTCATGGGATTCGTCCTCAAACGTCCCACACTGTATCGGTTTGCTGGTTGGGCCGCCCGATTAGGGCTCCGAGTCATGCCGCGGTTCTTGATCTATAACCCGCTGAACGTGTGGGGCAAACAACGCGATTTGCCCACGCCACCGCGGGAAACCTTCCGTCAGCAATTCGAAAAACGCAACCAACAAATCACAACGAATTCGGTGCCGGTCGCACATCATCAGGAAACCAAGAGTCACGAACACAGCTAGAAAACCACTCGCAGTTCGTTTGTTCTGAGAAATTTGATTCTGCATCAAGCATTCATGATCAACTCATGAAAAACTCACATTCGTAGCCATACTCGCGTCAGAGATGTTCCTTCCTGACTCATACACGCCCTGTGAGACGAAACGGGGTTGTGCGTTACAAAGTTTGCCCTCCTCTTTGTGACATATTCATCTTTTCTCTGAGGCTACCGATGCGAATTGACAATCAAAGGTACCGTTCCGGTTTCACCCTGATCGAGTTGCTCGTCGTGATCGCAATTATTGCGATCCTGATCGCGCTGCTTTTGCCAGCAGTGCAACAGGCGCGTGAGGCCGCACGCCGAACCCAATGCCGCAACAATTTGAAGAACCTGGGACTAGGACTTCACAATTACCACGATCGCGTTCAGAAATTCCCGTTTGGTTGGGATCAACGCGGCTCTGGTTGGACCACAATGATCTTACCGGAAATCGAGCAAGGCAATCTCTACGATACTCTCATTTTTCAAGAGAGCGGCCCTGGGAATTGGGGAGATGACGGCAGCCCGAATGAAGCCGCAGCAGGAACTTTGATTCCGGTATTTCGTTGCCCCACCATGCCGGTTGCCGAGCATGTCGACAACCAAGGGATCCCCGGGCGAGTTCCTGTCAGTTACCGTGGAAACTCTGGCTCATTGTCGACATCCGACGACACCAGCACGACTGTCTCCGGCACGATTTCGCTCGAAAACTTGGGGCAGAATGGAATTTTTTATGCGTGTAGTGCCGTCAGGTTTGCGGACATCAAAGACGGAACGTCCAACACGTTTCTGATCGGAGAATCAATGACCGACCCGGAATTTGTCAAAGATGGTCAGGCCATGGATTTCTGGGCGATCGGCTCACCACAAGCTGATCCGTGTCGCTGCGATGGTGGAACCGGCGGCACGGAGTTCACAGAGTATGCCGGGAGCACGTACTTTCCCATGAACCTCCAAGTGCGTGATCCTGCGGCTGACGGAAAGCACATGGAGATCTCCTTCGGAAGTTATCACGCGGGCGGTGCATTTTTCCTGCTCTGTGATGGATCGGTGAGGTTTGTCGCCGAATCCATCGATATGACAGCCTACCAGGCACTTTCGACCCGGAAAGGCCGAGAAGTTATTGAACAATAAGAGCAGCGAATCGTCCGATGTTGCTGACTTCCCGGCCCCTCAGAATCTGACTCGAAACCCGCTTGTTAATTGAGGCTTCCAGTGATTGATCATAAAAAACGACACGCAACGACTCGGCTCGTTTTTGCTTTTCTACTATTGCCTGCTTGCTTTGGATGTGATGGCCGGCCCAAAGCCGATTATAGCAAACTCGACTTGGCCGAAGTCAGCGGCACCATCACGTTGGACGGCAAACCACTGCCGAATGCTCGCGTCAAATTCGAGAACGAAGGCGGTGGCTATTCCTATGGTCTTACGGATTCATCCGGCACCTACCATCTGATGTTCAACACCGAAAAATCCGGCATCCAACCAGGTCCCAAAACCGTGCGGATTTTTACCGTCGGTGGTGGTCCTGAGTTTAGCCAAGACTCGGGAGAAGCGGTCGAAGAAGACCCCGATGCCAAGACTGACCAGGAAATCGTCCCTGACAGGTACAATACCAATTCGGAACTGGAAGAAACTGTCGAAAGTGGCAGTCAGACGATCGACTTCCAACTGACTTCGAAATGATTCTTGCACGGTTGTCGTCGGGTTCTTTGCCGATCACGATTTCGCGGGAACCCAGACGAACTTGTCTTCGGAGAGTTCGTTCTCGCCGTCCCAACGATAGCCGCACAGAAAGCCATCTTTGGCCACGCTCCAATCGAGACACGCGATGTTCGGGGCCAATAGCTCCGGACACTCGCCTCGGAGCCAATAGTGTCCACAGAACATCGGTGGCTCGCTCACTGGATACGGGCGGATGTGTGCGTACTCGGTGATCAAATCGTCCGGGTATTCCTGGTTCGGTGGCAACGCATAGGTTTGGAATGTTTCGCCGTCCGGCAAGCGGTACCACTGAGCCCGAACCGCTGACCGTGCGTGACCGTCTTTATCGACGTGTCGCGATCCCGGTGGTAGTCGAATCTCTTTGCCTTTGAGAATCTCCTCGACGGCTTTGAACAACAGTGTGCCCGGCCGACCGGCTTGGTAGAAGAATTCGTCGGTCCATAGCGGTTGATCGCCGATGACTGTGGATTCCTCGATGAGTTGGATCTGTTCCCAATCCCAACATGCATGAGCCGCCCGAAAGCCGTCAAGTTCCAACCACATGGGCAGCGTGCGGAACCACTCCAAGGCATCGCGGAGTTCATCAGAACACGACTCTGGAGTGGCTCCGAACTGCTCCATAGTCGCTGAGAGTTGATGAGTCTTGACCGAGGTATGCGGACGGACCCACGCATCGGGCTCCGAGGATGATTCCCGATCAGGCCACTTTAGAAAATATGCTAAAGCATTGAACTCATGGTTTCCCATCAACGCGATTGCGGTATCTGCTTCGACCATAGCCCGGACAATCTTCAGGGTTCGGGCAATTTCGGGACCGCGATCGATGTAATCTCCAAGAAACACTACCCGTCGTTTCGGATGACGATAAACCCCATCGAATTCCGCATAACCTAACTTTTCGAGCAAGCGAACCAACGCGTCCGCATGTCCGTGGATATCTCCGATCAAATCGTACACGAAACTCCAATACCTTTCCGATTAATTGTCTTCCGCCCAAGTGCTCGACTGTGAATTTCGTCGCATCAGACAGGACCACGCCAACGGTCCTTCGACACCACCGGCATCTTCGAGGTGAATCTCTCGCAAGAATTCGATCTCGAACCACGGAGCCCAGTCCGCTCGGATTTCGTCGGCCGATAAACGGGGCGGACCGCCGGAACCTGCAGCGTTCGCATTGCCGGTAATTAATAGCATTTGCGTGCCTTCACGACAGGCCGACAACACGGCTTTCTGAAATCCCGGCAAATCGATCTTGCGAACACAGTGGTAACAGCCGCGATCGAAAATGAAATCCATTGGGGTTTCACGAAACGAAATCGCCGTTATGTCATCGCAACGCCAATCGACGACGACTCCGGCAGCCTGTGCTTTTTCCTTCGCCACAGCCAACGCAGTTGGAGACAGATCGACTGCGGTCACCGAAAATCCCCGCTCGGCCAATGCGACCGCGTTCGTGCCGGTGCCACATCCCAGTTCCAAAGCCGATCCGATTCTGATTGACTCCTCGTCGAGCACACGCAACAACTCCCGCGACGGCAACCCCGAGTCCCAGGGCATGTCTCCATCACGGTAACGTTTGTCCCAGTCACGCGGTTGTTCACTCATTTGTAGGTCTTGATTCCATCGGGAAGAGGGAGGCAATGTTTTCAATCGGTCGGGTGACTGCTATTCTATCCGGACCGAATTTTGAGAACAGCGATAGGGTTCCCCGAACCACAAGAAATCGATTGACTATGGCTCCCATCAACATCCTGCCTTTCGAGCGTCCGATTTACGAATTGGAACAGCAACTCGAAATCCTCGAAAACCAACCCGACCCCACTCCCGGTACCAAAGACGCCATTCGCAACATGCGTGTCGAAATCGCGCGAATGAAGCGGGAGATTTTCGAGAACCTCGACCCGGCGCAGGTCTGTTTAGTCTCTCGACACGGAAGTCGTCCACAGACCCTGGATTATCTGGAATTGGTCTTTGACGAGTTCGTTGAGCTTCACGGCGACAAAGCCTTCGGTGACGACCGTGCGATCATCACCGGCTTTGCGAAACTCGATGATCATAAAGTGCTCCTCGTCGGTCAGCAGAAGGGTCGCACGCTGAAGGAACGAAATGAGTGCTACTACGGCTGTGCTCATCCGGAAGGGTATCGAAAAGCCCTTGGTAAAATGCAGTTGGCAGCGAAATTTAAAATTCCGATTATTTGCCTGATCGACACACCTGGTGCCTATCCCGGTGTGGATGCGGAAGAACGTGGCATCTCGTACAGTATCGCATTGAATCTGCGGGAAATGTCGATGCTCAACACGCCGATCGTGTGCGTGGTTATCGGCGAAGGCGGTTCTGGTGGCGCATTAGGAATCGGGATTGGAGATCACGTTGCGGTCCTGCAGTTCGCGTATTACTCCGTGATCAGCCCCGAAGGATGTGCCGGCATTCTTTGGAAGGGCGTGGAACACAAAGATAAAGCCGCCAAAGCGTTGAAATTTACCGCCCCGGACTTGGCTCAACTGGGTGTGATCGACGAAGTCATTTCAGAACCATTGGGCGGTGCCCATCGGGATCACCGGGCGATGGCGACAATGCTTCGTGGTTCCCTCAACGCCGCCCTGAAGGAACTGCACGCAATCCCGAAAGACGAACTCCTTAACCGTCGCTACGAAAAGTTTCGTCGCTTTGGCGTCTTTGACGAAGGTGGCGATCCATCTGCCGCATAGTCGACAGAGACGCTCATCCCAAAGGCCGAAGATACCACCACCACAACGCGGCGACTTCATGCACAACGAGTCGCCAACGTCTGGTCGTTTGGTCTCGGTGATTCACCGGGACCGACTGGACAACGAAACCGGCTTGTTGCAATCGCAACTTCGTGCGTGGCAAAAGATAGTTGTCACCGACAATCGCCAACCGCTTCAGGTGCTGATCATTGGCCCATTGGATCGTCGTTTCGACGGATTCTGCCAACGTGTTGCAATCGAAGACCTGTGTCTTTGGCTGAATGGAATTCTGGGTCGGATCAGTCGAACTGGGCTGTCGACATAACACGATTTTGGTCGTCGTTTCCGGTGCCAAAAATTGAACGGCCGATTCGACGCGATCGTTCAGTTCGGTATCTGTCAGACTTTGATAGTCGTCTCGGAAGCCGAAGACGATCACAGCTTCCGCCGTCTCGGTTGACGGACAAGCTCCCACACATTGCATTTGGGCCAATGGAAATCCGGCCAGACACACGCAAACAGCGACTGCAGCGACAAATCCGTCACGCCAGGGATGTTCCACGCCCCGTCGACCGGCAAGCAATCCGACCAGCACAGTGGCAATGTAAGCCGCCATCTGCAGCGAAAGCGGGAACAGAATTCGGTTCGATGGACCAGCCAGAGCCCCGAACTGGTAGTGTTGAAACGTTCGCTGCAGGGCCAACGCGAACACTGCCAGCAATCCGCAGATCGTGAGCAAACGCAAAGGCAATGGGAAGCGTGGAGCAACCGCGAAACCGGTCAACAGGATCGCAGCTAACGCCAGAGCGCCACGTGCCATCGGTCGAGCGACCGACACCCCATCGATCCACCACAATGTCGCAACCGGTCCGACTTGACGAAGATCACCGAGTAAGTTCAACCATGCCAGCGTGCCCAGAAACAATGCCACTCCCCGTGAGACAGCCAACCAGCCGGGAGCCGGTGCTGTCGGGTCTTCTGGCGTTTCAATTGGGCAAACTGTGGATTCCATTCCGCGTGACCGTTCCGGTCCGGTGAATTCAAAAGACAAGCTGACACATCAATCCATGACGGCCTCAGCCTTAATCTCTAATCATAGTTCAATACCGGACAAGCCGCGAGACCAGATTTTTCACCGGCACACAAGCTTCTTCGAACGGTTACGAGTGTCGAGCCAGAAGCGATTCTAGTTCGCTCACACCGGCGTCGAAGGAAATGACGGCTTGTTGAAAGTTCGTATGCAACGAAGCTTGTGGGGCGTCGATCTTGAATTGCTCCGCCGCCGCCCTTAGTTTCCCGATCTTTTTCCGCAACATGTGGAGGTAGGCTGCCGGGTCGTCGATGCGTGTTTCTAACGCACGTGCCGTGTCGAAGATCGACCGAGCAGTCATCATCAACTCCGGGAAATCTTCGACTTCGTCACTGTGCTTGACGAACGTTCGGACCATCCACAGATGAGCCATGACTTGCTCACAGCGTTTGACTGTGGCCTGCTTGTCGTCATCGTCCGTCGACGCCACGTCCCCGGGCATCATTTACTCCTCTGCCGAGTATTGAACAAGCGAATAGACATCATGGGGTTCCAACCGTTGCCGACCGTTAAGAAACGGAAGTTCAATCACAAACGCCGCCCCGACGATATTCGCCCCGAGTTTCTCTGTGATCCGCATACAGGCTTCCATCGTGCCACCGGTGGCGAGCAGATCGTCTAGCATAAGTACGTGATCGTCGGCATTCAGAGCGTCGGCATGCATTTCGAGTGTGTCGAAACCGTATTCCAATTGGTATTGAAAGGAATGGGTCTCAAACGGCAACTTGCCCGGCTTACGAACAGGGATGAAACGGGCATTCAATCGCAGAGCCAACGGAGCGGCAAAGATAAACCCCCGAGCTTCAGCTGCGATAATCGCCGTGACACCTTGGTTCTGATAACGATCCGCGAACTGATCAATCGTTTTTTGGAATGCGGAAGGTGAGGCCAACAGCGTCGTGATATCGCGGAATCGAATCCCCGGTTTCGGGAAATCCGCAATGGTACGAATACTAGATTTCAGATCGAGAGGGTCGGTCATGGGTCGGTCTATTCGGCGGAAGGAGCTGACTCAGAATCAGCGAGTCGACTGCGAACGTCTTCAATCAATGTGAACGCACGCGGATCAGACTCGTACAACAGGACGATACTGTTCCAGATTTCCCGCGCTTCCGCAAGGCGTCCCTCGTCGACCAGGATTTCGGCATTTGCCAGCGATTGTTCGATCAACGCTGGCGGAAACCCACCGGTCGAAAGTTCGCTGAGAGCTTCGTCGATTTTTGCCTGAACACTCGGCAAAACTTCATCGCGCAACTTCGCCAGTTTCTCATCCTCAGTTGCCCCAATCAAGGTCCGCAACGCGGAGAGTTTCTGTTGGGCCAATCGCAACTTACCATCTCTGAGGTCTTGCACAACTTCCCGGACGAAGAAATCGACATCGGTCGGAGAACTTGTGTTGAGCCATGCATTGAGACGAGTAATCGCCTGTCGAGGAACTGAAGTGTCGTTCGTCGTTGGGACCGCAGGCGGGACATCAATCACGGGAGTCGTGCCGACTTCTTGTGGTTTGTCACGAAACCACCAAAAACCACCCGCGATGACTAGCACTAACAGAGTCGTCAGCACCCAAATGTTATCGAAAAACCGCTCGATCGGGGATTTTTGATTGAGTTTGTCTAATTCCCGGCGAACAAGATCCCGCACCAACGTGCCCTCGACAACCTGCTCGTGCGGTGCTTGCGTTGGCGCTGCTCCCACTGCCGAGGTGTTTGCCATGGGAGCGTCGCGAGTCTCGTCTGATTGACTGAGTTCCACCTTTTTGAGCACTTCCTGCAGTCGACGCGAAAGCACATAAGCATCCGGTGGACGATCATCGGGCGATTTGCTGAGCAATCCGCACACAATGTCGTCGAGCCAATGCGGAAGGTTTTCGACATAGCGGGCCGGGCGGTCAAACTGCCCGAACTTGTGTTTCTGGATGACTTCCAAAGCCGTCTTGCCGGTGTACGGCGGACGTCCCGTGAGCATCGTATACATCACGGCACCCAGCGAGTACAAATCGCTCGAATTGGTGACTCGTTTCCCTTGAGCCTGTTCGGGAGACATATACTCAGCCGTCCCGATGATGCCATCCGTCGCTGTAAGCTTCCCCGCCGCGAACAATTTGGCGATCCCAAAGTCCGTCAATTTAACTTGGCCATCATCGGCAAGGAGTAAGTTCGACGGCTTGATATCGCGGTGAATAATTCCAGCGTCGTGCGCAGCTTTCAAACCTGAGCAAACTTGAATCGCAATATCGACGACTTCTTCCCAAGGAAACTTTTTGACCTTTCGCAATCGCTGCGTGACAGTTTCACCCTCAACGTATTCCATCGCGTAGTAATACGTGTCGTTGGCTGCACCGCTGTCGATTAGCCGCACGACATGCGGATTCGTGAGCTGGGCTAACGAGTGAATTTCCTGATGAAACCGCTGCACAAAACCCGATTCGCGGGCGAGAGTCGGTGACAGAGTTTTTAACGCAACTTGTTCGCCGGTGTCTTCATGATGAGCGAGATAGACGGTCCCCATGCCACCGCTGCCGATCTTATGATCGATGAGGTACGGTCCAATTTGTTCAATGTCCATGACGCCTCAATTACCCGCCGACAATGTGTTCTCGCAATCCATCATTCCAATGATCCTCTCCTTGCCGCATGAATGTCACAAATTCCTGAATGCCCTCTGTCCGTGCATGGCCTAGCGACTAAGATCCGTTAACGTGGTCGATTCCTCAGAATTGTGGTGTCCGTTGGGCGGCCCGAAAACCCATGTCATTTCACACGTGCCACTTGGACACAGTCGATCGAAATCCGATACGATCGTGTGGCATAACTATTATGCGGTCGTTATGAACCGGTCACAACTGTTCAACAGCCTTCCGAAGTGAGAAACTGATTTCATGTCGGTTCAACAACAATCCATCGCGATTTTGCTGATTGCCCACGGGAGTCGGCGGCCAGAGGCCAATGCCGATCTTGTCGAACTGGCCGCTCAGGTGCGGAAGCGATGCGAGTTTGCTGTCGTCGAAGTCGCGTACCTCGAACTGACCACACCGACAATCCCTGACGGAATTGCCGCAAGTGTGCAACCGGGAATCACGTGCGTGCGACTACTGCCGTATTTTCTCTCAGCGGGCGTGCACGTCATCGAAGACTTGGAACAACATCGCCAGGATGCAGAAACAAAGTTCCCGAACGTGAAATTCGAACTGTGTCCACCGCTGGGTTTGCATCCGAAAATTGTCGATGTGGTGCTCGATCGCTCGGAAGAACGCTTACAACGAACGGCGGCTAAGTCGGAAGAATCATGAGCAGAATGATCGAAAGACAGGCCAGGATTGCCACGAGGATGCTCGAAAGACATCCCGATTCAGGCCCACTGACGGTACCAAAAGCCTTTTCGGTCTCTTGCAGCGTTTGTTCGTCGTTCGGATAACCGCAGTCGCAAACTCCAATATTGGCAAAACGAAGTTGCCCGCACGCATGACAGCGTCCACAGGAGTAACAAAACGCGATTCCGCAGGTCTCGCACTTCCAATCTCGACGCAGCGTTTTGGTATCGATCCGAGGTCGGCCGCATGCCGGGCAGTGACCACATCCGGGGCAAGCTGGATGCCCCCATGGATGGAACCGCGTTGCAGGCACCGCATCCAATCAATTCCATTGGCTTCCGGTCGTCACTTATGAATTCGCAGCGGCGTGGAGTTGTACAAGGATGCCATCGAGGAATGTCGCCAAACGACCGGCTGCGTTAGTGGCTTGTTGACGCAACCGCCACATGTCTTTGGCACTGCTAGGGCGTTTCCACAGCGATGAAACGGCCGCTCCCACCCGCACGGAACCACTTGAACCGAGTATGCTGAGCACTTCCGGGGGCAAGTCGGTCGAGAGGTCGTCACTGATCACACGAACGGCGAGGAATCTCGTGTTCATTTCCTGGCAGACCTGTGCGACTGCGAGTGATTCCATATCGACTGCAATCGCATTATGTTTTTCAGCGAGTTCTTTTTTTTCCTCGATCGTGCGAACCATCTCATCAGCCGTGAGCAACCGACCCACGTGCAAACCGTTCTTCGGGTCAGCGGACATGCCGAGATCGAGCTTCATCGATTGCCCATGCGTGTCGACAATGCTGTTCGCCAGCACGATATCGCCGACACGCATTCCATCTCGCAGCGCTCCCGAAAAACCGCAGGAGATTACCCATGGCGGAGTGTGAGCTTCAAGCATTGCCCGTGTCGCACGCCGTGCATTCGCGAAACCCATTCCCGCTTGCACGACGGCAATCCGGATATCGTCATACCGTCCGCCGCGAAACGTGAATTTGCCGCCGGTGTATTTGCGGACGCGACTGCAACGATCGAGCAGGGGATTGACCTCGATCGCCAATGCACACACCAAACCGATGTCGGCGTGAGCGGCATCTGCGGTTGATTGCGGTTCATTCATGATATGTTCCGTGGGTCGCGTTCAATCGTTGCGAATGGCGATCGCCGTTGCCGTCGCGTGAGATCGGCAATGCGAGATCGTAATCAGAAAATCATCAATCCCCAAAGTCTGAGCATAATCCCAAGCTCCGCCGCGAACTCGCAACTTGGGTGCCCCCGATGGCAGCGAAACGACCTCGACGTTTTGCCAACTCACGCCCTGACTGACGCCCGTGCCGAGTGTCTTCATCACCGCTTCTTTCGCAGCCCAGCGACCGGCGAAATTGGGATACGAATCCCGTCGACGTTGGCAGTACTTGATTTCCTCGTCGGTGTAGATCTTCCGCAAGAACAGTTCGCCGTGCCGTTCGATCATCCGACCGATCCGCACGATTTCAACGATGTCCGTCCCCAATCCGATGATCGTCATGCGGGCGTCTCCGTTGAATGCAAAGACCGAACCGTCATCAACGATACGCTCCCCGACGCAACACCAGCAAGCAGAATTTCGAGCGTCCAGAACGCGATTGCAATTTGTTTCGTAGATGGTTTCTCGGAAGTGTAAAAAGCAGCCAATCGCGTTTGCAGATAGACCCCAAACGGCAGAATTCTTTCCAAGGCGGCTTCACGTTCCTCGCGAAATTGCTCACGAAGATTTGCTGCAGGCAACGTGTTCGCAGAGAAAACGTCCGGCGTGTTATTCGAGCTTGTACGTCCTTCATTTAGGTCGCCGAGATATTCTTCGGTCTTGACTTGACGGTACATCCAATAGCGTTGCCCGGTCACACTGATGGAGGCCACAACGCCCAGGCATGCCGCGACTGCGATGATCCGACGTGACGTGTGAACGGCATAGGTGTTGGCTAGCCAAGCGACCATCGCGCCAATCAACCCGCCGAGCCAAATCGCCGTGATAATTGGCTTCTGCAATTGCACCGGCAGATGAGCCACGACGAACGAGAGTATACCCGTCAGAACAGCACAGAGTGCGTAGCACGCCCAGCGATTCCTGAGAGTCGCGTTCGTCATGACGGCCTCGCGGTTAATCCGCATGCGGACTTGGCGCGATCCAAGACTTCGCGGGCTTTGGCTCGGGCACGAACGGCACCGTCTTGCAGGATCTGTTCGACGTCGTCAGGGCGTTGTTCCAAGTCGGCTCGACGATCGCGGGCTTCCCCAAAATACTCCATGGCGGCTTCGTACAACGTTTGCTTCGCTTCACCGTAACCCATTCCGCCGGCACGGTAACGCTCGGCGAGTGCCGCCTGCTGGGTTTCATCTGCGAACAGCTTGTAGAGCGTATAGACCGAGCAGGTTTCGGGATCTTTCGGGTCCTCCATTGGGGTGGAGTCCGTCTTGATCGACATGATTTTCTTCCGCAGTTTCTTCGCAGGCATGAATAGTTCGATGATGTTCCCGTAGCTTTTAGACATCTTCTCGCCGTCCGTGCCGGGCACTTTCGCGGTGTTGTCGAGCACCTTTGCGTTCGGCAGCACAAACGTCTCGCCGTAGAGGTGATTGAACCGCTGGGCGAGATCACGGGTGACTTCAATGTGCTGCACCTGATCTAGTCCGACCGGCACAATGTCGCTGTCATACGCCAAAATGTCGGCGGCCATCAGCACGGGATACGTGAACAGCCCGGCGTCGGCGGCGATACCTTTTTCTTTCTTGTCTTTATAGGCGTGACATTTTTCGAGCAGGTGCATCTGCGTGACCGTCATCAACAGCCACGTGAGTTCGGGAATCTCTGGGACATCCGATTGTCGAAACAACGCTGCCTTCGCGGGGTCGAGACCGAGCGCCAGCAGGTCGATGGCGGCATCCTGTATAAAACCACGGAGTACCTTGGGATCACGAACCGTCGTCAGAGCGTGATAATCCGCAATGAAGTAGAACGCTTGATCGTGGTCCTGCAGGGAAATGTATTGGCGGATCGCGCCAAAATAATTCCCCCAGTGAAATCGTCCGGTGGGCTGAATTCCCGACAGGACTCTTGGACTCATGTTATGCACCGTTTCGTAATGTTCGGTCAGTTGTCAATTTGAATGGGGTGCCACTGGCTTCGCCAGTGCTTCGTGGATTGGCCGACTCCGGTTGTTTGCACTGGCAGAGTCGGTGGCACCCAAGTGTTATAGTTCTCGTTGCCGGTTGAGGTTGATCATGGCGTGACGTCAGTGACAGGTGGCGTGCCCAGCACGGCCTGCGTTGACTGAGGTTCGTTGAGTTGCAAGGTTCCGACCAGTTCCGAGACGTCTTGGATGTTTTCGTCTCGCAAGACCTGAGCCAGTTGCTCGACCAACTCTCCGGCGAGTTTCGGATTGTAGAAGTTGGCCGTCCCGATTTGAACAGCCGACGCCCCCGCAACGAGGAATTCCAGCACGTCCGTGACATTGGCAATTCCGCCCACTGCGATGATCGGAATGTCGACCGCCTGTGCAACTTGGCAAACCACTCGCAACGCCAGCGGTTTGATGGCCGGCCCACTGAGGCCGCCAAAATTGCCCCCGAGAATCGGCCGACGACGTTTCCAATCGACCGCCAATCCTTGGAACGTGTTCACCAAGGACACCGCGTCTGCACCGGCGGTTCGGACGGCTTCCGCAATGCGGGGCACACTCGTGACATTCGGAGTCAGCTTCGCGATGACGGGGAGACTACATGCCTCACGCACGGCCTGCACGACTTCGGAGGCCAACTCGGGATCGGTACCGAAATCGACACCGCCACTGACGTTTGGACAAGAGATGTTGAGTTCTAACCCACCGAGCGTGGGGAACTCATTGAGTCGTCGGGCCATCATCGCGAACTCATCGATCGTCTTAGCGGCGATGTTCGCAATGATCTTGGTTTTTAAGCCAAGTAGATAATCGAGATGCTTCGACAGGAACGTCTCGAGACCGTCGTTGTCGAGGCCAATCGAGTTGAGCAAGCCCGAGGCGGTTTCGATCGTCCGCGGGGGAGCATTCCCGGCACGCGGATGGGGCGTGATGGTTTTAGGCACCACGCCACCCAGCTGTTCGAACGGAATAAATGCCGCCATTTCTCGCGCGTAACCGAATGTACCGGACGCCACGAGAATGGGATTGGCGAGTTCAAGACGGTTCAATCGGACAATTAGATTCGACACGTCGCAAAGCACTCATTTGCAAAAGGTACGAGGAAAAACTCATCGTACAATTCGCAAAGCCGATCGGCAACGCGTTGCAGATTCCCGTGACGACTTTCATCACTCAGGCACACAAATGTGCTCTCAGGACCCTTAGCTACTCAGCCGAATACGATCCGTCGGAGTGCGGAGGGCAGTGAGTGGAGAGCCAAACAGAAGGCCAGGGGAACTCAACATTCCGGCCCTCTGCTCTTGTTGCTCTGCGGTCTAGATCACACCGCCATGCGTCCGGTAAGGCGTGAGCAAGTCAGGCATGTCGAGAAACCAGATGCGTTCCCAGATTTCCGGGATATGTCGCATACTTTCCGACTGGTTAATCAGCTGTTTCGCACGCACGTCTGGCGACGAGGAATAAAGCGGAATGAAACAACCCGCCTGGACCGTTATCATCGCCAACAACGCCACGGTGCAGAAGAATTTACGCATCATGTTCCTCCCTGAACAGGGCGTGATTCGGTCCCGTTGAACTGATCGACACCGCCGTATCACTTCCAGCGGTTCACTTCCATGTTGTCATTCGCCGGTGCCGTTCGAGGCCAACCGGATCATGTTCAGTTACGATTGCCCATGACCGGGTGATTCGTTGTAAGGGAGCGGAGACGACGGCTGAGCCGAACCATATTCTTGCGAATACGTATTCGGATTTGGCGGAGAAGATGGTTGAGTCGGTGACGCATTTTGTTGCGTCCTCGCCAACCGGTCTTCTTCTTCCATTTGCCGAACTCGTTCTTCCATTTCCTTACCCGGTTTGAAAGTCACGACGTATTTTTCCGCGACTTCCACCGGATCACCGGTTCTGGGGTTTCTGGCCTTGCGGGCCGCTCGTTTCTTGACTTCAAAGACACCAAAATTTCGCAACTCGATTCGGGACTCCCGAACGAGAGTGTCGATGATGGCATCGAAAGTTTTCTGAACGATCTCTTTGGTCTTCAACTGGGGAAGGTTGAGTTCCTCGGAGATGGCTTTGACGATCTCTTTTTTGGTCACGTTTCCGATCTCCCGGAGAATCAGTTCGGGCAAGATCACATCCTTGGGGAGTGACGTCCGTTCGTCTCAACTGTAAAGAGATGCAAGACTTAAAGTCAAGTGTCTCGAACAGTTTTGCGACTCCCGTCCGGAATGATCTTGGAACGATCTCCAAAGTATCGCGTGACCCAACACCAAGAAACCCGCGAGTTCTTCAAGAATTCGGACTTCCTCGGATCTTTGAGAACGCGTCGGCGAAGCGAACTCCGCTGACAGTTTCATTTATCGGCAGGCATCCAGCGGTGCTGAAGTCAAATCCACAAAATCATTCTAACCGTCAGAGTTTACCAACCGACGTCCGGCCGATCTTACGTCGCCTCCGCCAACTTTCTGGGTCCCGCTTGAGTCTGTGGGCAGGAATCCCACTCGTTTTCCCATGGAGTACGATGGGGCGGAAGCCCCGGGCAGAGTTTCTTGGCCGTCTGACGGAACAAATCTGTGGGATTTCCGCCCAAATCGGGAAAAACAGATTTGCCTTTCACGTGCGGCCTGGGTAAAGTACGTGTGTTGTGGGTTTTCTTCCCAATGTGGCTTCTGACCACAATACATTGTGGGACTACTGCCCAACAATGAGTTTGCTGCCACGGATCGATCGGCTGCGTTCAACAGGGGAGGTTTGAAGTCAACGACTGGCAGGATTCGTAATGCCGCCGGAAACGTTCATCACTGGCGAGGTCAAAAGGACCATTGATGATCGCTTTCGCGTTTCCCTTCCGACCGAGATGGCGACCGCCGTGACCGATGAAGAAGGGGAAACCATTATTGCCAAGGAACGCTATGGATGTCTCAGTCTGTGGCGAGCCGCCGAATGGCAGAAGCGAATGGACGACGGCGTCGGGCTGATCAAGCAACGCATCCAAGCTGGTCGAATGGAACAACGTTGGGATGAAGTTCAGCGATTAGGCCGACTTTTGTCCACACGTTCGAAGACGGTGAAGCTGGCAAATCGTTCGCGATTGCTGGTTCCTGAAGGTTTTCGAGAGTTCCTCGACGTCAATACCAACCAAGAAGTCATGATCGTCGGAGCAGTAATCTGTGTGGAAATTTGGCAACCGGCTGCATGGCTGGAAACCTTGAAACAAGACATGCCCGGCTTTGGAAACATGTTCCAAGGTTTAGCAGGGTAAGAGAACCAGACTGATAGGAAACACCGCGAATTTCGTGTTCACTCGGGTTGAGAGTTCGGCTCACTCACTCAACCCCCAAATCCGAGTTTTCGTCAAGCTCCAAGGCACCAGGGACGACTTGTGAAGACACGGATGTCGTTCACTCACCGAGTGGACACGAAAGTTTTTCATCGCAATGAAAAAAGCAGCCCTCGGAACACCGGGAGCTGCTTTTTTCGTAAGTTCACTCAGGCGACAGTTTAGCGATCTTCGCGTTCCGATCGTCGAAATCGTGGTTCCTCGCCTCGACGTTCGCCCTCACGATTGAACATCGGGCCACGTCCTGGTCCCCCCGGTCCCCGTTCTTCACGATCCGGTCCATTATTCGGACCGCGACCTTCCCGGTCGGGGCCGCCGCTAGGTCCACGTCCGCCACCACGACGGGGTGGCCAATCTCGAAACAGCCCCAAGGACCGCATGCGTTCGCGAAGCTGATCACTCTCGCGACGAAAATCGGGAGCATTCTGCTCGATATACAACTTCGTAAAGGTGAAACTCAGATTTCTCAACGCTTCTTCGCGTGATCTCTCAAACGTTTCGTCAAATTCCCGGCGATATTTTGTATCAAATTTGTCCAGGTACTTCAGCCACTCTTCATGACTTCTCGGTCGTTCGCGTTCGTTGAGAATTTCCTCATAGCCAATGTAAATCACGCTACCAGCAAGCGTCCGCGTGAAATTGCGGGAAGCATCTTCGTCATTGTCATTGAATAGGTGAGTTCCGCCGCGATACAACGAGACTTTCCGACGAAGTTCCTCGTAAATATCCATCGGGATCGGTTCTTCTCGTGCATTGGGGCGATCCGCGAAATGGTCGAGAACGGCTAACAGCACTGCAGCCCGGCGACCAGGTCGCGAAAGTTTTTTGGACGGACGAGCGTCTTCGGGAATTTGTTTTTCGAGGAAACTGATGATGCTGTCGATGTAGTCCGACGACATCCGAGATCGCGTGGGCTTAGGGCCAAATGGCTTGAAAAACTCGTTGAAGATCTCGTCGACTCGTTGACGCAGTTGTTCCTGTTCGAGACGTTGCTGTTCCTGTTCCTGGAGAATCGCCGTCACGACGGCTAACTTCCCTTCGACGGTCGTTTGCCGCACGAGTTCTTGCCGTTGCCAGGGACTCAGTTGATTCAGCCATTCTTCGAACTGACGTTTCGTCTCGAGCAAGTCTTGATTCTGATCGAGCTCCTGGTGCAGTTCGATCAGGTCGTCCTGCTTCGCAGCGGGAAACGCGAGAAACCGCGATAAGTTTTGAGTCAGTCGATTGCGGTCCGACTCGGACATTTTCTCGATGCGGTCTCGCCGGGCTTCCAACTCTTCCGACGAAATCGCAGGGCGTTCGTCATTCCGATCGGCCCCTGACAGAAAGACCACACCAAGCAGTAAAACAATCGGCCGTATCAACGACCGCTCATTCCGGTTGGGATTCCACCGCATCTTGGAAGTCCTTCATTTCCTGAAGTCGACGCAAAAACTCGGCGTCCCCGATGTCTTCGTAGGTCTCTAAGTTCTCGATTACGGGAAGATTTTGCAACATGACATCGGTTTTTGGGTCACTCATCCCCCGGACGACAAGTAGCCCGGCCAAGAAGCATGATACCGTTCCGACCACAAGCACGGTCGCAACGAGCCACTTCCGCCAGTCGGTACCCGCGGGTTGGGGAGCAGGTTTCGATTTCGGAACAATCGTTTCGAGCCGAACGGAACTCAACGTCTTTTCGGTGAAATCGCTAGAGACATCGACACGAGGCAATTCATCGAGCAAATCCCAAGTGCGGGCCAGGGCAGCGACTTCGTTTCGGGCGTCCTCGTCGATAGCCAACGTGGCTTCGAGACTACGCGTGGACGCTTCGTCCAGTTCACCGTCCAAATAGGCGACGAATTGTTCGTGGCGATCTTCGTTGAGCGGTTCGGAGGAATTCATTGAAAAGTTTTCAATGCGGAAAAAGGTGCTGTAATTCTGGAAACGAAACGGTCTGTTACGACTCGACTCACCCAAACTCGACGCTGACGATCAAAGATCGAGAACCGGAATTCTCGACGCCTGTCGGCTCTTCAACCCTCAACCAATTGTCTCGGTCTTTCAAAGTCTTTTTCGTCAACCTGGTGATCTGAATATTGACGGAAACCTAACGCATCTGTGCTTCGAGCTTGATTCGCAAGTTTTCGCGTGCGCGAGACAATAAACTCTTCACAGCCGCCGGGGTCATTTCCATCGTTTGCCCGATGTCTGCGTAACTCATCCCTTCAAATTTATGGAGGAGCACCGCCATTCGCTGACGATCGCTAAGGGTATCCAGAGCTTCCTGAACAATTCCCTGGAGTTCACGTTTCGCAAGCTGCCTGGTCGGCATTAGTCCGGATTTATCAGCAACCTGGCTATCCAAGCTGCCGGTGGAGTGATCACTGGAATTCGTGTCGTAGGAGACTTCCTTTCGTCGCCCCAATGACCGGCGGGCGTTCTTCGCCAAGTTGTTCGCGATATGAAACAACCATGTGGAGAACTTTGCCGTCGGTTTGTAACGCTCTCGGGAACGATAGACCCGCAAAAACACCTCTTGCGCCAAATCTTCGGCGGCTTCCTGACTGCGGATCATATGGGTGAAGATGCCCACCAGCCGATCTTGGTATGCCAACACCAGCTGCTCGAATGCCTGTCGATCTCCTTGCTGAGTTCGCAACATCAACTGCACGTCCGGATCGTGTAACCATCCCGTCGGTTTTTCGTCCGACGAGGGTACCCGAGCGCGCGATGTTTCATCAGTTTGAGAGGCGGCAGACGCCGAACCCATTCCGATCTCCTTGTATTTTCACTCGCTGCCAACGTAGCATCGAGTTGGGATATTGAACCCTGCCAACACAGGAAAGTTCCGCGAAACTATCCGCGGGATTTCCCATGCGTTTTCATTTTAGCCGCTTCCAGCCGGAAATTTCAGTGCGGATTCGGAAAAGGTCGCCAGATTCCAATCGCCGGCGATGACCTAACGGCTCCTCATGATTGATGCCTTCAAACAATCCAATGTCGAATCTTATTTTCTGTTACGGTTCCAACATGTGCGTCGAGCGGTTGTCGGCCCGCATTGGAGACACTGAGTTAATCGGTCTCGCCCGGCTTCCGCGATTCGTATTCCGCATGCATAAACGGGGATACGATGGGTCTGCCAAAGCTGACGCCCGCTGGACGGGAAAATCGACCGACGCTATGTGGGGAGTCGTCCGTCGTGTCCCGGGTCTTAGTAAGTCGGAACTCGATCGCTGCGAAGGTGTGGGAGTTGGTTACGACTGCACGACCGCTACTGCGGAACTCGTGGATGGCACGACCAAAACGGTTTATCTCTATACCGCACGTCCTGACTGGATCACCGTCGGATTGCCGGCTTTCTGCTGGTATCGGGAATTCATCGTCCGCGGTGCTGCTCAGCACGATCTTCCGACCGAGTATCAACAACAACTATCTCATATCCCACATATCTCGGATCCGGAACACGATCGTCGTTCGCACAACTGGGCGATTTTCAACTCATGACAGTGCGAATGTCTTGAAGCGAAGGTCCGCATCAAACCTCGGACAGCTGCGGATGTTTGTTCATCAAGAGAAATTTGTCCTGCGAAATAAACGGCAAAATCGGAAAATCTTCTCTAAATTGTCCGTCATAGTGCCGATCAAGAGAAATGGAGAATTTTCGCGCGAGAGGGCTCAAGCTCGTCCCCGAGATCGCGTTATCTACCGATTCGTCATTCCAGCATCCGTGGTTTTGTCACGTGAGATCTGGATTCAAATTGCGGGCGGTGTTTTCGAGTTTCGCCACGGAGGTCGTTATGAGAAAAGTTGGGGTTATGAGACTACTAGTTATGCTGCTCGTCACGACCATCGTCTGGCCGTTGACGGCAACTGCACAGTTCGATGGGAAACCACTCCCGAAACCGGAGCCAAACGCGAACCCGTTTGCAGCTCCGATCGCACCGCCGAAACAAGCCGCTCCCACTCCGGAGTTCGAAATTCCCCCGGCGAAAGAAATGTTGCCCACGGTCACCGAAGACGTTCGGAGCACACCGGCGGATCGTCCCGCGGGTGTTCGCATCAACGCGTTGGGTCCATCGGTTGGCCTGAACATCGCCACGCCCGGTGGAGCCACCCCGTACGTCAAAACATTCAAAAGCCAAATCCCAAGCCTGACCATTGATTGGGTAACACCTGAGTCAATCATGGTCGGTGCCGAAGACGACTTCGAACTCGTCTTGCGGAACCGAGGACTGGTCACGATTGAACAAGTCGCGATAGATCACGTGCTGCCGGTTGGATTCGTGCTTGTGAATTCACGCCCAGCACCAGCGAAGGTCGGCGACGACCAAATGTGGCTTGTCGAAAAGATCGAGCCCAACGAAGAAGTCCGCATCGCTTTGCGACTCAAACCGGTCAAAGCGGGTACCGCCGAAAGTCACGCTCGGGTGACCTATAGCACGACCGCGAACACCAAGTTCGAAGTGATCGAACCGAAGTTGACGTTGGCCGCCGACGGATCGGAAACGGTCGTCATTGGCAACCAAGCCATCATGAACGTCGTCATCGAGAACCCCGGCACCGGTCCGACCACCAACACTCTGTTGAAGGTGGCCTACTCGGAAGGTTTGCGTCCGTTGGCGAAAGGTTCGACCTACGAAATCGGGACTTTGAACCCAGGCGAGTCACGTTCGGTCCGCGTTTTGGCTGATGTGACGAAACTCGGCGAACACCTCTGCACCTTCACGGCTGTAGCCGATCATGGGCTGAAAGCTGAACAAGCTCGTAAGGTTCAAGGGATCGGTGCCGTTCTCGCGATGAAGATCGACGGCCCTGGTTTCCGCTATGTGAATCGTCCTGCGACTTTTGAAGTCAAAGTCAGCAACAAGGGAACCGCCCCGGCTGATAATGTGCACATTCGCTGTGCTGTTCCGCAATCCTTCGGATTCATGGCCGCGACCGACTTCGGCAAGTTCGATGCCGCCAGCAAGACCGTGAACTGGTTCGTCAACCAAATTCCCGCCGGCGAAGAGGTGGTCGTCAAATGCGACCTGAAGGCACTCGACCGTGGGGAATTCCCGGTGTTGGCCGCTGCAAAAGCCGAACGAGGCTTGACCTGCATGGATCGTCATGCGACGACCGTCGAAGGGATCGCCGCGATTCTGCTGGAAGTTGTCGACATCGACGACCCGGTCGAAGTTGGAGCCGAAACGGCTTACGAAATCTTGATCACCAACCAAGGTACCGACTACGCGACCAACGTGCAGATCAAACTTGATGTTCCTGAAGGCATGGAAATCACCAACTCTCGCGGTCCGACCAAGGCGACCGTGAAAGGTCAAACGGTCTTCTTCGGTGCATTGCCGAAGTTGGCACCGCGAGCCGATGCCATCTATCGTGTGAACATCAAAGGCACGCAACCTGGTGACTTCCGCGTCTCTGTGGAAGCGAAGTCCGACACCTTGCGTTCGCCAGTGATCGAGCAAGAAAGCACGAAGGTCTACAAAGACCAATAAGCGAATAAGCCGACATACGTCGGTTTGAAAGCCGCTCACAAAACAAACCCCGGGTTCGAGGAGTTCTCTCCTCGATCCCGGGGTTGTTTTTGATTTGTGCGTCTAATTCACTCGGAACCAGCGTTACTTCGTCGCTTTGATACGATCGGTATCTGTCGCGTGACGAATCACGTTCGCACGGTAGAGCGGACCACTCACGTATAAGCTTGGGCGATCTGCAAGGATTTGACCTTCAACGTAGACGACATCACCATCTTTGAATTGGTCGTTGCGGACGTCTTCCGCAAGCACCATGCTACCGCCCCAGGCATCTTGCTCGTCAAGCCGAGCGTAACGCACTTTGGTCATCGCAACGGGAGTATTCACTTTTTGAATGACTCCGAGCAACCAGCGGTAATCCGAAGAGTGGGCGTATGCCGGGGAGTCTTCGACTAGTTTCCCGGCAATCTGAGTCACAACGGGTTTGGCCGTTGCCGGTGCTTCGTTCGAAGTTGGGCGAATGACTTGCTTAGGCGTTTCCGGCTGTTTGACTTCATTGCTTGCGAACGGGTTCGGCTGTGTTTGGGTCTGTGAGACACACTTTGGTACGCAGGTGGTCGCACAGCTGCTGGCATTTTTGGGAATGCAGGTCGTCGCACAGCTTGTTGGACCGCAATTTCCTTTTCCAGCCGGATCGCCACAGGCCGGTTTCACACAAGCGGTTGATGCACAGCTGACTTTGCTCTTTCCAAGGAAGCAGCCTTTGGAATCGGTGCAGTTGGACGACGTTGTCGTGCAGCTTTTCCCTGGATCACAAACTTTCGTCGTGCTGCAAGCTTTCGCGCCGTTGTCGGCACACGAAGCGCCGCACGAAACTGTTCTTGAAGCCATTTTGCAACCGCTGATCGAAACGGCCGCCATTAGCATGAGTGATGCATAAATTTTCATTGTCACCCTCCAGTGGTGTTTGTGGCCGCTTGGCCCCAGAGACACATCCATCCGAATGTTCAGTCAACGTCCGCCCGAACATTGTTCGCTATCGGACTGTCCTGAACTTTCGGTTGTCTCGTTGAAAAAGTGCTAAGCGGCGTTGGTCCTCATTCCGTGAGAACGCTTTCCACCAGAAACATCGTCACAATGCGAATCTGACCCGAGCAAGTAGTCCTACCGATTCGGTTTTGCGGCCTGAGTTCGGTGCGTCGTAGCGGCTTCGTAAGGTGTTCCGGTTGTAACGAGAAATCGGCTTGCTGGGTTTTCACCGGTTATGCAATCCGTCTTCGCGCTCTGGGGCGAAAATGGTACCGTCTCAACCGCGAAACCGGTTCGAGCAAGGATGCAAATGATGCGTATTCTAAACCGATGGATACTCGTTGCCGTCTGTGCCGTAATTCCCTGCGGGTGCGGCAATTCCGAAGAAACCGAGTCGACACAACCCGTTGCGGCTTCGGAACTGGAAGGCATCGACCCCCAATTTTCGACACCGACCGCCACGCCGCCCCGTGTGGAGGAAACCCGACCGTCGGCGGTACTGAAACTGAATCTACAGCCAGGGCAGCGAATTCCCCTGCTGAAAACGGTTCAGCAAACGCTGGTTCAGAAAATGCCTCAGGGTGACATCGTCAATCGTGACTGGTTGGAGATGCTTGTCACATTACGTTTGGAACAGATGACCGAAGACGGTCGTCGCAAACTGAGCGTCCATTATGACCGCGTTCGCTACCAGAACGAGATCGGCGGCCAGACCATTCGCTTCGATTCAGACACGCCGACTGACCAATTGCCTGCGGTGATGCTCCCTTATCGGGGCTTGGTCAATAACGGGTTTGCCTTCTGGATTGGGCCGGATCATCGAATTCTGGAACCAGTTGGGTTTGCGGATTTCTTGCAACGATGTATTCGAGACGTTCCACCGGCTCAACGAGAACAGGTTCTCAACGCTTTTGCCAACTCGACCGAAGAAGGGGTCGCAAATTTCGTCGACGACAGCATCGGCTACCTTCCATTGGCCAGCCACCCGATTGTCGAAGGAGATACCTGGACACGTGAAAGATCACTCTCTCGTCCAGTGCCGCTCTTTATTCAGAACCATTGTAGCCTAAGTCGTTTGACCGACCGCATCGCTGACATCGATATTGCCGGTACAATCGCGACAACCCGTACATTTGGCGAACAACGCCAGACAGAAAACGGGGATGTCCAGGTCATCGTCCGTGGCGGGCATGCCCATGGAACTTGTCGCATTGACCGAGAGACCGGTCTTCCGCTGCATTGCTCGGTCAAACACTTATTGGATATGGCTGTTCGTCAGGCCGATGGGCGTGAGTTTGTCCAACAAAAGATCACGACGACCACCATTCGCCTGTTCCCGGAACAATCCACGCCGAATTCCAATGCGATTCAGCCGGCGTCCTACGAAGAAGTCGATCGCTCTGCATCCCGTCGCTAATTCGAACCGGCGAGTGCCTGTAATTGTTCCTCAAGCCGACGCTCCGCCGCCGCTAACCGGGCTTCTTTGCGACTGGTGATTTGTCGTTGGAGCGCGATTTCGTAATCGGCGAAGCGAATCGCTTCCTCCAAGTCGCTAATCGGATCGTGCAACGCCGGGTTGCCAAAGTTGTTGTCGCGGTCCACGTCAGTGGCATATGTCTTCAACCGATCGACGTGTGCAGTGATATAGTCGATGAACTTGTTCTGGGCATCGATCAGCAGCCGAAGCAATTCCTCGTCGGCAACATGCACATCGACAATTTCCGGCGGATCGGCTACCGGAATCGGTTCGTCCGCGGCGTAGGAAATCTCGGGAGTAACCGTTTGTTCCTCTGCCGACTCCTCGGTTGAGTCGGACTCCGTGTCGTGCTCGTCTTCATCGTCCGAATCGGCAGCTTCGTCGGCCTCTTGTTTTTCCTTCCACAGCCGGAATTGCTCCTCGAGGTAGTCGCGAAGCTCTTCGACTTGCATTTGCAACGATGCGGTGGATTCAGCGGACCGCGCGTCGTCGTAAACCGCGACCACCCGCGACATTTCCTGCACGAGTTCCGCTTGTTCGTCGACGACCGTCTTGGGAAACCCCCGAACGTGTTCGCCCCGTTCAACGCCCATACGCTGTAAACGGTCCAACTGCTCGGCGGTGAGTTCGAGCCGTTCAGTCAGCTCTTGAACTACCTTATTCTGAGCCGCAACACGCTGCTCAGCTTCTTCCAATCGTCTCTGCAGGTCGTCAGTTGATGACTCAGTTTCCGCGGAAAGTTGTTCGTCGTTCGACATTGCAACGGTTGGGGCTAACGGAACGGGGAACGATTCCAGACCCTCTAGTGTAGAACACGTCCGCATGCCACAACGGATCAAATCCGGATCGTCGCCGGGTTTGATCGCAATCTCTCTTGCCGCTACAGCCTAATCACTTCGGCTTGCACCAGTCGCAAGTCACCACATCATTCAGAAAACAATGGTGATCGTCTGCTCTTCGTTCAATAGATTGGATTTGACTTTAATCGTATCACGTACCAATTCGGCTGCCCCTGGCACGAGAACTTTCATTCGCACATGGTCGTTAACAATCGGTAGATTCCCGCGTTCCCGTCGACCGCCAAAGTCCTGCTCGTAATTGTCGGTCCCGATGACCGAACCCGAAAGATCGCGTTTAGGATACGATTTGAATTCTTTGTCCAAGGTACTGATGTCGACATCAATGATGATGTAATACGGCTCCTTGGGGATCGGATCGCGAGGTTCCGTCCAGACGGCGAAGCTGCCCTTTTTGAGCGCTTGCGGAGGTAACGCGATCCCCCCACCAATATCGCCCACCGGTCCTTCGCCACCCTCGAGCAGCGTCTTCACATTCGCATCGATTGCCAAGTTTTCGGTAGTGACGGGGGGCAGCTCATCGAGTGTATTTTGCCCCTCGGGTTCGAAGTCGGGCAGGGCGTTAAATTCCAGATCAATCTCTTCGAACTCGGTTGGCTGGGTTTGCTCACTGAGTTCCGCCACGATTTCGACCTGTTTTTCACGCTCTCGCGAGATAATCCAAAGCCCGAGTACCGCCAGAACCAAAAAGTGTATCGAAAACGAAATCAAAAGCCCGAGTCGCGCAAACTTGACCCGCCCCGTGACCAAATTCCGGATATCATCCCATACCGTGACATACCAAGCTCGCGGATGAACCAGTTCGTCCGGATAAGCCGCACCGTTGGTACTACCCGATACGGCAGCATCTCTGCGTTTCGGCGGTGGTGCAGATGCCTCAGGTGTTTGCCGTCGGCGAACCGGTGTTCGTTGGGCGTTCTCTGAAACACTTGGCTGGGATGCCGAACCGGATTCTATTTTCCGGCGGTTCGATTTTCCACGGAACCACGTGGGCGGCGCGTCCGAATTGCCGTCACCGTCTTCAGCAACGGGTCGGTCCGCAAACCGATCGGAACCTGGCTCAGTCAAAGAAATAGAGTTCGAAGGGAAACGGTCCGTCATGATTGACGCTCGGCTCGAGAATGAGAGCGAAGTGACGTTCGATCTTCAGTGAGTTGAACGTGCGAGTCTATCGCTCGCAAGAATGGCTTTGTGAATACAAGCATTGGCTCCTATTCTACCATGAGTGCAGTGGCGAGTGTAGCCCCTCAATGTGGTCAGGATCGGATGTCGGCACTGCGCGCGGTATTTCTCTTAGTTGTGAGTCTCCATGTTGCAGTGAAATCTACGACCTCGACTCATCAACCCTAGTTTCGAATAACGAACGCCGTGCCAAACGCGCGGCAAAAATCATGATCCGATCAAATTTTTCTCGATTATTCGCTAAATAACCCGCCTAAACCAGTCCGATCGTCGCTGAGCCAGGCAAATGAATCCTGAGCCGCTGGATCGATGGCGGTTTCTTTCGATTCGGGTTGGTCAGCATTCTGCCGACGTAAGATTCCCGGCCGACTGATTGCCGTCGAACGGACTCGAACCCGCACACGTGGCCAATTTTCCATCGGAGTGAGCAATTCGCCACCATTGGGAGTGATCAACAATGTGTCAGCCAGCGTCGCGGGGCCGATCGACGGGTGCCATACAATCGCCATTCCCTGCTGTAACGAAACATTTTCATCAACTGGGCCAATGACAATGGGCACTTCGGGATCGCGATAACCAACAATTGCCCCTTGTGCCGCATATTCCCATTCATTCGGGTGACCGGTTTTCTCGTAAATTCGGGCCACGCGTTGCCAGGCGTCGTGGAGTGTCCAATTCTCGCGAGAGAAACAAATCCCCGTTGCCTGAATTTGCACCGCTGCCTGATAGCTTTCGACCAGGTCTTTTGGTGGCTCACCGAAACAAACGGTGCGTGAAACCGTGATGTGGAGACCATCGCGTCTTCCGGTTGCGGTCAATGTGCAGAATTGATTGACGGGCGTCTGCGTGAAATTCTGCGTGCGAAACCGCACTCGTCGATAATCGCCGGCAACCTGCAACCGACATGGCACAACTTGGCGTTTAATCAAGCGGTGAGCGACTTCCCCGGCAATGGCAGCTTCTGTCGAACCTCTGACCAAACGACGGGCCGTCGCTTCTACGGCATGTGCAACATCACGACCGAGTTCCCGCATCCGAATGGCTTCTTCCGTCGTTAAACACCGGCGAAAACCGGCGAGTGCATCGGAATAATCTTTACGATTCGCGTGTGGCACATCACCGCCGACCTGGCGACCGTGACAAAGTTCCTCGATCAATCCGCGATGTCCTTCCCGCCATGACCGTTCTTTGAGTTGGAATCCCAAGCCGGCCAACTCTCGTTCAAATAGCAACGGCGATGTCACGTTGTCGGTCACGATTACCCGTGCTTCCGGCGTCACGAACACGGCGGCTTTACCGGCGGCACATGCATCGCTGCCGTTCTCGGCTCCACAAGTGAACCAGGCGAAGTTATGCCGTTTCTGGAGAAGCAGGGCGTCGATTTGGAAGGATTTGAGGAAGTTGGCGATCCACTGCTGTTTGCGTTGGACCTCGGCGAGTCGGTCCGATTCCGTCAGGGAAGGAATCTCTGCTGATGACTGGGGGCGTGGACGTTTCTCAGGCACAGACATATCCAATGCGTGTTTCCAAGCAGACCATTCTCAGGTGAGCAACATAGCAATATACTATCAGAAATGTCTTTGTGTCGCATAATCAACACGCAAGGGCGAAAAACTCGGAGGTGAAATTTTTCCTTCCAACCGCTGGGATCGCCATGATGCGTCAGGAAAGTGACCGCGAAGACTTAATGCGAGAAGCGACCGCTCTCACGCGACGCGCCGAACTCGAATTGTTCGAGGAGCCAGAACCGATCGTCGTCGGTTTTCGTCGAACGAATGCGTTTTCAATCTATTGGGGAGCCGATCCGGTCTATCAGTTCGACCCGGAATTCCGTCTGAGACGTGCTTACGTCGATGGATTTCTCTACCGCACCGCCGGTGAAACACTCGCAAAGTTAGACCGGGTTCGTACGGATACGACGACAGAACTGCATCGAACTGACCTGGAAAAGACAGAACTTCAAGAGTTCTTGACACGTGCTCGGTCGTACTGTGAGAAATTCGTCGCTGCTGTTCAATCTGGTGGGGCAAAAGTGAACGCTGCGATCCCAAGTTCAGGAGAAGTGCTACCGGCAGCTTGCGATTTCATCCGACAGGTGCTTTCAAGAGATGTGCCATTAGCCCCCGCCATCCCGGGTCGGAAGTGAGTTTCATCGCTTCTGAGCGGAACTCATTGTGTGCCGGAGACAATCTCCAAAATCAAAAACCGTCAGCGCTGCCGCCACCGGCGGGTGGTGTAGCTCCACCGCCAGGTGTGGCGTTACCTTCTCCCGGACTTGTTGTTGTCGTCGTGGGAACAGTGACGACTTGCCCTCCGAGTTGTTCGCGGCGTGCTGCATACCGAATCGGAAATGATGGCCAGGGTTCTCCCACGCCGCCTTGACCCCCAATTTGATAGATCGGACCGTCGAACCGGTTGCGTTCGTCGGACCGAGCGAAACCGCGTGACGAAACAAATTGTGTGAAGCCAAGCCAGTGTTGATCGGGATGAAATCCGAACAAGTTGCCCTTCTCGGCTTGGAAATCAAGAAATTCATCAATGCTGCCTGCAGTCACCGTTCGCGGCAATGGTGCGGTGTGTAACGCGGTCAATAGAAAGGCCATCGTGACGTACCCGGTCAGCAATCCGAAGCCCCAGCGTCCCACTTCGTAGGTGACATCTTCCGTCTGAAAGTAGGTCGGCACGAACCTATTCGAAATTTCCCGCAAGCCGAATGTAAACGCTGCGAACAACCCGACTAATGCAATATAGTCCCAGCGATAAAGCCACATACCGCTGCTGGTGATCGATGCCAACATCTCGGCGAGCGGTTCGAAGAAGTTCATTGCCAGCAAGCCGGCGAACAACACGCATAGAAACGTGAGTCCTGCGCCCCACGGACCTTCACCGGCTACGCACCAGGCGACGAGAGCAACAATGCCAATCAGAATGAACGCAATCATGGATGAGTCGTCAATGGAGATTCAAAATTGGATTCGAGTTCAAACCGCTACTTCACCACACGCACAAGTTCTTGCACACTTGTGACGCCGCGAACGACCAGGCGGAGGCCTTCCTCTTGCATGGTGAGCATTCCGTTTTTGCGGGCCTCCGCTTTAATGGCCGACATGGGAGCCTTTTCCCGAATCAGGTCCCGCATGCGTTCGGTAATAACCAGCAATTCAAAGACCCCCGCGCGACCGAAGTATCCCAACCCGCCGCACTGACGACATCGGCCCGCTTCGCCATTCAGTCGCGGGCGATAGAGTTGCTCGATTCGATCGATCGGCAACCCGGCCCGTTTCATGAGGTCTTCATTCGGTGCATAGGGTTCACGACAGAGATCGCACAGCCGACGCGTCAGCCGTTGAGCCAAAATGGCCGAGACCGAGTTAGCCACCATAAACGGTTCGACGCCCAATTCGATCATTCGGTACAGTGCAGTAATGGTATCGTTGGCGTGAATCGTCGAGAACACCATGTGCCCCGTGTTCGCCGCTTGACAAGCAATAGACGCGGTTTCTTGGTCGCGGATTTCCCCGATCATCACCACATCCGGGTCTTGTCGCAGAATACTACGAAGCGAATTCGCAAATGTTTGCCCGGCTCGTGTGTTGATTTCGATTTGGTTGACGTTCTCCATCTTGTATTCAACCGGGTCTTCGACGGTGATGATATTGCGTTGGTAAGCGTCGATTTCCCGCAAAGCCGCGTACAGCGTTGTCGATTTCCCGGCACCGGTTGGACCACACGAAAGAAACAAGCCGTGCGGTTGATCGACAATCCCGACAATTTGCTCGAAGAGAGACTTCCGAAAACCGAGATCAGACAGACTCCCCACGGAGTTGCTCTGATCCAAGATCCGCAAGCTCATTTTCTCGCCGTGTCGCGTTCCTTGTGTCGCGAGTCGGAAGTCGATCTCGCGGCCTTCCAGCAGTGCTCGGAAACTTCCGTCTTGTGGACGACGACGCTCGGTGATGTCCATGCCGCCGAGCACCTTGAAAATATTCAGGATGTTACGACCGGTCGCGACATCGTATCCGTCGGCGGGATACATCACACCATCGATCCGAATCCGAACGGACAGTTCGTCTTCTTTCGGTTCCAAGTGCACGTCGGTCGTTCGGCGATTGATGGCGTCGTAGACCAACTCTTTCGCCGCGAGATAGCCCTTGGAATTCTCGACCTGACGGCTGCGACGCTCCGCTTCGCCCCGATCGTTTCCATCGGATTTGCCGAGGAATTGGATCGGCGGTCCCATTGTCGATTCGATTGTTTCTCGCGATCCGATGTGAATGCCGATCGTCGCGAGTTTCTTCAATGTCCAACGACGAATGTGAGCTTGCGTCATCACACGTCGAGCCTCAGGAACTTTTGCGTTCCGTTCGCGGATATACATACCCAACGGGACGCCCCACGCGGCAAGCATCGGCACCAATCCGACGAATCGGGGCAAGACCAGCGACAGGAAGAAACCAGCGACACCGCCGAACAACATCGCCGTATTCCAGTTGGCCGTTCCGAGATTGAGCCCGCGACTGTCTTCGTCGACCCAGCGGGAACTGTTCATCCACAGCAGAAAAGCGCCGAGAACCAGCAACAGCAAAAACCAATTGAAATAGAACCCGACCGTCCGATTGGGCCCGCTGTATTGGGCCGGACCGTTCCCCCGGAAGAACCCATACGGATTCGGAGGAAATGCCGTCGGCGGACGATCTAACTTCGAACGTCTGCTCGCGGTGCCACTCATTTGATTGACGGCCGGACTGGATTCCTGCGTCGCATTGGGTTCCGGCGTTGCGGATGCCTCTTCTTGGGCGTGCGACCAAGAGACCATTAGTAGGATTAGAAGAACAGCGAGCGCTGCACGGCCCCGATTGTCAATCACCTTCCGGGTTCCTTGTAGCAGAGACAAATGTCGATAATGTTTGACTATACAATACATTGCGGGGAAAACGTACTCGGTTCTGAACTTTCCGCTGACGAGGACATGTTTGGCCGATGCGAAGCGTCTATACCCCCCCCATCACCAACAGAAACGCTACACTAGTCCGTACGATCGGACCATGATCGATCACATCGCTTAGAGATCACGTGTCACGACCATCGGTTCGGCTAATTTTGTCTGGATGATTGTTAAAACGTCATCAACTTCGACACCCAGGTCCATCAGCGACGATAGTTCGTTCCGTGTTCGCATCCGCCAAAGGAACGTCGTGCTCGTGTCATCCATTGTCGATGCAAGTTCGTACAACTGGTGACACAGAATCACGAGGTCGCGTTGAAGCTTGGGATGTTTGGGGTGATGCTTGAGGGCATCTTGAATGTTCTCGATGCCGGCACGCAGCAAATTCATCGCGGCATCGCGTCGGTGCATTGCTTTCAGAAGTGATGCCGTGCGTTCTTGAACAACAGCTAAATCTCGACGTCGGGCCAGAATTGTCGGATCACGACGAACCAGACGTTCGCGAATGGAAGCGGCTTGCCGATACGACTTAAGAGCAGTGCCGCAATCACCGCATTTTCGAGCCGCGTCGGCCACGCGTAACGAACTGGCAGCCCAATTGGCTTGGCGAAGCGGATCGGCCCAGTCCCGAATCGCCAACGACCGCAAATCGTCCCCCGCCTGTTGGTAAACTTCTAGCGATTCCCGCCATCGCTCCTGGTCGCGGAAAATATCGCCCAACCGACCGCGAGTCTTTGCCAAATTGGCCAAGGCAATTTCAGTTTTGGATTCCTCATAAAGACGCTCGCGGATTTCCATCGCCTCGGCTAGAACTTTCGCCGCCAAGTCGGTCTGTCGCTGCCGCAGCAACGCTTGTGATTTGTGTTCCGCGATCGTGGCCTGAAGTCGCAAAACGGCTTCTGTTTTCGGGTTCTTCAAATGCGTTTCGAGGAAGAGATCGGCGGCAGCATATGCGAACAGTGCGTGTTCGTCGTTCTCCCGAGCAAAGTGCAAATCGCCAAGTCGCTGCTGGCTGATGATAAGATCGCAAACGACATCGTCCGTTGCATTGGGCTGTTCCGCGAGTTGCCGACGAATTCGCCGAGCTTCGAGAAAACAAGTCTCCGCCGATTCCCACTTCTCCCGGCTCTGATGGAGCATACCCTGCTTGTCGAGGATGATCGCCAACCCACGTTGCCAAACGTCGCTTCGGTCCTGTGCTAGCAGATTCTTGAGAATGTCCCGTGCAGAGTCGTAAGCCGCAGCGGCTTTATCCCAGGCTTCCTCTCCGACAGCGGCATCACCGATTTTCTCTTTGATGACGGCTCTTAAAGACATCGTACTGACACGTTCCGGAATGACATTTAATTCCGACAACGCCCGACCGTACTCGCGAGCGGCGTTCAAATAGTCGCCGCGAAACCGGTAGCCGTCACCCAACACCGACCGGGCGTCGGCTAAACAAAGTATGTCGAAAGCCTCCATCGACCGAATGTCAGGAATCGCGTAATTCGAGACTGCATCCCGCAAGTAAGGCATCGCCTGCAACGCTTCGCCGGCACGCAACAGAGCTCGACCAACACGGACCTGTGCATGAGCGACGGCGGAAAGATGCTTCGCGTCCTGAGAGCTACGCTCATACGCGGTTTGGGCCGCTTGCAAAAACCGTTTGGCTTCGACAATTGACTCTTGAGGAATATCGATGGGCAACTTCACGTGGTTGAATCCCGTCTCCAAATTCTCGCATCAATCCGTTATCGTCGGTCGACTCTCTCCTGGCCGGTCACTATTTTGAACGCTATCAACTAACATCACCATTCCGCGGAAAATGCGGACAAAACTGAACAAACCGACATAATGTGGATCAAAATTTGCGGTATTCGCACGCCGGAACAGGCCGAAATGGTCTGCCGATTCCGCCCCGATGCGTTGGGCTTGAACTTCTACACGCCCTCGCCCCGGTGCGTGACAACAGATCAAGCTCAGCATATCGCAGCGGTTAATATGGGAAAAGCCGAATTGGTCGGTGTTTTTGTGGATCACACTCCGGCTGAAATTGAAAGTATCGTTCAAAGCGTGGGATTAAATCGTATTCAGTGTCATGGCAACGAGACCGTTGGAGACTTGCGGGAAATTCAAGATCGCTGCCCTGATACGCAACTAATCCGGGCCTGGCGAATGAAACCCGAGGGCCTGGACGACTTAGCCGCGTATCTCGCCGAAGCTCGGACCGCCGGGGTGACACTCTCAGCGGTGCTGATGGACGCTTACGTCAAAGGCATGTTTGGGGGCAGCGGAAAGACGGTCGCTTGGAAGCCGCTCGCCGATCAGTACCAAGTCGCCGATTGGCCACCATTGATTCTGGCCGGTGGATTGCGACCGGATAACGTAGCCGAAGCGATTCACGCCGTGCAGCCCTGGGGCATCGACACCGCTAGCGGCGTCGAATTCCTGGAAGGCGAAAAAGGTATGAAAGACCCTCAGCGAGTCGAGGAGTTCATCACATCGGCTCGGCAAACGGAGAATCTATAAATTGCTCGCTGGCGTGTGCGTGCGAAGGTCGGCAATCATTTCGTGTGTCGCCGCTTCGATCGCCTGTTCCCATTGGGCCGGTGCAAACTTCTCGACGTACTCGGGTTTGCGGTAGGCAAAGTTGATACCTCGCGAACTGTTGATCACGGCTCCCAGTCCGTCTGCTCGAAACGCCGCCGCCGTATCCGCGGCCGATCCCCCTTGACTGCCATAACCGGGAATCAAGAGTGGTGACGCCGATAGCACATCTCGCAGCTCTGCCAACTCGTTCGGGTATGTCGCCCCGACCACCGCACCGACGATACCGTACCCGGCTGCATCAGCGGTTCGTTCGGCCAATTCGTTGACGGTCTTCGCGACGGTCCGGTAATGGGGTTCACCATCCGTGAGCCGATCTTGAAACGTCCCCGCTCCCGGATTGCTCGTGCGGACCAACACATAAATCCCGGCTCCGCGGTCAGTTGCGACCTTCACAAACGGTTCGAGCGTGTCCGCACCGAGATAGGGATTCACGGTCAGTGCATCGGCTGCCCACGGAGCAGCGTCTGGGTCTGCGCCCGCGAGGTACCCGCGTGCGTAGGCTTCGGCCGTCGAACCAATGTCGCCGCGTTTTGCATCGCAAATGACGATCAGCCCGGCGTCTCGCGCTTTGCGAATCACACGCGACAACACCGCCGTTCCCGCCGGCCCCAACTCTTCAAAGAACGCGGCCTGCGGTTTGACAGCCGGAACCAGGGGGGCCACGACATCGATCAGCCGAAAACTGAACTCCTCGAATGCACTCGCATGCATGGCCAGGTGATCCGAAGGAAACCGCTCGGCGGCGGCATCGCGAACCGACTGCGGAAGCTGATCAAACCGTGGATCAATCCCCACAAGTGCCGGTGTCCGTTTGGCCTGAATCGCGGCATGTAAACGAGTCGAATAATGCATGAGTTTGAGCTTCGTCAATCGGAGAAGTGGTTTCGTGAGTCGTTCGTTTAAGCTGACATTCTGGCGAGTTGTGCCTGAGAAGGGAGAATGGAAGATCGAGGATAACAGGATTCAGTGCCTTGCCCCTTCTCCCATCCGCCATCTTCCATCCTCGCCTCCTTACAAAGTTTGACGCCGAAGTGTTGAATAACGCTTGGTGTCGAAAACCAACTAACTCGCGGCTTCAAACGGGCTTTGGTGTTTCGGGCTAAATCCGCACATGAAAATACCGAGTTGATAGAGCACCACGAGCGGGACCATCATCAACATCATGCTCATCGGGTCGGCGGGGGTGAGGAACATCGAAATGATCGCGATGACCAAAATCGCCATGCGTCGCTTTTCGCGATACGCCTGCACCGTGAAAATCGAAATTCGTTCGAGGAACAACATCACCAGCGGCAGTTGGAAACTCAGTCCGAACATCAACGGCAGCAGCAACGCAAAACTGATCCATTCCGACAATCGCACTTGCGGCGTGACACCGAGCCATTTGTTGAAACTCAACAGGAAGTCCAACACGAACGGAAACACCAGCACGAAACAGAAGATCGCACCGCCGAGAAACAAACCGAGACTCATCGGCAAATAGATGTAAACGTATTTGCGTTCATGCGGATACAAACCCGCCGCCACGAATAACCACAGTTGATAGAAAATCCACGGGCTGGCTAAAAGTAGTCCTGCAACGACGGAAACTTTGACGTACGTCAGAAACGCTTCCTGCACCGTCAGCGTGACCATCTTGTGTTGTTGGTCGCGAGTGTCACGGAACTGCCCGAATTCGGGTGCCCACATCGAAAGCTTGAGCGGTTCTGATTTCGCCGACTCCGGCAAATCGGGGTAAGTTTCGGGATACCGTTCGTGCAGTGCACCAACGAGTTGCCGGGCATCGACCTGAACTTCGATCGTTGAACGAGCGATTCGCTCTTCTTCGAGTTCTTCCGCTGTCTTCTCCGGCTCCGAATCGTCCGGCACATCTTCTTTCTCGGAAAACAACGCCTTCAGATACTCCAGCAGATCGAAATCTTCTTTGATATCGTCTTGCACGTAATCCGTGACGCCGTGTTCCAGCAGTGCGGTATCAATGGGTGCCCGAATGATGGCAATCACACGGTTGCCGAAGAACAGCGTCAGGATCACCGCGAACATCAGTCCTACGATGGCTTTCCAGAGGTGGACACGCAGAATCTCGAGGTGTTCCCCGAAACTCATTGCTGTATCGTCGAAGAGGTCTTTCGATTGTTTACTCATGATCGGCGATCTCTATCAATTCGGTGACATATCCCAGTTACCGAGCAAGACGATCCACCGATAGGCGCATGCGAAGCGATCGCAGAAAATCGCGGTTTCGAAGAACGAACCGCGAAAGACGAGACCGCCCACAATTGGTGGACACCGCGCCTTCACGAAGGCATGGTCGAGCGTATTGCCCAGCGTCCACTCAATGGACCCGTTCAGAACAGATCAACGGGAGCGGCTCATTAACTTATTGCGTGATTGTAATCCGACCAATTCGAGTGTCAACCAATTTCGATGATTGTCCGGCTTTCCGCCGCCTTTAATATCGATCGGCTCCTCGCAGTCCGGCCTCTTCACGAGTCCACACCACCGTGCCCGCGTTGTCGACTTCAACGAGTCCCGCAGAACTAACGATCAGCGTGTGACCGTCCGGTAGTCGTTGAGCGCGGTACAGGCTCGGTTCGCTTTGGAACGACCAAAGTTCCTCGCCCGCTCGATTGATTTCGACAACCCGGTTTTCGGTCCGATTCGCGACCAGCGTGTGGCCGTTGGGTAGTCGCTGTACGGAATAGGGGCGTTCCATTCCCTCGACTTCCCAGACAATCGTACCTTCACGATCGATCTCCACCACACGCCCGCTGTTATACAGCACCAGTAAGATGTTGCCGCTTTCGAGCATCTGAGCCGACTTGGCCCGTTCCGGAAGTTCCAACTCCCAAGCAATGCTTTTATCGGGACGAATCTCGAGCAACTGACCATCATAACAGGGCACGAGTGTGTTTCCGTTCGGCAAACGCTGCACGCTGTACGGTTTGTCGGGGAGTTCGTCGAACCGCCACACTTCGTCACCAGCGGCATCAAACTCGACCAGAAACTTCCCCGTGTAAGATGCGATCAAACGATGTCCGTTCGCTAACCCCTCGCATCCCCACGCCCCGTTGACTTCCGCTCGCCAAATGACGTTGTGCTGATGATCGAGTTCGACCACTTCACGCTGCGTGTAGTTGGTCAGCAAAGTCCGACCGAGCAACACATCGACCTCACGCAATGGCAACATGAGTTCAGCAGTCGTTCCATGACTGGCGATCCATTCCCGCCAGGCGTTGGCGGCGAATTCCCGGTTGTTCACGGACTCGTACGGCGAGTAACCAAATCGCTGTGGAGTGGCGCTTCGCAAGGCACGAATGGCCTGTAACCGCACGTCCAATTCCTCTGCCGAAAGTAAATGCCCCAACCGTGTCAACGATTCGCGATTGCCATGATTCAGCAGTGCTCGTGCGACGGCAACTTGGACTCTCACCGGTTGGTCGAGATTTTGCAGGTCCGACAAAATACCGTCGGCTCCGGTGCCGAGAACTCGCTCCAACGCAGCGATAGCAGCCGTTCTCGCCGCCAGGCTTTCTCCGGCTATTGGATGCTGTCCTCGGGCGACGGACTCCAAGACTTCGACATCGTCCTTGGTCGCCACTGCTGCGAGTGCAGACGCTGCTTTCGTTTCCAAGTAGGCCGCTTTGCAAAGTGGAAACGCACAGAGGATCGGTTCGGCCAACCCCGTCAACTCTCCCTGTTCGATCACCGAGAACGCCGCATATAGAATTCGACTCGACCGCCCCCGAGCCAATTTCCAAATCTGTTTGGCCCGCCATCGAATTTCGGGATCAGACTCCCGCATCGCGGATTCCAAAAGCTCGGGCAGATGGATGGGTGACTTCAGCAGTGTTGCCGTCGCAGCTTCCCGTGTCTGAAAGTCCGGATCTCCGAGTTGAGCAATCAAAGTGCGAATCGCCTGTTCGGCCTGCGGATTCGGATGCAGCGATTGCAGATAGACACGCAACGATTCCCGTGTCGGCTGGAGTTCGTACTTCTGGAGCGTTTGCGTATAGGGTCCTGTGAGCGATTCCTGTCGCTCGGATGGCAAGCTGGTCTCGTCGGCAATCACGAGTGCCGACGTGAGACAAACAATCCCCAACATCATTCCGTAAATTGGCCGTTGCATGTGGTCCATCCCTGACCTCCGGCGAGATTTAAGATTCATAAGCCTGAAATGCGTCTTGCATTTCATCCGAGTTCGGAACGAACTTCCGTTGACCAAGACTCAGATGTTGAATTGAGAATGGAGAAACAGCGGATGAATCACTTCATCCGACCACGCTCCCTAAAACTGACTCACGCAACGTAAACCGGCTTCATGGATTCGCCGGGTGACTCGACCACGCAGATCGATTTCTGCAAGGCCTTCGTCATCCACGACCAGAGTCTTCCCGCCGGGAACACGTTGCACGCAATTGAGCCGATGATGTCCTTGCCAACGGTGCACCCACACGGGTTGGCCGTTCGTTTCGAACTCCTGGATCAATCGGGTCGAGCTATCTGCTACGAGCGTATGTCCGTTTTCCAGCCTTTGCACACTCACCGGGCTCCGCAGCGTGTTGACCTGCCAAACGAGCTTGCCTTGGAGATCAATCTCGCGAACTTCGCCCGGCGTGGAACCGGAACCGGCCAATGCAATCAACGTGTTGCCATTGTCGAGTCGTGTGACGAACTGTGGAATCCCAGGTACGTCAATGGTTCGAGCGACGGAGTCATCGCGCCGATACTCGTACACTTTTTTGTTGTTGCAGGCCACCAGAATATTACCGTTGCTCAGACGCGTGGCCGAGAACGGTGTGCCAGGCAAGTCCGATTTTTTCCAGACCTCTCGGCCGTTGGCATCGTACTCGATGACTGCACGTGGGCTTGTTGTCGTGGTCACGACGCGATGTCCGTCGGCGAACCCTCGACAACTCCAGACGTTTTTCATGTTGTTCTTCGACCATAGTTCGTCACCATGCTCGTCGACTTCTCGGACTCGTTGCAACTTGTTGTTGGTGAGCAGCATTCGCCCCATGGGGGCTTCATCGACTCTCACGGGCAGATTCAAATCCGCCGCCATGCCTGATTGGTCAAACCAATCCGCCCATTGTTCAATTGCCGCGAGATCCGCCTCTTCGACGACTTCGTGGTTGTAGCCGAACTGTTGGGAGGTCGCGGTGCGAAGTGCTGCGATCGCACGTCGTCTCGTCGACAAATCCGAGCTTTCGAGAAGCGAAATTAGCGTCCATAAACTTTCTTGATGGCCGCGATTCAACAATGCGACTGCCGCTCGCAGACGCACTTCGTCGGCAGGGTCTTCCAACGCGAATTCCAACGCCGACATCACCTTCGGAGACTCCAACCGCGACAAACCCGCAATCGCGAGACGCCGAGTCAGAGGGTCCGCTTGGGCCAACGAGTCGAACAAGTACGAAGTGCTATTTTCCTCGACGATCTTGGCGACCGCACGAGTGGCTGCGTCTTCCAGTTTTGCCAACCGCCACAACCATGCGTTCTGCAAGATGGGATAAAGCGATTCACTGGCCTGCGGAGAGACGCCATCGTCTTCGGCACTTGCATACCGCACCGCTTTTGTTGGGTCTGGGACAGAGCGAGTGATCGCCACGAGTGCCGTTTCCAGTAAGGCCCGAGGCCGAGAATCCGCGATGGAGTCATCGTGTTGACTCCCCGAAGTGCTGGCGGAGTTCGACTCCGCAATCGCTACACGGTAACTATCGGCGAGCCATTGAATTGCCAGTTCCGGACGGGTGTTCGCTAAGTCAAGTTCGATCATTCCCTCAACAACCGCTTGGCGTGCGGCTCGCAAACCGGATCGTTGTCGCAGCAGACTTTCCACCACACGCAAATCTCCGATCGCCTGACCAAGATTTCCCTGTCGCGCGTTCAGCTTCATACGCAACAAAGACGAGCCAGGATCGCCCGCGAGGACTTCGTGTTTTAGCTCCTGCAACTTTTCGTCCAGTTCGATGACCGACAGAATCCGCTCACACCCCACCATGAGCAACCGTCGACCATCACTTGCCAAGTTGCCGACCGGTTCATCGGTGGCACTGAGGAAAGTCGTGCTAGCGATCGGTGTTCCAGTTTCCAAATCGAGCTGTCGAATCAGTTTGCCATCGGGAATGTACAGGGCGTCGTTGACGAGCAACCCGCGACCGCAGGCGTTTTCGACACGTGTTTCCCACAACAATTTCCCGGTATGAATGCCGTAGCATCGGACGACTCGCCGACCGCCGACAAACAATTCGGAAGACGTGTGACCGATGAGGTAATCCGCCGCCCGCTTGTCTTCGCTTGCTTCTGGTGACAAGGATTTCTTTGTGAGTTTACTTGCGGTCCCCAACGTGGAACCGAACTGATGCGCGTCGGTGGCCCGTGGTGAATCCCATTTCAAGGCTCCCGTGCGACAGTCCAACGCGACCAAACGGCCGAAGTCGGATGGCAATACGATGAGTGTCGCCCCGCTGACGAACAGTTGATCGGTTTCCCAACCGTCGATTTCAGCTAACCAATCACTTGCTTGTGGACGTCCGCCGGCTGTCGCCTTGCGGACCCCCGTACGATCATAGCGTGTCGCCCAGTGCATCTGACCGGTTTGCGTGTCGAGTGCAAAGACGAGACCCACGCCCGTTGCCACATACAGGTCGCTACCCTCGACGCTGAGCCCCACTGGCGACCATGGAACAGCGCCTGTCGCCGGTTCGTCGCAAAGTATTGTCTGCCAGATCGTCTCACCGGTCGCTGCATCCAAAGCGAGCATGACAATCTCGCCAGAGCGACTGACCGGTACGTAAAGACGATTGCCATTTTTCACAGGAGCTGCGAGAAATCCGCTCGGTAAAACAGCATCGTCCAGCATACCGACGGCTTCGGTTGCTTGACGCGACCATCGCAATTTCCCCGTTTTCGCGTCATAAGCGGCGAGTGAAATCGGTCCCAACCGCGAACGCCCGGATTCGGTATCAGGAAATGGAGAGTCTCCACCGGCACTGTGTTTGCCGATGTCCAAAACACGACCTTCTAGACAATAAAGATGCCCCTCATGCACCGTCAGCATGGGATGGACACGGTCCCCAAACACTCGCACGCTGCCGAGATCCGCAGGACGAACCTGATCCCGCCCACTGGCCGCGTTCCCATAGGCCCGAGATTGCCCATCGAAGGCGTACTCGTTCCCGTGTGTGGTGTGCCAAAGAAATCGGCCGGTTTCGACATCGCAACACGTGACATGTTCGGTTCCGTAAAAGTACAGCCGACCATCACGCGAGACGAGATCAATCGCCGGTCGCCAACCGTTCGACTGCCAATGTTCGAGGATTTGGTGATAAGTCAGTTCGCTCGGCTCGGCGGCACCTTCTGTCTTCACGATCATTGGCTGATCGAATGAATGAACCCAGGACTCGGTCACCGGTTTCCCGTTCAGTGTGTCGCCGAGTAAGAACGTCGATTGTCGATAATTTGTCTCACTAAGTCCCGATCGATCGGCTCGCGCCAATGACTGCTGCAGATCACGTTCGACTGCCCGTCGAACCCGCATGGGAACTTGACTATTCTCCAGTGATTGAAACGCGAGCCAACTTTCCTGGGCTTTCCGCAATTCTCCCAATCGGGACTCCACGATCGCCTTTCGCAGGTACAACCAATCACGCGGAATGCTGTTGCGAGGATGCTCATGCAGAATGCGATCCAGCATGCGGCTTGCGCCGACGAAGTCGTGCCGATCGAACGCATTGGCAGCACGTCGCCAGAGTGCGTCGTCACCGTGATCGCTCAGAAAGAACCGTTGGGCGATGTCTCGATCGATTTCCCGCGCCGACATTTCATCGGCATTGTTGAGCAGAACTTTGGCCTCGGTGTTGGCCTGCAATTGATAGAGACGGCTACCGGATTCGGGAAGATTGGCTAACCGGGCCTCGATCTCGCGACGAAACGGCTGAAACGTACCGTACAGGAATTTGCGTTCGCGGTCGCGGAGCAGCGTTTCGATCGTCTGGCTAGTGCTCGTGGAAGCTGCTCGATCCGCATGATTGAGAGCTTCTTGCCAGAGAGAAATCGCCTCTTCAAAGCGTTTGTCGGCTGCAAAGTCGTCAGCTCGACGGAGGAGTTGTTCGAGACTCCGATCGACTCGCCAGGGGACATTGAGACCCTGTCCGTCGGGGGAACCTTTGATCGGTTCTTGAGTTTCTTGAGCCTGGGCTGCCGCCGGTTCTTCGGCATAAACGGAAGAGTGTCGAAACAATCCCGTTGTCAGAAGAAACGCCGTCAGACTGATTATTGGGTAGCTGAACCTTCGAACGTCCCGTAAGAAGTATTCAGAATCTACGGTGACTCCATCGGTCTTATATGACATGGAGCGGGTCCTCGTGTTTGAGGCCGTGGACGGATGCGGTGGGAGCCGCAGAAGCGCGGACATGTTCGCCGGACCGACTCAAAACTGTTCATCGAGGCAATTTCGGTAAAGTAGGTCATTGAGAGTGGATCAATCATGGAAGAATTCATGTGTGGATGAATTTTCACCATTGCCGATGTCTGGATCGTCCGTTATTCATCGATCGTGGCCTGGGGCGATGGTCCCCGCGACAGACCTAATCTTTGATTATCGACGGCTTCTCTGTCAAGATGGAAACAATTTCCGGTTGAAGACCGATGAATTCGCAAGTTTTTGCGGAGCAGTCCCGACCGTGCCACCGAGTTGCTATCTTGTTTCTAACCGCCGAGTTGTGTCTTGCGCGCGAACTATGAACTCCCTGAGCACATTCGTATACACGCTCTAGAAAGCAGGAACCCTTGTCACCCCCGTCAGAGCCGCCGGAACCGGAATCGCGGCTGAATACGCCCTTCCTACTCACGCCGCTTTTGGCAGTACTTCTACTACCATTAGGGTTCGCATTCCTACTATCCGTAAGTGCACTGAGGGCGTTGACCGGCGCGTTTCCTTGGATCCTAACTTGGCTTGTGGGGTTTCTGGGTGGGGGAGCGATTGCTCGGGTCTTCGGGCAGCTGGTGAGTACCGCATGGACCAACGAGCAACTCTGGCTGTTCGGGGGCGGACTGGGGCTATTTGCCATGAGCAGTCTACGCGGAATCGCGATTTCCTGGAGCGCATGGGCGTCACGACACGATGTGAGTCCGTTCTCCGGGCTAGGAGGATTCCTGCCACAATGGGAGGCGGAGCGTCATCGATTCGCCAATCAGCTGCAGTTTCCGGCACTCATCGCCGCGACTTTAGCGGGTGTCATTCCAGCGGCTTGGCTGCTCCGCTCAGCGATGTCCCCCGACATTCCCTGGCCGTCACTTGGAATCTGGACGCTTTGTGGTGCGATCGGTTTGACGCTCGAAGGAGCCCTTATGGGGGCCGTTTTAGGGACTCTGAAGCAACGCACCGTTGTCAAGACGTTGCAAGAATCGTTCGGCGAAGCAATGGGCCGAAAACTCGCCCGAGAATATGTCGGCTGGCGGGGCGGACTTGCTTGGGCAATTGGATATGCCCTTCACCAAGTCGCCATTGGTGCGGTCAGCGGATTCGTCGTCGGGGCACTACTCAACACGATCTTTCAATAAAAGCACGGACGGAGCTAACAGCGAACCCCATCCGTGAATTTCAAGAATCAAAAAGTTCCTGCTTACCCTGCTGGAAAACTAATCCACCCCTGGTGGGGAGGCGAATGCATCGTCGTCGGGGACGACTTGGAAGCTGGGTTTTGAAGGAGATTTTTTGAATTCGACAGGCTCCATCTGTTTCGGCACTTCCGTCGTCGGTCCTTCGATGGGCTGGAAAGACATGCTGGGAACTTCGTCACCCATCGGCAACGGAATGGCACCGGTGGGTAATGCATTTGTCGCAGGTTCTGCGAACTCCGCCCGTGACATTTCTTCGAACGAGGCCGGTTGAATGGGTGAAGCAGACGGCCATGCAGGCATGGCGACGGGTTCTACCGGGGCCGGTTCCTTCGACAATTGTTGAGCCGGTGCCGTTTGCTCCGCTGTCAGCACCTGCGGAGCGTCTCCTCCAATGTGCGCCGGTACCGGGCTGGCTGGTTGCATCGACTTTCGCGACGGCAACGTATCCTGTGAAGCATGGTAGGCAATCTCGGTCCGCAATACCCGTTTATGGAACGCCCGTTCTTCCGGTTGCTTGCCGTTGATGACGATGATGTCGTCCACCAGACGGTGACCGTGTTCATTGACGAGCATGACTTTCGCCCCAAAGTTTTCATCGCCCAGCACGACCATCATACTATCGGTGCCGACTTCGCGGATATCGGTCAGCGGGCATCCAAGGTGCGAAATCACAACCTGACCCGCTTTCGGAACGTCCTCCGCTTGCGTCCAAACCAAACGGTTCAAATCGTTGGAAGAGTACCGCTGTAGCGTGCCAGTGTCACCCGCCGCCAACGCTGAGGCATACGTGCGGATCGGCAAAAGAATTTCCATCGTTTCTTTCATCGAAACGATTTGATCTTCGTTCTCGAATTTCACGTCGTCCACACGAACACGTCCGCGATGGTCAAGTAACACATAGGTCAGATCCAACCCACCTTGTGAGACGATGAAACGGCTAACGGCTCCATCAAACTGCGTGTCAACGATGCGATCGATCGGATTGGAGAACAACTGCGGAGCCAACTGCGAAACGTCTTCGTTGGGCACCATTCGCCAGACTCGTTCGTTGAAGTCGGCAGTCACGAGATTTCGAATCATCGGCAGGTTGCCGTCGCGGACGGCTTCTTGGAACAGCGACAGAATGGCTTGTCCTGTGAATACGACAGACAACCGTTTTTCCGCCACCTGGTCCGACGGACCACCAGTTTCGTAAAGCGTAACTTCTTCAACGACATACGGCGAATCTTCCGGAATCTCCTGCAATTCCACGCCGCCGCGAGACAGGCTTAACCGGACCACGCGGTTGGGTTGTTCAATAATATAATCCGCCTGTCGGCCTTCCATCTTGACGTAGTATTCTGCACCGTCGAGTTTGCCACTCGGAAGTTTCTCTTGCGAAAGATCCGCCAATGCTAGGCAATCTTCGAAGAGTTTCGGATGACACACAGTCTTCAACTGCTCGCGGTTTTGCTCGGCGTAGGCGTTCAAGAATCGAGTCACCGATTGCATCGCCATCGCGGTTTTCTTCAGCGATTCGATGTGTTCCTTGTCCTTACGAGACTCCACCGCCACGTCGGCCACTTTCCAACGATTCTCGAGCAGTTTCATTTTCAGGAGCATCTTGCCAGTCTTACGTGGCAAAGAGACGATCGCCACATCGTCGTCCAATTGGGCTTTCGGTCGAAACGACTTCGACGCACCATGCTCTGCGACAACCTGTTTCGTTAGCCGATCGAGATGTTCCGGCGGCAAATCCCTCAGCGTATCTGCCAGTTCCACGGTGACGACAGACAACACCTGATCGCGTTGTCCTTCATGCCAAGTGTCGAGAAACGCCCGCACGCTCAGCAACAGGTCCATTTGCTCTGCAACGGACTTATCGACCTTCACACCACCTTTGTTCTGGCGAAGGTAAACGTCATCCACGACCCACTCTTTCGACCCCTCAGACTTTTTCAGCCGATAGTACGTCTTCTTCGAGCTTTTGCCGTTAGTGACAGTCACAAGCTTTTCGGTGTCGGATTCATCTTGAACTTCCACCACCGAAACATCACCCGTCGGGACACGGAGAATCTGAATATCCTCCATCGCTTCGGCGGTGCGAAGGGCTCGCGTATTGAACTCGTCGCTGGTATGGACTTTCAGCGTCTGATAGTCCTCTTGCTCGAGAGCTGTCGTAAATGCTGTGATGACTTGCTTTTCAGCCATGTGAGCACAGCCGACGCTCACGCAGAACGGTAGCGCCGCGAGAACGGTCCGCATGAAGATGTGTTGCATGTTCAGACCCCGACCGCAGGGCACGAGAATACGTGCTTCTTCGGTCCGCGAAAGTGAGTGAGTTTTTGCTGTAGAGAGAGAGGTGCGGGCTTCTCGCAGATTCGTGGTTCGACGTCAAGACGAAATCATCGGCAATTGCGGTCTGTTAAGGTAGATATCCGGTTTCTGGGAACCAAATTTGGTCCGAACGCGTCATCGGTACGTTGGCAGACAAGTCGGATCCGAAATTTTGAAGACAGAAAACCTCTGGGAAGTTCGTCCGAGGTTGCTCTGAACTTGAAATTACACCTGTTACCAAGTCGTTACGTCTGCCGGTCAGACGTCGTCTATACTGTGAGTAATTGTTCCCCACGAGATCAATTTCATGAAGCAGCGTATTCTTACAATCGAAGACGACCCGGCTATTCGTCGCGGCTTGGTCGACGCTTTCGAGTTCGCCGGTTTCGATATTCTCGAAGCCGGTCGCGGTGATCATGGTCTGAAACTCGCGTTGGAATGCGTGTACGATTTGCTCGTGCTCGATCTAGTCTTGCCGGGTTTGAGTGGCTTGGAGATTCTGCAGGCAGTCCGCCAGGAACGCCCAACGGTACCGATTATCATTCTCTCTGCCCGTGGGGACGAAAACGATCGCGTTGCCGGGCTGCGATTGGGAGCGGATGACTATGTCGTTAAACCGTTTAGCATTAGAGAGTTAACAGCCCGTGTCGAAGCGGTGTTGCGACGCTCGCCCGAGCGTTCTTCACACGACGTTCCCTTCTGTTTGCCCCACGCAACCATCGACTTCGATCGTGGACTCATCGAGTTCGAAGACGGTACCGAAGCAGAACTCACCGAACGTGAAGCTGAATTGCTTCGGTATCTGCGGACGCACGCCGGTCGCGTCATTTCGCGGGAAGAATTGATGTCACACGTGTGGCATATCGATCCACGTGGTCTTAATACACGAGCGATCGATATGCAGGTCGCCCGGTTGCGAGAGAAAATTCGCGATCGCAATTCGAGCTCCCAAATGTTGCGGACCGTTCGAGGACGGGGATACGAGTTGGTCGTCCCCGAAGTCGCAACCCAGGAGGACCGTTGATGCGTTCGCGGTTGCTGTGGTTTGGTTTCTTCGCCTCTTTGATCGTCGTGACAGCGGCGTTGGTGTGGATCAGCCAAACGGTCTTGGAATTGGAAACCGCAGAGCGGGATCTCGTGCGACAATCGGAATCGAATCGGTTGGCGTTATGGCGGATGGATTCGATTCTGGTGCCACTCATCGCGCGAGAAAGCGGTCGGTCGGCGACGGTTTATCGTCAAAAGTCGGAGCCGACGGAGTTCGTGCGACTCCGCTTCGAATTCCGGCAAGACAATCGGATGTTTTGCGTGCTGCCGAATAAACCTGTGGCAGACACATCCACCTTCCCTACTGCGTTGTGTGCCGCGGTCGAATCTACGAATCTGCTCGAGCGTTTATTGAAACAGCAACCACTCGATCCGCCTGAGGTCTATAACGAGCTTGAGTTGCAACAAGCATCACCGAATCAATCGGCTGATCCATTCACGGTTCAGAGCAACTCTTCCTACCAACAGCTTGCCGCCCAAGAATTTTCGCGGAACCAGAACGAATTTCGAAAACGTTCCCAAAATGTCATGGATAACACCGCTCGTGGAGGGATGCAGTCTCCAATGGGGTTACCACGATCGGAAGAGACTCTGCGGGTCCTCGGCCCGATGCAGGGAGTTTGGCAGGATGGATTGCTGATGCTCGTCCGCCCGGTGGAAGAAGGGAAAACACAGTTTGTTCAGGGATGCTGGCTTGATTGGAACACGATTCGTTCGCAGTTGCTCGACGACATTCAAGACCTGTTGCCAGACGCCGAGTTAGTGCCATCGGAAACGGCGGAGAACGGCTTACAGTTGGCTGCGTTGCCGCTGCGTCTCACTCCGGGTTTACCGCCGCCGGAGTCGCTACCACTTTGGACGCCGCTCCGAGTTTCGCTGGTGATCGCATGGGGGTGCTGGTTCGTGGCAGCAGTTGCGGTGGGATGGGTGTTGAATTGTGCGATTCGACTCAGCGAACGTCGGGGAGCTTTCGTCTCGGCAGTTACGCACGAACTACGTACCCCGTTGACGACGTTCCGGCTTTACACAGAAATGCTCGTGGACGGCATGGTTTCGGCGCCGGAAAAACGACGACATTACTTGCAAACCTTGCGGATCGAAGCCGAGCGATTAGGGCACCTCGTGGAAAACGTGCTCTCATATGCCCGGCTGGAAAACACACGTCGCCCGAACGCCATTGAAGAAATCGACATCGCCGATTTCTTCGAACGACTGCGTTCCACCTTGCAGGAGCGGGCCAACCGGTCGGGTCGGACGTTGGAGTTTAAATCCGCTACGGAAGACGTCCAAATTTCCGGCGACTCGGGGGCAGTCGAACGGATTCTGTTCAACCTCGTCGACAACGCGTGTAAATACGGCGGCGATGAGTTGAATTCCAAGATCGAAATCACCGTTCGAAGACAGGGCCAGACCGCGGTGATTTCCGTCCGTGACTTCGGTCCCGGGGTTTCCCACCGCCAGGCCCGTCGATTGTTCCGACCGTTCTCGAAGTCGGCCCACGAAGCCGCACATTCGGCTCCGGGTGTTGGCCTGGGATTAGCGTTGTCCCGGCGGTTGGCACGCAGCATGGGCGGCGATTTGCAGTGCGATTGTTCGGTCGATCAGGGAGCATGTTTTCAACTCACGCTCCCTGTCGCCAAGTCGAGTCTCAACTAAGGTTATTGCTCGTCGACCAACCAATCTTTGTACTTCTCACGAACTTTCGCTAGTTTCGGCATCGCAACGCATTGGATATACGGGTTGCTGCTCTGCAATCGAGCGTAGTTTTGGTGATATTCCTCCGCGACGTAGAAACCTTTCAGCGGTTCTAACGTGGTGACGATCGGAGCATCAAACACCTTTTTCGTCTCAAGTTTCTTGATGAAGTTTTCAACCGCCTGCTTCTGAGCGGCGCTCGAATAGAACACCGCTGAACGGTAATGCTTCCCGATGTCAGCCCCTTGCCGATTCTTCTGTGTCGGGTCATGAGCGACGAGGAAGAACACTTCGAGAATCTGCTCGAGCTGGATTTGCTCCGGGTTATAACGGACTCGGATCGATTCGGCATGATTCGTCAACCCCGCGGATACCAGCGTATAAGACGCATCCCCTTCGTTTCCGCCGGAATAACCACTGTCGACCGTCTTCACCCCCTTGAGTTCTTCGAATACGGCCTCAGTACACCAGAAGCAACCGCCCGCGAGGACGATTTCGCCTGTTTCAGCGTTCTTGGTGTTGTCGTTATCAGATGGATTTTGCGGGGCAGATTCAGGCATGGCAGCCACAGATTGTTGAGGTTCGATGTTGGTTCCACAGCCGGAAAACGTCGTCAGCAGCATTCCAAGCCACCCGACACTGGCGGCAATCAATGGTTTATTGAGCTTCATGATCTTCCGCCGAATTCGAGGGTCGAAAATCTAAGGCCGCCGAGTTCATGCAGTACCGCAAACCGGTCGGTTCCGGGCCATCCGAAAAAACGTGACCGAGGTGGCCACCACAACGCCGACACAGGACTTCCGTTCGTCGCAGAAAGAGTTTGTAGTCGAACTCCTCCGCGATATTGTCTTGATCGATCGGCTGATAGAAACTCGGCCACCCTGTGCCAGATTCGTACTTTGTCTCGCTGGAATACAACGGCAAACCGCAACCGGCGCAGTGATAGACACCCACACGGTGCTCGTCCCAATAAGCGTTCTTGAACGGCGGTTCTGTGCCTTTTTCACGAAGCACGAAATACTGCTCGGCAGTTAATTCTTGACGCCAATCGCTCTCAGATTGGTCGATGACGTTGAATTCCAACTCATCGACTGGAGTCACTTGAGGTTCATGCGTACTCGACAGCCGCACGCAACTCCATCCTGCAGCGACAATCACTACCAACACAACAACGATCAGAAATGCCCGCGTTTGCACCGTTCACAGTTCCTTTGTTCTGGTCGGCAAATCGTTAATGTGGAATTATACCACGTTGGTACAGATGTGTCAGGATGACTCTGGCGGCAAACGCTGACGGTTCTGCGAATTCTCCGAAAATCGCTCGCCACTGGTCAGTTCGCGTTTTAGCATGAGGTTTTCGTCAGTTTTCGACTTCGCAGCCGCTTGCCCGTCTTATGCCCAACTCCCTTACCACGCCTTGGCTTCGTCATTTTTGGGCGTTTCTGGTCATCACAATCGCGGTTCTGGCGTGTGTGCATCGATTGGTCGCTGAACCGACCGGTGTGCTGGTTGGGCCACAAAATGGCGGACGCAACGACCTTACCGCGAACATGTTGCCGTGGCGAAGTTTTCTAAGCATCGGTTGGGAACAGGCCGGACATCCGCCGATGTGGAATCCCTACGGATTGAGCGGAATTCCGTGGCTGGGAAATCCCCAATCCGCAATGTTTTATCCGCCAAACTGGCTGTTCCTCATGACCACAGCGGCTTGGTTGCCGGGCTGGATTATGGTCGGCCATCTCATTTTTGCAGGGATCGGCGTGTATGTGCTTGGGAATTGGTGGAGGTGGAGCTGGGGAATTTGTGTTCTAGTCGGCTGTGCGTTTTCGTCGGCACCGTTCTTGATCGCACATGTCGGAGAAGGGCACTACAACCAAATCTGCGTGGCTGCTTGGCTCCCTTGGGGTCTTTGGGGGTTCCTACGTCTTCGGGAAAACCGCCAATTCAGTGTGCCCTTGTTAGCGGGCATCTTTTCGATGGCGTTCTTCGCCGGACACGTTCAGGAGTTGTTCTATCTCATTCTCACATTGAGCCTATGGGTTCTCTGGGAGTTACTGTCACCGGCCGCTCGAAGACGTCAACCTTCGTCAGTCACGCTGGCGCGAGATTGGGTTCTAACGGGAATCGCATTGATTGGATTGATCGCAATCGAATTGGGACCAACGTACGCATACACCCATCAAGCCGTGCGGGCAAGCGGAGTGGATATCGAACGAGCTGCCACTATGAGCATCCGCCTAGAGAGTCTCTGGCAACTATGGAATCCGTTCGTGTTTGGCGGCCCGACGAATTACCACGGCCCCGGATATTTCTACTGGGAGAGCGTGCTACACTTCGGTGTGCTGCTCACGATCTCAGCGGTCTTGGCTCCAGTCGTTCGATTTCATGACCGCATGGTATGGCGGTTGTTTCTCACTTTGCTTCTTTGCTTGGTGTTTGCCGCAGGAACACAAACGCCAATGTTTCCGTTGTTCTACAAGTACGTCCCAGGTGTCTCGATGTTTCGAGGGCCGGTGCGACTGTTGTTTTGGGTTTCGCTGTTAGTATGCCTTTTGGGCGGATTCACTAGTCAAGCGATTGTCGACTTCCTAACGCGGTCCCGACAAAGTGGTCAGGCTTTGGCGATCGGCTTCACGGTAGTTTGCATGGGTGTCGTAACGGCTGAAAACGTCCGTCATGCTCATGTCGTCTTGCGAGTCATTCCCGAATTGCGATCCGAGAGCGCGATCACGAGCTACTTGAAGAAACGAATTGGAAATGGCACGGGTGATTATCGCCGCGTCATCGTCGACCAAAATCTGCTTTCTGATCGGGAGGCATGGACCCACGGGATTTCCAAGGTTCATGCCTACGATCCGGTGCCGTTGTTGCGGGCGGTGATTTTGATGGACGTTCTGGATCCCCATCATCCCCCGGACCAGGAATTGATTGGCCTAAAGCCAGCTCACCCCGCACGCTATCGCCAGAACATCTTGGACTTACTCGCCGTGCGTTATGCCGTCGTTCCGGCCAACGGACCTACTCTTGATCCGGCGCACCAATCAGAATGGGCCATTTGCAAGACGGAAGCCAAGTTCGTGACCGAGGAAGCGATCCTTGACGAACACGATCCCAAAACACGCTTGAGCGAGGAAAACTTATTGCCATTCGAGATTTGGGAAAACCTGGATGGGTTGCCGCGAGCGTTTGTTGTCGGGCAGGCGACTGAGGTCCAGGATACCCGCTCAATGATCGATCACCTTGCCAGATTGAATCCGCGTCAAGAAGTCCTGGTCGCGAGGGATGTTTGGAACGGAAGCGATTCACGTCAAAAATTTCAACCGGCTGTCATCGTCGAATTCGGACCTGACTCCATGACGATTCAAGCGAAACTGGACGCGCCAGGATACCTCGTCGTCAGTGATCTGTATTCGCCTGGCTGGAGAGCGACCGTCAATGGACAGTTGACGGAAGTGATCCCGGTCAATCTGGTCCATCGCGGAGTCGCGTTAAAACCCGGCGAGCATACCGTTCGATTCTGGTACGCACCGCCGGGTTTCCGGTTTTGGGCCATCATCAGCGTGGCTACGCTTGGGTTTATCACCGCGATCTCGCTGCAACCGTGGTTGTCAGCGAAGCGGAAGGTTACTCGTCGTGATCCAGCGGCTTAATACGGATGTTTCGCCACATCGCCGTTAGCGGATCTTTGCGGCCACCGACTCCGTGAACTTGCAGCGCGATGAAGCCTTTGGGTGTCATGTCGTCTTTGAAGTCGGCCCGGAGTTCGCCGTTGAGGTACGTGCGAATCGAATCGCCTTTGCACTCGACGCGGACTTTGTTCCAGCCGTCCATCTTATAGATCTTTTGACCTTGTTCCGTGAACGCTTTTCCATCGCCGCCTTTCGGGCCAGGATATAGCCAACCGCGGCGACCTTCATCGTAGATTCCACCAGCCCACAACCGAGTCGGTTTGTTGGGATCGATTTCGACTTGGTACCCGTGAACTCGACCCGCACCGACTTTGATCTTCTTTTTGCCGGTATCGTAAGTTTTTGGCTCGTCGTAGACATTCGAACGAATCTGCACGCCCGAGTTGAGTTCGTTATTCACTTTGAATTCGTATTCGAGAATGAAGTCGCCATACATCTCGTTCGTTGCCAAGAAACTGTTCGGCGAATTGGGGACGGATGTGCCGACAATCGCTCCGTCGATCGCGACGTACTTGGCTTTTCCGCCGTACTGGGTCCAGCCTTCAAGTGACTTGCCGTCGAACAGCGAAATCATCCCGTCTTCGGCAACGGTCACAGCCGAGAAGCAAGCGACCAAACCAAGGCATAGCAGCCAATTGCGTGTAGGAAGCATCAAGCAAACTTTCAAAAAAGGAGTTTGGAAGGTGAATTCGCCAGTTTAACTCGCCCAACTTCAATTTCCCACCATACCGAGATGGGTCAGCCACTTCCGTTTCCACCGCGAACTGCGTAAATTTCGAGGGACGCATCGTATTGTTGATTTCTGAATTGGATTCCCCTCCGTATGGCTCTGCTCACATTGGAAGACGTTTCGATCGGTTACGGCGGCCCCTCATTGCTGGAGGGTGTCACGATGCGGATCGAACGTGGCGAACGGATCGCATTGTTAGGCCGGAACGGCGTCGGGAAATCGACGTTGCTCAAGCTTCTCGATGGTGAAATCACGCCGCACGATGGTCAGGTGAAACGACAGAAAAACCTGCGAACGGCCCGCATGATTCAGGAAGTCCCGCCTGGTCGCGGCGGTACGATTCGGGACATCGTGGCCCTGGGGTTGGAGAACACCGACGACCAAACACCCGCTTGGGAACTCGAAAGCCGGATGGAACGCATCATCGGGTGGCTCGGTCTCGACCCGGAAATGCCGTTCGAGTCGATCTCCTCGGGAATGAAACGCCGGGTGCTACTGGGGCAATCCCTGGTGACCGAACCCGATGTGCTTATGCTCGACGAACCGACGAACCACCTCGATGTTGAATCGATTACCTGGCTCGAAGAATTCCTCGGCCGATTTTCCGGCACACTGATTTTCATCACCCACGACCGCGTATTCATGCAGAAACTCGCGACACGGATCGTGGAACTCGAACGCGGACGGTTGTTCGATTGGACGTGCGATTTCGACACGTTCGTCAAACGTAAGGAAGCTGCCCTCGAAGCGGAGGCCCAGCAGGAGGCGTTGTTTGACAAGAAACTTGCCCAGGAAGAAGCCTGGATTCGCACCGGCATCAAAGCCCGTCGAACACGCAACGAGGGCAGGGTGCGTGCGTTGCAAGAACTTCGTCGTCAACGTGCCGCAAGACGATCCCAAGTCGGCACCGCGAAAATTCAGGTTCAAGACGCCGAGAAATCGGGACGGTTGGTCCTCGAAGCCAAAAACGTCAACTTTCAGTATGACGACCAACCGATCATTCAAGACCTTTCACTGAAAATGATGCGAGGCGATAAGATTGGTTTGCTCGGCCCCAACGGCTGTGGCAAGACGACTCTCCTCCGCACGCTGCTGGGGGAACTCACGCCGCAATCCGGCACAATCCGACACGGCACGAATCTGGAAGTCGCGTACTTCGATCAGTTGCGAAACCAGATCGACGAAGAAAAAACCGTGCAAGACAACGTCAGCGGCGGGGCGGAGATGGTGGCGGTCGGCGGAAAGTCTCGGCATATCATCGGCTATCTACACGACTTCCTGTTCTCATCCGAACGCGCTCGCAGCCCGGCACGGTTTCTCTCCGGTGGTGAACGCAATCGGCTCATGCTCGCGAAGATGTTCACGAAACCATCGAACGTGCTCGTCCTTGACGAACCCACAAACGACTTGGATTTCGAGACGCTGGAACTGCTCGAAAGTCTCTTGGTCGAATACACCGGTTCGGTGTTGCTCGTCAGCCACGACCGGGCGTTCCTCAACAATGTCGCAACCAGCGTGCTCGCGTTTGAAGGCGACGGCCGGTTCAAAGAGTACGACGGCGGTTACGATGATTGGCTGCGTGCCCAGAAGGATCGTGCCGCTGCCAATCTCGACTCCAAGGAATCCTCCGACGCAAAATCCAATACGAGACCTGGCAAATCGGGCAAGACGGACAGACCCAAGAAACTCAGTTTCAAAGAAAATCGCGAACTCGAAGAGTTGCCTCAACGGATCGAATCGCTCGAAACCGAGCAGTCGGAGCTCCAAAATTCCATGACCGATCCTGATTTCTTCCGTCAAGACGGCGGCAAAGTCGCGGAGGTTTCGAATCGGCTGGAAGCGATCCAAAACGAATTGCAAGTCGCCTACACGCGGTGGGAAGAACTCGAGGCCCGCGCGGAGTAAGCAATAATTTTAGGGTGAGAAATGGCTGACTTTGATTTTCAACGATTGCGATCCGTACTCACGCCCGCATGTCTGACTGCGTTCAGGGAGCTTCGCGAGAATCATAAAGACGAATCGTTTTATTGCATGGGACTCTACACCTGTGGCTTACGATCCTCTCTTATGCCGACTGCCATGACGGAAGAGGGGCTCGACCAAGCATTCCGAAGTAACCGATCCTATTCGGGATCCGCACATAGATCGGATGACCATCTTCGCGCGTCCTTGCGTTGGAGCCCTTGTGATTCCCCGCTCCATTTGGAAGGGGAACACCATTTCGACGAGGTCAATAAGCTGATGAACGACGTCTATGCTACGTTGAGGACAGTCGATACGGACCACGGCTGGGAGGAGTTTGACGATTTCACGAAAGGCGTTGATAATGCCATCTGTGAAGTCTTGGAATCTGTCGATCTCGCAGGTGTCTTTGGAACTAGACAGGAACGCGAAAAAATCTTCGTCTCGATCCTGATGGGGGACCAAGACGACTCAATTCTTGAGTTTGGTCGGCGATTGAATCCAGAAAAGACCTTTCAACAATTTGAGAAAGAATGGGGATATACGCCCCCTGACTAAACTCACTGGTCCCAGTGAAACGCAGCTTGGAAGCAGTCAAGACCAAATGTTGAACCGCCAAGTCTTCAAGAAATTTCGAAAAATCGGCCATGTCGACTGAAAAAACCGAAGCGCTGACGGTACGGCTTGCCGATTTTAGTGAAACCAGCAAAGTCGTAACGTTTTTAACGGCCGACTTTGGGAAGGTCACGGCAATCGCCAAAGGTGCTAAACGTTTGAAAAGTGCCTTCGAGATCGCTCTTGACCTCCTCACGCGGTGTGAGATAGTTTTCATTCGCAAATCCTCGGGACTTCATATCCTCACGGAAGCTCGGCTCGTCCGGCGTTTCCAACCCCATCAAAAAGATATGTTGAGTTTGTACGGCGGATATTACGTCGCCGAACTTCTCGCTGGATTCACGGAAGAAGACGATCCTCATCCTCAATTGTACGAAGCAGCGATTCAGACACTCGATGCACTCACCAACAAACCGGACAGTCGACTCACGATTATCCACTTTGAATTGGTGGTGCTTAGGGAAATTGGACAACTTCCCGCCTTCGATGCCTGTCTCGCTTGTGGACAACCGGTCACGGAGAATCGAACTTATGCTCTCTGGGCAGGCCAGGGGGGATTGATTTGCCAAAGCTGTCAGCGGGAATCCTATCAACCGCAAAGCACCTCGGTTCCGGCCGGAACCGTGATGCTGCTTCGGCGACTCAGTCAACCCAATACCGACCCGGCGAGAATCGCGGTGAGCGAACAACAAATTCGACAGATGCGACAAGTCACGACGGCAGCCATTTCTCATGGATTGGGACGGCGGCCTAAGACGTTGCGATATCTCCAATTTTGATTCCTTCAGTCCGTCATGGATGACGATGCGAAAATCATACCAAAATCAATCGCCTCGGCGTTGCGGCATGTGTCGCGGCGGGCTGCTTGCAGGTCTCTTGCTGCTCGCGGGCTGTCAGGCCCCTGGCATGGCGCAGCCGGAACCGGAGGGCTTCAGTCTTTCGAAGCTCAAGTTCTGGGAACGTGACGATCGCGACCTACGGTCGATTGATGGCATTCGCGGTCCGCTTCAACGGCAACTCGAACGAAGTGCTTCCCTACGTGGCACTTACGATGGGTCACTTGCTCCGCTCGAAGGCCAACAGGAGTTCGACCAAGCGAAAGCCCTGTTCGATAGTGGCGACTACGAAGCAGCTCAGAAGCAATTCAAGCGAGTCGCGAAACGCTATAAAGACACGCCGATCGAAGAAGAAGGCTTGTTCTATGTTGCCGAGTGTGAATTCGCTCGGGGACGCTACGCGAAGGCCCAAGACGCCTACGACACGCTGCTGAAAAAATACCCGACGCCTCGTCAGTTGGATTTGATGACACGACGGCTATTCGACATCGCTCGAACCTGGCTGGAATATCCTGAGTTCGTGGAAACGAGCGAAATCCAACAAGTCAATTTGGAGAACCCGAAAGCCACACCGCCGCCGGAAGCTCCGATCGAACGTAGTTGGGACCCGTCCCGTATGATTCCAATTTTCCCCAACATGTGGGACAAATCACGACCGGCGTTCGATACCGATGGCCGCGCACTGCAGGCTCTCCGCACAATCTGGCTTAACGACCCGACCGGGCCGATCGCGGATGATGCGTTGATGCTCGCCGCGAGCCATAACCTTCGCAAAGGCAGTTACCTCGAAGCGGACCGATTGTTCGAGATTCTCCGACGAGATTATCCCAAGAGTCCGCACTTGGAAAACGCATTCATCCTCGGTTCGCATGTGAAACTCATGGCGTACCAGGGGCCGAACTACGATGGCAATTCACTCACACAAGCGGCTCAGTTGAAGGAAAGCACTCTTCGACTCTACCCCAAAACGGAAGACCGCGAACGCATCCTGAACCAAATTCGGCAAATCGAAGAAGCGAAAGCCGAGCAGGAGTGGGCGAACGTGATCTTCTGGCAGAAGAAAAACAACCCGGTTTCGGTGGCAACCTGTTGCCGGGAAGTCATTCGACTTTACCCGAACAGTTCCTACGCCAGCCAAGCGCGAGACCTGCTCGCGGAAATGCAGGCCAACGGAACTGTCGAGTAGTCAACGAACAGATAGTGAAAATGACCGATTACGTGTGTCATGGATGTCGCGTCAATGTGAGAAACCTGGATATGTTTCGTGAATTCCAGGTTCGAGCTAATTACGACACACGTTACTCATCGGGCGGCTGAACGTCAGCAAGGAATCCACGGATGAATCGAACCTGGCCACTTTTGGCATTGCTTCTCGCAGGTTGCGGGTACGTAGTCGGTTCGCCGTTTCGACCGGATGTTCGCAGTGTCGCCGTCCCGATCTTTCAGAATGATACTTACCGCAAGGGTGTCGAGTTCCAACTCACCGAGGCGGTTCAGAAGGAAATGCAGCAACGCGGCTTGCAAATCGCTGAGGAACCTTACGCAGACACCCGACTCACCGGCAAAATTGTCGAGATTCAAAAGCAAGTCTTGACCGAATCCGCTTTCGATGACCCTCGACAGTTACAACTTCAATATGCGGTGGTCATCCAATGGGAAGACTTACGGACCGGGCGGTACCTTTCCGACCAACAAATCCTGTTACCACCGGAAGACACCGCATTTTTCGGGCAAGGCCAATTCGCTCCTGAAGTCGGTCAGTCCCTTGCGACTGCGAAGGAAGAAGTGGTCCAGCGAATCGCTCGACAGATCGTCAATCGCATGGAAATGCCTTGGTAAGGAATGTTATCGCGGTTCTGAGAAACCTGTAGCATTCGTAAAAATGCTGAGTTGACTCTTTCGTCTTTTACGGCGTTCTATTCAAATACAACCAAATCGGTTTCCGTACAAAACCGACTGACTCGATCAACTTCTGAGACGTCGAATTGGACACCGAACGATGAAAATTGTGCCTTTAGGCGACAAAGTCGTCTTACAACGAATCGAAGCGGACACCGTCACGGCCGGCGGTTTGGTCGTGCCAGATGATGCCCGCGAGAAAACCACCGAAGGCCGCGTGCTGAGCGTCGGCGATGGCGTTCGTCGGGCGGATGGTTCTCGGGCACCGTTTCAAGTCAAAGAGGGCGACCGCGTGATGTTCAGCCCCTGGGCTGGAACAGAAATCGATATCGACGGTGAATCAGTTTTGATCGCCAGCGAGTCTGATATTCTCGTCGTACTGACCCCTTAAGTCATTCAGTTCGGCGGATGCAATGCGAGTCACTGAATGGCGAATTGTCCACGTTCGCATTCCGCTCAAGAAAACGATTCGGCACGCATCGCACGTCCGCAATTCGACTGACTCTCTCATCGTCAGATGCCGCCTCGACACCGGTCAAATCGGATGGGGCGAAGGTCTGCCCCGTGAGTACGTGACTGGCGAGGACATTGACGCCGCGTACGCATTGCTTAAAGATTTGCCTAAAAACTCTCCACTGAATTCCCGCTTCGCGACGGAATTCGAAGCCATCGCCGCCGCCGAAGATTGGGAACTTCCACGTCCTCAAAGTGCAAAGCGGGCGTGCTTCGGAAATTCGGCCCGATGTGCCATGGAGTTGGCATTTCTCGACGCCGTCTTCCGCGAAGTTGGTCGTCCATTGTCCGATCTGCCGGGGATGTTGAACGATTTGCCGATCGCATGCGAACCGAAACCATCCGTTCGCTACAGCGGTGCAATCACGGCAGAAAGTTCTCGGAAACAGCTTTGGCAAGCCGTCAAAATGCGACTCTTCGGTTTCGATCAGGTCAAAGTGAAAGTGGGTGTTTCCGACATCGACGATCAGAATTCGCTTCGTAAGATCCGTCGTCTTTTGGGCCGTAAAGTCGATGTTCGAATTGATGCCAACGAGGCGTGGCGGTGCGATGAGGTTGTCAGACGCGTCAATCCGTTGACTCCGTTCGGGATCACGGCCGTCGAGCAACCAGTACCGCACTCTGAGGTCGCGGGGTTGTCCAGCGTGCGTCCTGAATTGTCGGTGCCAATCATGCTCGATGAGTCGCTCTGTCACGCCGAGGATGGACGCCGCGCGATTGATGAAGGATTATGCGACTTGTTTAACATCCGCTTGTCAAAGTGTGGCGGGCTTTTGCCATCCCTTCGGCTAGCGGCCATGGCGGTCGATGCGGGTCTCGGATTTCAACTTGGTTGCCAAGTCGGTGAGACCGGTATTCTGTCGGCGGCGGGGCGACACATCGCATGTGCTATCGAGCCGATCCGGTATCTCGAAGGCAGCTACGATCGCTTTCTCGTCAAGGAAAGTTTGATCGACGAGAACCTCACGTTTGGATACGGCGGGCACGCTGCCAGAATTCAGCGGCCCGGTTTGGGGATTTCATTCAACAAAGCTGCTTTGAACCGTGTGATGATTCGTGAATGGTCGCATGACTGGAGCTAAAATCCGGTTTATGCGGGCGTCCAGATCGAACGCATCCGCTGGGGTTGATCGTCAAGTCGTCGGGCTTTGATTCGCACATACGGCGCTACAAATCGACCGCGATGTCGAAAGTCACCGACGGGAGCAGTGCGGTCGGCACGACTGGGTTCGACAAGGTCTTCGATCACAAAACCGGACTGGCACAACCCGCCGACGAGTTGTTCCCAGCGATGAAGATGCTCGGTCGCATTGTCTTCGCGGTAGGAGGTATCGTCGACAGTCGGCAAGGGTCCCTGGTGGTAGTATTCCACGCCAATCACGTATTGATGATCGCGGGTTCGGCGACTGATTTGCAGACTGGTCGGCGTTTTGTGCTGCGAGATATACAACCCACCCGGACGCAGTACGCGAGCAACCTCACGATAGACCGCAGCGAGATCGGGAACGTAGCAGGTGCTGACAGGTTGATGCACAACGTCCATGCTAGCAGACTCAATCGCGGACAAATCGTCCATCGAGGTCTCCACCAAGCGAACGGTCAAGCGTCTCCGGGCCGCTTCCCGTTCATCAAGGCGAAGCATGGACGGGCTGAGATCGACAACCGTTACGTTTGCCCCGGCCGAGGCGTATAGAATCGATTGCCAGCCACCGCCGGAAGCCAGACATAGCACGTTCAATCCACGAACAGATTCCGGCAACCAGCCTCGACTATCGAGCGTTCCAAGAGGATTGGCGCACTCTTGATCGGTCGCCGCCCGTGCGAAACGACTACCACCATCCGCAAGCCGATTCCAAGCTGCTCGGTTTTTGTCACGGTACGACATGGGACGTCAACTGGCCGTCGTTTGATGCACGATTGCCGCCAAAAAACCGACTGCATCGTCGTTGTCACGAGCCGCATCACGCCAGGCATCCGTCTGCCCAGCTTGCTGACAAAGTTTCAGAAATGAAAACCCGTTGGGATCATTGAACGATCGCAAATGGTTCTTCGCGATCTCGACAGCATCGTCGAGGCGGTCAATCTTCACCAGAAGCGTAACGAGTTCAAACGCCAGGTAAGGTTTGTCTTGTTCGTCCGGTTCTTGATCGAGTTTCGTCCGGAAATATGCGATATGTTCGTCGACATTCTCTCCAAGGATGGTCTTGAAGAAATGAATGTGCGCGGGGTAAAAGTCATCGAAGGGCGGCTCACCGGGGTACTGCAACTGATTGGCGAGTTTGGAACCGTATTCCGCCAACTGCAGAACTTTTTCGAGTTCAGGAGCACCGCGTTCCAGGCAACGGGCGAACCGAACTGTCGAGTTCAAGTGAGACACATCAATGTGATAATTGCCGTTTTCGAAGAGCCAGTCTCGCCCCGCGATCAATTCACGCAACGAATCAGTCGGCGGTGCCATTGCGATTCGCTGCTCGACATCTTGTTGGACGGTTCGCTTAAGGTCGTCGTAGAGTTCCTTGACCAACATCGCTGCCGCCCGTTGTTGGTCCTCACCTTGAAGCAACTGAGCCTGTAACGCCTGGTCAAACGCAGTAATCGTGTTGCACGTGCCATGCGTATGCAACATGATTTCCAGCCCTTTGGCAGGGTGTGCGCCTTGGTGTAGGCAGAGCTGGATCAATTCTTCCGATGCGTCATCCAGTTCTTTGGGAATTGGCATCTCGTCGAGTTTCCGGCGAACGGTGTCGGTTTCGCCAATCGTTCGTAAGTATGGCCAAGCCCGGGCGACATTGTCATCCGCCAGAAACAATTCACCGACTTCACGAGCCACATCGACGTAGTAGTCCTCGAACTCTTTGCGTCGATCTTCGGGAAGATCATCAAGAGCCGTCGGCATTGCCAAAGGCATTCCCATCTCGTTTCGCTTCTTCAGCAATAACGCGTCGAACAAGCGGTCGTAGGCTTTTTGTTCTCGCAAATGTCCGATCAACGTGTCGATCGCCGCCGCGGGACCTTCGCTCTGACAGGTGCTTTCGAGTTTTGAAAAAATCGTTTCAGACATGAAATCGTTGTTCTCTTCTGTGAACGTAGTGGTCGGTTTGATGGTGACAGCGTGTCTGCCGTTTAATGGCCGCAGCCGCCACTTCCACAACCACCGGAGCCGCAACCGCCACTCGATTCGAGTTGAATCATCCCCTCGATACCTACCGGTTGAACGGTTATTGTGCCGAAGCCACCCGCCGCAGCGTACAGTGACAGTTTGGTGCAGTCCGGTCCGCGTTCATTCAGGACGTATAAAATGAGCTGCTCGCCGTCGAGCGTTCGCTCCGTGTCGATCAGTTCCAATTCGAGTTGCCACTCGGCAATTCGATCTTGCCAGGTTTCAAACTCTGCCTCGCAAAGCGAGCGTAATTCGCGATGTCGTTGGAGGTCATCCGTGGTCGCCCTGCGGACAACTTTCAGGTCAGCCAATTCCTCAGCGACACGCTCGAGGCTGAGAGTCTGTTCGGCCGGTTTGGGCGTCCAATCCCGAAGAAGTTCCCCTAACTCAAGCCCCCGCTGCGTACGCACAACGACCTGATCGCTACGATTCAAACTTTCCGGCAAAGAAATGTTGAACCGCCCGACTTCAGGAACTCGACCGTATCGAACAAACACACTCATCGTTGCTTCACAAAAAATTGTGCCAAGACACCGGGGCTTGTGTAACGGAGCTACGACGTTCTCTCCGTTACAATGACAAGAAACCCGTCCAGCAAGCGTATCAGTCCGCTTCGTCAATTCCAAGGCAGACGAAAAACCTCACTCCACGTGTGAACGCGCTTGCAAAGATGCGATACGGGCATCATTCTGAACGACACTTCGACGGAGTACGGTCGCGATCCAACCTTCCTTCCCCAATTCCCACACGAATATGTCTTCGACCCAACGCATGCTCGGCGTCACTGTTCTCGGCGATTATCTCTTGAGCGAAGGGCCGGCAACAGTCCTGCGGAACTTGCAGGATATCGGCGTAACCGCCGTTGCCACCAATCCCACGGTCACGGCGCCCGCCCCGGAAGGAACCGGCAGCTTCCAACCTCCGACCGATGCCGGTAGCAGTCCACGAGTGTTCGATCGCCCCCTCTTCGGTCGGACAAGTTTGTGGGTCCGAAGCGGCCCTAGCTATCACCCGGACCCACAGTTCTACAAACAGTCCCCGTATGCACCACGCACCCCAAATGACCTAACCGAAGACCATGGCCACATCATCGGAGAATTCATTTCGCTAGCGGTCGATGCAGGATTGAAAGTCTATTTTCAACTTGGCGCCGCACAACCGACAGGCCTCCGCAACGAAGATCGTCCACGCCTACCAAATGGCGAACTCCCACAGGGCAGGGTGGCGAATACCGCGAGTCTGGCGAGCGAAGCGGTTCATGCATACAACGCCGCTTACATCGCTGACTTGATTTCCCAATACCCGCAGATCAGCGGATTCCGTCCGGATTGGCCTGAAGCTCCGTGTTACACAATCGACGAATGCTTCCAAGACTTCAGTTCACATGTCGCCAAGTGCCGACCAGTCGAACAATATCTCAAGTCATTAAACATTGATTTCGAAGAAATCCAGTCGGACATCGACCGCCTCTATAACCTACTCCGTGGAGGACTCACAACACCAATTCTTCAGCAAGTCATGTCAGATCCATCGACTCCACAACAGTTCGGTATTCCTGCCAGTTCAATACAGCATTGGTTACAGATCAAACGAGAATTAAGTTTCGCAATTCTGAATCGCTGGCGGACTAGTCTTGAGAACCATAGTCCACACCGCTATGAACTCTCAGCCAATAGTTTTATGCCCCCGTACAACCAACTCACAGGCTTTGACTTCTCTCGCAATGCGTCCATCTGCGATGCCATTTCGCCGAAACTCTATACAATGCACTGGACTCAAATGGTTGACTTCTGGGGAAGACGATTGCTCGAACAGAACTCTAAACTCGATGAGTCAATCTTAGTTAAAGTACTCGCGAATTGGATGGAGATCGATAATAGTCCTGATACAAATAAACTCGCGGACTATGGATACCCCGCCCCTGACGAACCACATCGTGTGAGTACCGATCTTCAAACCCAAAAAATCGAGCAAGTCACTCAAGAGACGAACGGCCAATGTGCAGTTACCCCGCTAGTGCACGGCTACGGACCACCAGCTGATTTCGAGCGTCGCTTACAACTCGTTGCTGACTGCCAGGTCGAGGGTGTCTGGATCAATCGTTATGGCTATTTGAGTGACACGAAACTAGCAATCATTCGAGATACCTGGAGTCCATCATGAATCTCGATCAAATTCGCGATCAACTCGTGCAAACACTTGACGACCACCGGTTATCTCGCAGCGAAAAACGGGCGATGTCACGTGTGCTGGAGGGCATCGCACCGACCCCGCAAAACCTGGGTGTTTTACGAAGCCTGGACTTTGAAGTTGCCTTGTCGAACTTTAACGATGTTCCCGCGCGTCAAACACTGAATTGGCTCGAAGACGTCATCAAGCTTCTAATTCCCAACGTGAACGAGTCTCCGCCAAATGTCGAATGCCATTTTAGCCCCGGAGACGATTGCCCAACACGCATTGCCAGCCTTTTCGACAACGTCAAGAGTCGTGTGGATGTTTGTGTCTTTACGATTACAGATAACCGAATTGCATCTGCGATCGTTTCCGCTCATGAACGTGGCGTGAAAATTCGGCTCATCACAGACGATGACAAGTCGTTCGACACCGGCTCTGACATCGAACGGTTTGAGTCTGTAGGTATTCACGTGCGTCGAGATCGCTCGCCATATCATATGCATCACAAGTTTGCAATTTTCGACGAACAGACGCTCCTAACTGGTAGCTACAACTGGACTCGCGGCGCTGCCGAATACAACGAGGAAAACTTCATCCTCTCGAACGACCTCCGTCTGATCCAACCGTTCCAATCAACCTTCGATCAACTCTGGCACCAGTTCGCTCCCAACTAGTTGCAATCGCGCTATTCACGAGGCCAGTCGACTAAAGTTATCAAGAGTTGAAGTCTGCTAGACGTTAACGGTGATCATCTCACACTGAGATTTCGCGACTCCACCAGAACTATGTTACAGTCAAGTTCTCTCATGCGACGACCGTCATCCTATGAGGAGCCCCATGCTCATTAAAACTTCTCTAGCGAAGTCACTTGATGAGAGCAACAGTTCAAGGTTTTCAAAGCGTTTGGCGAGAAGTCTGGTCTTGGTCGTCGCAGTGGGGTTAGTATCTTCGAACGGGTCGAGTTGTGAATAGCAGGGCCCGCGTAGTACATTCAACATTCAAAATCAATCATGAGGGCGAAGCCGACCACAAACTAGTGCGTGACTTTGCCCCACCGAACTATTTAACATGGGAAGACTCAACATGCGGTTCCTGTCCTTGTTGCTCACCATTCTCACGCTAACGTCATCAGTCGGGTTTGCTGACGACACTCCGAAAGATGATGGCAAGCTGCGAATTATTGTCTTCGGCGCTCATCCCGATGATGCGGAATATCGTGCGGGTGGGTGTGGCGTGAAGTGGGCTCGGCTCGGACACCATGTCAAACTGGTGTCGGTGACCAACGGTGACATCGGACACTGGGCCATGTCTGGGGGTGCATTGGCGAAACGGCGAACGGAAGAAGTTCGCAAAGCATCGAAAATCCTCGGCACCACATCGCAGGTGTTGGACATTCATGATGGCGAGCTGATGCCGACATTGGAGAACCGTCGCAAGATCACGCGACTGATCCGTGAGTGGAAAGCGGATATTGTCATTGCGCATCGTCCATGGGATTATCATCCCGACCATCGCTACGTCGGCGTGCTCGTGCAAGACGCTGCTTTCATGGTGGCGGTCCCTTTCTTCTGTCCCGATGTTCCCGCTCTCGAGAAGAATCCGGTCTTTCTGTATGCCAGTGATCGGTTCCAAAAGCCTTATCCGTTCACGGCCGATATTGCGGTCGCGATTGACGATGTTTTTGAAACCAAAGTCAAAGCAATTGCTGAACTGGAATCGCAAGTGTTCGAGGGGGGAGCGCTTGGCAATGCTGAACAAGCGGCCCAGGCACCTCCAGCCCGTCACCAGGAACTGCGGTTAGCCAAAGTCCGAGAGGTATGGCAAAACCGGGCGGGAGGGGAAGCGAGAAAGTATCGCGACGCTCTGATTCGCTGGTACGGCGAAGATCGGGGCAAAGCGGTGAAATACGCCGAGGCGTTCGAGATCTGCGAGTACGGCCACCAACCAAGCACAGCTGAAATCAGAAAACTCTTTCCATTCTTCGACGAACCGGATTCTACCGCCAAGTCAAAAAGCCCATCGGACACGGAAGGAAAAGAGAAATGATTCGTCACAGCTCAAAACGGAACGACCCGATTCTCGACGAGTCGCCGATCCACTGATGAGTTACTGTGCCGTTCCCACCTAACTTGGCCCCCACGTTGCCCTGAGACGCAGGTCAATGTGACTGGCAAATCACGTCTACCGATCGAAGGAAAGTCACGATGGATTCTCGTCAGCAGGGGCTTTCAGATCGCAAGAATCGCCCAGACGATGCGTCCGATGAGGGGAAGGTTGCCGTCGAACCGTCTGAGGCGTTGGATGCGGTACACTCTTTGATGCATCGATTCGCACCGGAGAACCATGATTTCCGTCAGGGCTACATCACGGGAAACGAACCGACGGACGGGTTGTGGTTTTACCATCCCATTGATGTTGCGGTCGGCGGACCGTCGCCGGTTTGTCATGGCTTCGGTTTTCTCGGGTTTGGCGAGCAGTTTGCCGAACTGTGGGTCATCGTCGACGAAGATGCGAGGGAAGAGGAGCGTCCCAGCTTTATCGGTCGTTTTCTTTACACTGATCCGAACCTGATGCAGCACATCGTCGAAACGCTCCCCGCAGTGGGTGTGATCGTGCCGAGCCATCTCACTTCGGAAGTCGAAAGACTGCAAGCCGCGTTGAGAGACAAGGCTCAGGAACGAGCCCAGAGTCGAAAAGACTAGCACGAAGTCTTTTCAGAAGGTTGTGACATGCCTCTTCGGGCAAACGATGACATTTCTGCCGGTGTCAGGCGACGTTACAGAAATTGGGTTGCCACTGAGTTCAACAATGGGCATCGGCGGTGTCCTCCGGCCAGGCGGTTTGCCAAGAGGACACCGGCGGTGCAACTTTAGTTCGATGCTCGACGGCTCTACATTGTACCTAGTAAGCCGTCCAGATCGTTTGCAAACAGGTCGTCGCGAACTCGTCCGCGGACCCGATCGTTGTCGGGATTGTAGAACAGCCAATCGGTCGATCGGCCACCGCTGAGCGTATCGGAGTCGCCGTCATCCGAAACCGTACCGCCATCGCCGACTGTCAAGAAGTAATCGCCATTGGCACGCGTCGAACTTCCTGAACCATCAAAGAGATTGGCGACCCGCTCTTCGAGCGTTCTCGCTGACGACCACTCAGCAAGCAGTCCACGCAACGCAGTGACGTCTTCGTCGAAAGCCGTTGTGCCACTGATTAGCAAGTCCTCGTTCCGTCCGCCGTCGAGTCGGTCGCTTCCGAACCCACCGATGATGAGGCTTCGGCCGCCACCTGCCGACAGGCGATCGTTGCCGGCGCCGCCAACGATCAATAGGGGTTGTGTGAAACTATTGTCAATGGAAAACTTATCGTCTCCATTGCCCAGATAAGCTTCGATGGAAGTGACGCCGGACGCATCGAATCCAACACCGCGTCCTGACAGGAAGTTGGTTCGGACCTCGGCCCCATGCTTGCGATGATTTCTGATCGAGATGTTGTCAGACTCGCGGGTGCCTACTATTTGAAGGACGCCGTCTTTGACCCGAATGCCGGTCACGTACACGGTTGTCGTTGCTGCATCGGTGTCACCGTCGTCATCTGTCACAGAGACCGAAACCAGATAGACTCCCCCCTCATCGTACGTATGGTTTCCCGTGACGACGTTTCCAGCAATGTTGCCCGCAGACTGGGTTCCGTCTCCCCAATCGATCGTGGCGGTGTGGGTATCAAGGAGACCGGGGTCATCAAAACTGGCCGTGAGCGCGATACTCTGTCCAGGTAAGGCATCGCCCACGTCGTCCGCATCGGTCACGACAGAGGTAATATCCGGAGCAGCATTTTCGACGAGGAGCGTGGCGGTTGCCGTGTCGGTGAGGTCGCCGTCACTGACAAGTACGGACACCGAAAACACGCCGTCATCGCCGAGTCCCAAAGCAGCTAACTCGGCGGGATCGAGAGTCACAGTCACTCCGCTAGCATCATCAAAATCGCCGTCGTTGTCTAAATCCCATTGATAAGTGAGACTGTCGCCGTCCGGATCGGTCGATCCGGCGGCACTCAGCGTGACGCCGCTACCTTCGGTGATCGTGTAAGGTCCACCTGCATCGGCAGTCGGAGCCGCATTCAATCGCTGATTGCCGAAGTCAACACCGGTGTATTCAAGCAGCCCTTCTTCCCACGAAATCGAGAACCGGTACTGCGTGGGATCATTGACCCAATCGAGGGACTCCAACGGGGTGTCCTCCGAAAGCGTGAGATATCGTCTTCGTTCGCCGGTTTCCAGATCGAACTCGACGAGGTATCTCCGACCGATTGTCCCTAACCCGCCAGCGATGAGCTTGTCCTGCGTATGTGCCAATGACCAATGGCCGAAGCTGAAGCCCGCCGTAACAACGAATTTCTGTTCGGCAGTGCCATCCAGATCGAAGGCGACCACCTCTTTGTCATTGTTATCAAATGCCAGTACCTGACGATTGACGGGATCAAACGCCAGACCACTCGTTGCTACCAGTCCTTCATATCCCGGACCAATCTGTGTGACGCTGCCAGTCGTGCGGTCGATTTCCAAAAGGTAGTTGACGGTGTCGCTGGCCGTTGGTTTTCCGACACCATAGATCGTATCGGTCGCGGAATCGTAAGCGAGTCCAAACGTCATTTCGTAGCCGGTTGCGCCGATCAGCGTGAGGTCCCCAGTCGTCGGATCGAGCTGATAAAGACTGTCCGCGTTCCAACCGTTCAAGGCATAGAACTCTCCCGAGTTGGTACGAACCAGGCCATGTGGTCGAACGGAAAGTGGGGCGCCGATTCGCTCGACTCGGCCAGTCAAGCCGTCGATTTCGACAAAGTTCATCAGTCCGTTACCGTTGATGATATAGGCGGCTCCATAGAACGTACCGGGATCGTTGCCGACCGTCGTTTGGATGTAACGTTCCGGCACCACTTCCCGCACGGTGTATACGCCGTCCAGCAGTCCCGTGAAGTAGTATGAGCCATCCTCGCCGGTAATGGCTGTCGTTTCTCCCTCGTCGAGGACCCCATTGCGATTTTGATCCAAGTAGATCGTGACGCCCGCGATACCATTCTCACCGGCATCTTGGATGCCATTCCCATTGACATCTTCAAACTTGACGCCTGAAATGCGGCCCAACGTCGAACGGTTGCCGAAGTCCAGCCCGGCAACATCTGTCGTTCCATCAACCGTGACACGGAATGCGCCCACGCCACCCGTACCACCAGCGAGTCCGCCGCTTTCGACCGGCATGATAAACGAACGTAAGAACGATCCGTCACGAGCGAGCACATCTGTGATGCGACCGCCCGCGGTCAGGTAGATTTCCCCGTCCACGACAGCCAAGCCGCTAACGGTCGAGTTGCTGAGGGTCGCATTGTAGGGAGTGGACTCGCGGATCTGTCCGGTCGCGGGATCAAGAAATAGAAACTCGTCGTTTGTGGAGGAAGTCACTAGCAAGTTTTCCCCCGGCAAGGCGGCTAAGCCACCTTCCACTGTCACCCCTAGTAGCCTGGGGAACGTGGCTGTCACCTGATCCGATACGGGATCGAACACCACCAACGCTGGAGCCGCCGTAATTGAGGTGGAATCGAGCATATAAACCAGCCCGTTCATCGCTGCCAGCCCACCGATGTTTCGATTCGCGAACTCGGCGGCCAACGACGTCTGATCGCGAATCGCTCCGGTCTCGGGATCGAGTTCGTACAGCGTTTTCGCACTGTTTTCGTAATAGAACAGCGTGCCGTCACCAAAAGCCAACCCTTGGGTGAAGCTTGCCTGAGGATTGGGCAACGCGAACTCGTTCAGAATCGTGCCATCCGCCGGGTCGAGTTCCTGCACCCGATGCGTTCCAAAGAACGTTGTAGCGAACAATCGGCTATTCGTGTCTTGTGGCGAGGTCTGCTCGAAAGCAAGTGGCGTGATCTGACGAATGACATACTCGCCCGCAGCCAGCCCTTCGAAGCCATAATTCCCGTCCGTATCCGAAAGTACGGACTGCTCACCGGAATTCAATGTACCATTGTTGTTGGCGTCCAGGTAGACCGTAACTCCGGCGATTCCGGCCTCACCGGCGTCTTGTGAACCGTTGCCGTTGATATCGTCGAACACCGTGCCGGTGACCGCCGAAAGCAAGACACGTTGTTCGAGCTGCTCGACACGGGCCGATGTGTACTTCATCTGACGCGAGCGTTTCGAAACATAGAGACGACTTCGTCGAGAGAAGATTTGTCGCGTAAGTTGCTGTTTCCAGAGGGCAAGAGCGCGTAATACCATGTCAGCTCCAAACTTGCGTATCCAATCCCCATGAGAATCAGTGGATTGGAGGGACGAAAAGAAGAAATCGGAAAATGGAGAATACCCGAATCTGAAGAGTCATCACGTAGCACTGTACCGTCGATATGACCCACGGTCAAACATGATATTCGACCTGCAAGACCTCAGTCGTTTGCGGCGAAACTTCACTCTGTTCATACGCACAGAACATCATCGATCCCCATTCCGCCAAGCAAAAGCACGGCAAACGTTTTGTAGAGCGGGCTAACTCCGAGACGATCCGCTTTTCGCCCGTGGTCCTTCGGTTCCGGAGTTCATGCTGCTCGGTTCGCCTGGACGACTTTTCGTCGTCCCTTGTTCTTACAACGACTGAGCTTTCACAACAGATCCACGACACTTCGGCTGATGTTCGATTTCAGCCACTTGAGAGGGAATAGTGGGGGACCTATTGCAGGACGAATAAAACTTGCAACTTGCGATTTCAGAATCGGCGATGCGACGACTGCAAGAAGGGCCGAAATCTCTTTGGGTACGAAATGTCGTCGGTGAGCTTTAATTCGTTCAGAGTCGACTATAGAACGGAAACACAAATTCGCAGGGAGCAGATGACAAGTGACCTCAAGCCGGTTGTCGTTTCACGAACTCGTAGCCGCAATTGCATTCATGCCGTCGAACGTGAACTTCGCTTCGACATTGCGGGCATCGACGATACCAGGACCCAACTGCCTCGGCTGACACGGCGGGCGGCCTTGGAGGATTTGCCTCACATGTCGCTTTGATTTCTCGCGTGCGTTGTTCATCCGCTTTTGTTTGAGCACATTGCGGATGAATCCCAGCCTTCGAATAAGTCGCGGCCCCACACACTGGACAAATCGGTCGGGGCTTAGGGTTATAAAGTGGCATCGGTCGCTTCTCGTTCATTGATGGCCTCTCCTTTAAGGAATGTTTCCCGAGCGGCAATGTGAGCATGCCGACGAAGCGAAATCCCTTGCGATGCAATTCCGTCTATATCGATGGAAACGAGATCCGAACCGTGGCAGTCCTGGTGCTAAGTGGATTCCGGCGACAACATCAATTCGACGTCAGGAATCTCTCGCAACGCAGTCTCAAGCGTTGTCAGTGTTCGCTCAGCGGCATTCGGAATTTGAATTCGACACCCAGAATCCGTCGGATGAATTTGCACATCGTCCGATCCGATGAGAGCGTTTCTTTCACGGAGTTGGGCCAGCAGCCATTGGGCATGATCCTGACTTTCCAGGCGAATCCGGCAGCTATTTCCCAACGTACGGACCCAGACACGAATCGGGGAAGTTGGAGTCATGTTTTCTCCTCGAGAACTACGCTTATCAAAGATTCCACTGGTGACCAGTCAACAGGTCACGATTCCACTTGTTGCGTTTCTTCAGTTGCCATGCAACGCTCTTTCACAGTTTGAAAAGGGAGCCCGTTGGCCGGTTGATACCGTTCTGCCCGAAGAAACCAGAAAGCCAGTCCGCCCGTATTGTGAGACGATCCACCTGAATCGCCTTGTGAATCAGAGCTTCCACGAACTCCGAGAGAGCCTTTTCGCCCGGTCTTTTTCCAACCGCGAGCTTCCATAATCAAACGAACCAAAACACCGACCGCCTGACGAAACCGTTTCGCATGTCGTGCGTCCGCTGTTGTCAGGAAGTCATCGATTTCCCGTTGAGCCTCCAACTCTCGGATCACGCCCGCCAACGCCGGACGGTCATGATGGATCTCCGCTTCCTCCATTCTCCGTTGCCGATCTTCATCAGCAAAAAAATCGATCAATGAATCAAACGGTTGACCGGAGATTTCCAACACGTCGGCAAATGTCCGGCCTTGTCGATCGTTTTGGAAATCGTCTCGCGTGATCGTCGCCATCATTTATTCCAAGATGATTGTGTGATACGATCTAGCTGGCGTAAACATTCAAAATCTGCACCTTCAAAAATGGTAACACGCATCCCTGAAATTCTCAAGCGGTTTCTTAATCCATTGGCGACGTCACAAATTCTAGGCTCATCGATTTTGAGCTGGAAGTTTATCTGCCGCCCCCGAACAAAGAGATGACAATCACGCCCGGTCGCTTGCGTCTGAAACGCCATGACCTAAAGCAAAGACTCAATCTGCCAATAGACATTTTCTTCGGTCATTGGCTTTGGACTGGGGACGATGCGCTGTAGGGATCATCCTCTTTGGCACCGGCACCGATGGCTCACAAGGTATCCAGGAAATCTCTCATCTGTCGTGCAAGCGGGACCTAACAACGTCAAGATCGATTCACAATCAGAACTTGAAGGCCAAGCCTAGAGTCCGCTAAAGGGAAAGCGGCGGTCTTTGATCTTAAGCGCCAAGAGTATATCTAATCGGTATCATCCAAGATATCACAGAGCGGAAACACGTCTGAGATCAGATTCACTGATCTGGCAAACAACGCGATGAATCCTTGGCCAAGATGTCTCATGAACTTCGCAACCCTTTATGTGCTACCCGTAAAGCTAAGACACTTCTAGCGACCGAAGGAGTCGACTCGCATATCAAAGCGAAAGCCCGGCAGGTTTTGAATTATAAGATGGCTTATATGACCTAGTTGGTCGGCGATCTGCTTAATGTCTCCCGTTTCACAACTGACAAGCTTTTCTAAGGATTTGACGTCGTCAACTATGCTGATCCCATTGCAGGCTTAAAGCCGTTTGAATTCGATCAGCCTCCAAGAGTATCAGTCGATAGCGATTAGAATCCTGTCTGGTTCACCATCGATGTAATATTTTCGTTCTTCACCTTCCACCGGAAAGACAGGCCTGCCATCGGGAGCACGGAGTTCTTTCAATCGTGCCTCAATCCACTCATCGTTTGTACTTCGATCGGTGGTCGCATCATTGAACATGGAAATGACCTCAACTTGAAACTCCTTTCCATCTTCGTCACGAACCAAAATCGAATCCGTTTGTTTGAACCTTGGTTCTCTAGGCATGTGGTATCTCTATACTGATGTCTTGATAGAAGGCTAAGCCTCCGACATTCTCGCCTGCATCGTCAACTGAAAGTGGTGTCCTAAACACCTCCATCAGATTCGAACAAAACCCTCTGAAACATGAATGTTCGCCCCCTTCAGAAGAAGTTCGTCAGTCACATGCCGTGGCGGAATAAGTTTCTGGTACTGAACGCCCGGCAAATGAAAATCTTCACGCACTTGTCCAATTTGGCAATAGGATACCAAATTGTTTAAGCCAAACGGCAATTATCACCGATCGCCGCAATGCGCTCAAGCACTAGTTCAAAATGATCCTTAAATCCCATGGTCCTGAATCAAATTGAAAATCCATCCAAGTTGTGAAGTCGAAGCACCTCGATTGTCGGCTTTCAGACGCAACAAGGTGGCTTGATGCACTACAAAATGCACACCAAGCTTTCAGAAAAATGAATCACCAGTTGCCAAATGTCGTCTTTTCATCACGTTTTGTTGATATAATGGAGAGGTTGGTTTTAGCGAGGTCGTCCTCCTCCTAAGGGGAATAACGTCTATTTAGCGAACTCAACCTGACCTCTCCCCTCATTACGCCGGGTACTGTTCCCTCCGTTGTGGCTGGCGAAAGTCAAATGGAGGGTTGGTTTATGGAGAATGCCCAAACTTCGAATACCCCATGTCCCTCTTCTGTTCCGTCGGTTTCTCCACCCCTGATCGTTCAGGACGTTGTTTCTCGTCGAGCTTATTTAAAATGGTTGTCCCGAGAAGGAACACACGACCACTGTCTAAAGGACTGGCTGGACGCTGAAGTTGAAGTTGCACGTGAGTTTGAACTCGTCCAGCAACTATCGAACGCGAACAAAGACCTCAGTGATTTGCTCGCCGAGAAAACTGAGCTTGAGAAGCGGCTAAGTGTGGAACACGCTATTTCGGGGATTCTGGCGTTAGCCGACTCGCTGGAAGCTGCGGCCGCCGAACTACTACAAGCCCTTGGGAAGTGTTTCGGGTGGGATGTTGGCGTTCTTTGGCTGCTGGATCGAAAGGAAAATCTTCTGCAATGTGTCGAAGTCTGGCATTCTTCTAGCATTCAGATCTCAAAGTTCGAACATGATAGCCGTGATCGAACCTACGAAAAAGGAGTCGGATTGCCCGGTTGCATATGGGAGCAAAAGTCATATTCCTGGTGCTCGGACATCTTGAGTGATCCGAGTTCTGCAAGAAATGTCATTGCAGTTGAGGAAGGACTAGGCGGGGCGGTCGGTTTTCCTATTGATAATGGCGTCGATGTCATTGGAGTCGTGGAGTTTTACAGCCGAGAAGTTCAGCAACCCACCTTCATCGATCTTGAGATCATGACGACCATTGTCAGCAGTATCGGCCAGTTCGTAGAACGTCGAACAACCGAGAGGCGATTGCGTTCTCAAGAAGATGAGCGGCGAATCGCTCGGGAAATTCAAGAAGGACTGCTGCCGCATACGAGGCCGAGCGTCGCGGGATTCGACATTAGTGGACGGTCAATTGCTCCTAATGTAGTCGGCGGAGATTTCTTTGACTATCTCTCGTTTCCAACAGCGTGCTCGAATTCTGTCGCTGTAGTTGTCGCCGATGCTTGTGGGCATGGAATCAGTGCGGCGTTGCTTGCAGCGCAAACTCATGCGTATTTACGAGGCCTGTCATTCATAACGAACGATATTGCGAAACTACTTGAACTCACGAGCGAATGTCTTTGTGAGAATCCGTCCGGCCAATTCGTGACTGCCTTCCTGGTAAGTCTCAATGTCGAAACCCACGTACTCAGTTTCACGGGGGCCGGTCATCCTCCAGGTTATGTATTGGATGAACTAGGTGGCATCAAGAGGTGCTTGAACAGCCAAGGATATCCACTCGGTATGGTCCGGTTAGCAACTTTTCCAACATCGACCGCGACACTTGTTCCTGGCGACCTCGTCCTACTAGTGACGGATGGGATCATTGAGGCAACTTCACCGGAAGGGGAGATGTTCGGCATGAAACGGACCCTGGATGTGGTCAGGCAGCATCAGCAGCAAACGGCGGAACAGATCGTAGCGGCTCTCTTTGACGAAGTTACGCGATACTGCAAAAGCAATGAGGGCGATGACATGACTGCAGTAATTCTGAAGGCGGACGATTCTGACTAGCCTAGTTCTGATTCGACTCGCTTCCAACTCTCCATTCTCGAAATGAGTAAAAAACAGACTACACCAAATTACATACTTCCTCCTGACGCTCGATCAGATTGGTGTAGAACTCGAAAATCTAGTTTCGATGAAAAGTCTAAACCACTTGCCAATTGATGAAACGACAGTGCTACCCGCGAAACCATTCAACTGACAATATCATGCTTAATCGTTGCTTGTGTGGTCTTTCGCTGAGTGACAGCATTTGAAGAATAACTATCACGGATGAAATGATGAACTATGAGCGAATACGCATTTCCGGAACAATTGCTTGAAGAACTCCACGCGCACTGGGGGCCAACACAGTCCCTGACGTCCTCCGCATTGCCCGATGATCCCACCTTGCTGCGGTTATTGGAGACATGTTACCACGCGTCGCTTCGAACGGCGGAACTCCGCGCCACCCGTTGTGTCTTGGCATTTGTCTCAATGGAATCTCTGGCCAAGAAATCATTGTTGCGATTTGAATATCCAGCAATTCTGACTGCCAGTGAGTTGGTCCGGCTGGCTCCGGTCACGGAACTCCACCGAACGTTGATTGGGTGTCATCACTTCAACGGGACGCTCAAGATTTGGGGACTGTTCGAGCATGGTCATGCGTGGCTGGGTGAGACGGTGGATAGCATTTTGGGTACTCCAGTCAGTGAAGAAGACCTGCCACCTGATTGCCTGACGATCACGATTGAAGCACCGGGAGCGTTAAGTGTCGCCCGAGGCGAAAAGGAAGTGGTGCGATTGCGAGACGGGAAAATCATCGCTCCCCACAAACATCCGCTTCGCGCGATGGATCAGCCATTGACGACGTTTTTCGAAACATTGGTCAACGAACTGCAAGCAACGGATGCCAATGCAAGCAAGTCGGGCACGTTTACGGACGAATCCGAGCGTCTTTTAGACACGTACATGATGGCGATTGCGAGTATTTTGGAACGAATTCGTTTAGAGCGGCACGGCGGTAGCGTCGTCATCTCAGCGACCTCACTCAATAACATGCTCGCTTATCGTACTTATACCGTTGTGGGACATGCGGCACTGGCCGATGACATTCTGAACCATTGCCGAGCAAAGTCGAAATTGCAAGGGGCATTAAACGCCCAAGCCGATTCTTCCCGGGAAGTGGAACGGTTTCGAGCCGAAGCTGCAGTCAGGCAAACTGGCCTCAGCTTGATCCGGGGAGTTAGCCGAGTGAGTCTCTTAGCGGCAATTGACGGGGCAGTTTTGCTCGACGGGCACCTGAGAATTGAGGGGTTCGGCGTGCGATTCCCGGTTCTTTTACCTCCCGATAAGACCATTCTCGATGCGGTTACCGGTACTGAGTATTCATGCGACAACTGGGGACTTCGCCATCAATCCGTCTTTTCCGTGTGCCAGCAATGCCATGAAGTGGTCGGATTCGTTGTCTCCCAAGACGGAAGCGTCAAAGCGGTCAAGGCCGTCGAGGAACGGTTGCATTTCTGGGACGGAATACTTGACTGAGACGCAAATCCCATAACGGGCAAGATGAGCCGAGCCCCACGAAACAGGAACCGCAGAAAAGGAGAAGAAGCTACCTGAGTGGCATGGTAGGGCCTGCAAAAAGGATGTATCAGCCGAAATATCTATCCATGCCCGTGACGGTTGCTGCAACCGTTCAAGTTCGGTCGCAAACCATGTACCGAATGCGGTTTAGCTGGGACATTGGCTATTTATTACGCGGGTTCTTAGGATCGGAAATGTTGTATTCCGCAGCCAAGCAAGAGTTTTCCTGTATCATTCTTACCGCAAATATGATACACTTCGACACGACAGAGCGGTTTTACGCTCCATTGAATGCTCTACGGCATCACTCTGCTTCTCTCTCTGGTAGTTTGCTTTGAGACTGTCTCTCGAATCTACCAATTTGACTAGCCAGTGACTTTTCAACACAAGCTAGTTTGTCCACTTCTCGCTTCTCTGCCCCAATTTCCACTTCCTAGTGGGATTGCGCTCGTCGTTTTGAAGTCGATCAATCAAGCCCAAGTTGAGCCGAACAGGGTTTCAGTGAAGACTCCATGTCGTCAATGGATGACAATGGACTTTTTACAGAATGAGTCGAGCTCTTTTTCAAGAGCAGACTCGTAAAGGATTAGTATGAGTAAGAATTTGTACGTCGGCAATCTATCGTTCGACACCACTTCGGATGTCCTCCGGGACACCTTCGGGTCTTACGGGGTTGTCACAACGGCTCAAGTTGTGATGGACCGTGAAACTGGCCGTTCGCGCGGATTTGGTTTTGTCGAAATGGCGGAAGGCGGCGATGCGGCAATCGAAGGATTGAATGGTACCGACGTTGAAGGTCGCTCGTTAACTGTCAATGAGGCAAAGCCACGCGGTGAACGTCACAGCGGCGGTGGATATGGTGGCAAACGTCGCTACTAAAACGCTCTATGCAGGGCGAGCAACTTGAATTGCTGGTTCTCGTTCTAAGTACTAGACCCGGCAATGGACCGCCGCACTGCTGTTAGCTGTCGCGGCGGCATTCGTTGCATATCAGAATAGTTACTTGCTCTTTAACAGCAGTTACGTCACTCAGCATTTATTAAAAGGTGATAGCATGTTAACAGTGACTCCCTCGGCTGGTGTTCGTTTACAACAATTCTTAGAGTCCGCCAGTGCCGGCGACGTTGTTCGAATTGTTCGTAACTCGCGTCGATTAAAGCTTCGTAAGTCTCGTCCACGACCGGGCGATACATTGTTCCACCATGACGGACAACTCGTCCTTGTTCTCACCGAGAAGGCCAGCGAAACCCTCGCGTCGCGAACACTGGACACTAGAGAGACGGACGATGGCCCCAAATTGCAACTCAAGCCGCGTTGAGTTGAAACGTGCAAACCGTTTCGTACATCGATGACTCGTTGATCGCGTTATTGCAATCTCTTAAGGTTATGGAGTCGGTTATCGGAAATAGCAAACATCAGATGACGTTGGCGAAACGTCAGCGTGAGCAAGACAAAAAGAAGAAAGCGGAGGAAAAACGCCTTCGCAGGTCTCGAAAAAAGAAAAACGAGACGGATACTTCCCCATACTCGGAGACATGACTTTGCAGGTGCGGTCACAGCGTTTGACCATCCCACGAAAGTCTTTCCCAGTAGGGGCTTTCTTTGTGTCAACGCAGATGGATGTTAGTTAGAGCGACTTTCCCACTCTCTTAAAAAAAGAAGCCGACGAAGTTCGTCGGCTTCCTTTTTTAGTTGTTGACCCGTGCAGCTCAAATAGGCCGTACGTTCTCGGCCCGGGGGCCTTTCGGTCCACGTCCTTCGGTGTAGGAAACTCGCTGCCCTTCCTGAAGCTGCTCGTAGCTGCCTTCTTCCACGTTTGAGGAATGGAAGAACATATCTCTTCCATCCGTCATTTGGATAAAACCGAATCCTTTGTCCGTCAGTTTCTTGATCGTGCCTTCTGCCATCTTCGTTCCATTGCTAAAAATGTTGCAGCGGCAGAGGCCGACCTAACTAATTCAGACCATTCAACCGCATTCACTGAGTCTAACACGGCAAATCAAGAACACAAGGTGTTTGCCGAGGAACTTTGCAATTGTTGGATTAAGAAAGTTTCGAAGAGTTCCCTAGGGCAGCGTCTCGCGACCATCCATATTGAGGGACAGCGGTCTCTAGACTTCACATCTCATGGTACATTAGCTGCCGAAAAATCGATCATCTCTGAAAGCCTTTGGCCATCTAGTTAGAGTGCAACCACGTCTTTTGACAGAGCCGGTTCGGAGCGTTCTCAGTTGACCACTTCTTCCGTATAGACATTAAAGCTTTTAAGCGTATTCGGTCCGAAAGTGCTGCTAATGGCGACATCTGCCGCATCGCGGCCTCGGGCGATCAACACGCGACCAATTCGCGGAGTGTTGTTTCGGACATCAAAAGTATGCCACTGCCCACCCAAGTAGACTTCGAACCAAGCTGCGAAGTCCATTGGAGCATAGGGTGGTGCTACGCCAACGTCACTCAAATAACCAGTGCAGTACCGCGCTGGAATATTCAGACAACGGCAAAACGTCACGGCAAGATGTGTAAAGTCCCGACAGACACCCGTCCGTTCGTTGAAAGCGTCCCACGCAGTTTTTGTGGCCCTGGTGTTCTCGTAACCAAAGGTGATGTGCTGATGGACGAAATCGCAAATCGCTTGCACACGATGCCAGCCAGGCGTCGTGGATTCAAATAGCTTCCAAGCCATTTCAGACAGCAAATCGGTTTCGCAATATCGACTTCCTAAGAGATATACCAACGTCTCCTCAGGAAGATTTTGCACTTGATGTTGATCCGCCGATGCAATGACAACATCGGGTTTCCCGGTATCACTCACGACGGCCAAACTGGAGAGAGTGATTTCACCGCGGGGAGCCGTTAGCCGTGTGCACCAATTGCCAAAACCATCCCGATACGCACTGACCGGCACAGAAGGCCGAGTCACGATGTGGTCTGGCACAAGAATGTCCGAAGCACGTGTGTAATGAATATTCAATGCCAAGATCATCGGTGTGGGTTGAGGGCAGTCGTAAACGAGTTCGTATCCGACGCGAAGTTTCATGAGAAGCGTTTCCGCCGCGGCTTCCCTCGTGGAAAACTCGCGGACACTATCAGGGAACGGCGAGAGCGCTGGAGTTGGGCGAAAGATATGAGGGTGACAATGTTCACAAGAGCCATCCCCTCGATGGAACACGGTTGCCCCTTGTCGTGCTGACATCATACCAGAAATCGGTTTCGATGACGATCAGACGATAGCCACATCAAATTCCGCCGGCTCTCTGACACATCAATTTTCCTCGCGAGAGAGATCTCTATTTCGGAAATGTTCTTCGTCTGAGTGATTATCAAATAGCTAATTGAACCCAGTGGAGATACAATATTTGTAGTTGCACGTTTGCAACCCCTTACTCTCGCAGTTCTAAATGGGAACGCTCCGATGTCAAAAGTCCGGGTGACGCGCGCTGACTTTTTGGAAGATAACCAAGGGAAGACATTTGCCGACGTGCTCAACGACCCGCGTCAACCATTCGACGAAGTTCTTGTGTTTTTCAATGATGCTGACCGCCAACGGCGAATGGAGGAATCAGAACTCCATCACGACCGCTCACCACTGGCTGGAGTTGTTCGCGAGTTGGAGTCCCAAACTCTGATTGATGAGTTTTTAAGCGGCATTCATTCCCGTGCCAGCACACGATTTCGTCAAGCCATCGGGGTGTTAGTTCGAATGGTCATGGAACAGCGTGGTTGGCAGAAGACGGGGCGGAAGGGGTCTCTCGGTGTCCGAGCAACAGACGCCAAGCGAGGACCGAAACACAATTCCGGCGGTTTGGCATTTTGGTTTGTTCGGGCCGAACGATACGAACGGCCTAGTGGCATGCCTTTTAGTTCTGTTCGACAACGTTGCAAAGAGTTCGAGGCCACACCGTCATGAACGTCTAACAACGATCGTTGCCCTAGTTCCCCAGTTAGCTGGGCAAGCTCTTGCTAACTGGATCAGATTTTTGGAGACGCGATGAATACATGTCAAGTTTGGATACGACCACTAGGCGATTTCTGTCGCGTCCGAGTGGACACGCTGGAGAATGCGAAATGGCTTCTCAATCAGCTGAGCCAGTCGTTTGTATTTAAGACATTTGAGCCCTTTGTCGAGACCGAAGGCAATGCTATATGTAGCTTCAAGGTTCCCTACGATCCGCCGCTAACTCGCAACAAACTAGAGAGCTTGCTACGTGCGATTCCAGAAGTTCGAGTAATGTCGGAACCAGAGTGACTTCTGAAAATCATTAGTTTGGACTTTCTGTTTTCTAGGAGTCACAGCCGCCCTAGTCCAAGCTGCTTTCCGGGAGGCCTGGACTAAGTTACGCATAGCTTTGTTTGATAGGTCCTGAGGTTTCACGACACCTTTACAACAAGTCGACTTTTGTTCGACAACACCCATCTGTAGGGACTAGTAGGCATCCCATCCAACAACAAGTCATCCAAGCTGGGCAACGAATGAAAGGCATCAGGGCGTTGTCGGATGGTTGCAGAAACTTTGTCCACCAAGAGCAGCAACGCTGCCGCATCGGCGTTGAGGATGTCTACCAATTTCAGAATGAACTTCTCTCTGGGATAATCCCCGAAATGCAGCTTTTCGTTCTCAACCTTGCTGATGTCACTGAAGGTCACACCCAGTTACTCGGCCAACTCCCGCTGCGTGAGTTTCCGCGGTCGTCGGATTTCTCGGACTCGTGGTCCGAAACGCATCGACGATTTCCGCTCATTGACAGCTACTCTTCGTATCGTAAACTGCTTGTATCTTTTAGTCAAAATTCACAGGTCGCCAGGACACTTCGACAGAAAGCCAAACTTAGCGGCACTCGCCGGGTGGCAATCACAGGCCAAAGCTCTCCCGAAAGTCTTCAGAAGCCGGATTCTACCTGTACTTGGTCGAATCCCCTCGAGGTCGAACCCGTCAAGGAAATCACTACTCTGGTCCAAAAGTTCGAATGCAAGGAAATACGCGATGGATGAATCCTTAGGAACAATTCAACAATTACCGGTTCCCTTGGAACGTGATGGATTCGTTCGCACCCTGCTGAGAGAACTATCGGGTTCACTACAAGATGTAGTGGGCCTCGAAGAAGCGTCGGGATTTATCAGCGTCGTTGGACAACGCATGGGGGAACAGATTAATGAACAATACTGCAGGGCGCTGCAGGTCAATCATTTGACTCGTCCTCAAGTTGCTGAAGTGTTGGTGGACCTCAAGCGTCGAATCCAGGGCGACTTTTTCATTATCGAACAGAGCGATGAGAAGATTGTGCTGGGAAATCGGGCCTGCCCCTTTGCCGAGAAGGTCATTGGTCGTCCTTCCTTGTGTATGATGACTTCAAATGTCTTCGGCCTGATCGCCGCTGAGAACTTGGGTTACTCGAAAGTGGTCATCGAGGAAGCGATTGCGAGGGGCGATGCGGGTTGCCGGGTGGTCGTGCATCTAAAACCGACCGAAGACGCGAAAGCCGCTGATGGTCGAGAGTATTTCCAAGGTTGAGAATCATGTCCCCAGAGCAGTTTCGCATTTGGTTCGCACTGCTCTCTGAGCCGGTCTTACTAGTGACGAAGGATGGGCGCATCCTGGCCGTCAACGGGGCGGTGCGTCAGTTGAGCTTCGAGCCCTCATATTTGGAGACGAAGACTCTTTTCAAATTGTGCACGACATCCGAGGACGAGATACGAGACTTCCTGCGACTTTGTGCCCGTAGCCGACAACCAGTACTCACCGCACTCACTTTGCGGAATCAGGAAGACCATGAGATTGTCTGCCGTTGCGACGGGATGTTGGCCCATCATGAATCGGAGGGAGGTGAGACAACTTTACTCCTCAAGCTCACTCCCAAGGAAACTTCGGTACGCCATTACCAACTGGTCAATGAGAAAATCAGTGAGTTAAATCAGGAGATTGAACGACGGATTGGATTGGAGAAAGAACTCCAAGAACGAAGCGAATACCTCCATGTCACGCTGACTAGCATTGGCGACGGCGTGATTGTGACGGATGCGTCGGGTCGAGTGACTCTCCTAAACTCTGTCGCCGAAGAACTCACGGGATGGACCAATGAGTCGGCTGCGGGTGTTCCCCTGGAAGATGTGTTTTGCATCATTAACGAAGACACTAGACGGAATGTCGAGAACCCGGCGCTTCGAGCCTTGCGAGATGGCCGAGTTATCGGACTGGCGAACCATACGTTATTGATCTCCAAGGATGGAACGGAGCGTCCGATTGAGGACAGCGCTGCTCCGATTTATTCCAAGGATGGTGAGGTCCTAGGGTCCGTTTTGGTCTTTCGAGATGTGACAGAGCGAAGGCAAGCCGAGAGAGAATTGCGAGCAAGTGAAGCCCGCAAACGGGCTATGTTCGAGACGGCTCTGGATTGCATCATCAAGATGGATGAAACTGGCAAGGTAGTGGATTTCAATCCGGCAGCCGAAAAGACGTTCGGTTATTGCTCGTCCGAGGCCGTGGGACGAGAACTCGCAGAACTCGTCATTCCGGTTCCCTTGCGAGAGCAACATCGAACAGGCCTGGCCCGCTTTCTGGCTACGGGGGAAGGGCCGGTCCTAGGCAAACATCTGGAACTCACCGCCCTCCATGCGGATGGAAGTGAGTTTCCCGTTGAAGTCGCCATCACGCATGTTCCCTTGGACGGCTCGTCCCTATTCACCGCATATCTGCGGGACATTACCGAGCGGAAGCGAGGGGAGCAGTATCGAAATGCTCGCCACGATGCGACTCAAGTACTCACCGCGGCGACTACTCTGCCGCAGGCAGTTCAGGGGGTTCTAGAAGCCGTCTGCCAAAATTTGGAATGGGAAATGGGGTTTTTCTGGTCCGTCGACGAAGAAGAAAAGATATTGGTCTGTCAGGAGGGCTACAGCAGGTCACAGATTTCGGAAACGGCATTTCAATTGGCGAGTCGGCAAATCCGTTTCCGGCATGGTGAAGGTTTGCCAGGAAATGCGTGGGCCAAGAGCGGTCCGATCTGGATGCTCGATGTGACGCAACAACCCAACTTTCCACGAGCGGCATCAGCTGTGACGGATGGATTGCACAGTGCCTTTGCCAGCCCGGTGATCGTCGGAGAGGAAACCTTGGGGGTGATTGAGTTCTTCAACACAAGCATCAAGGAACCGGATGCGGATTTGCTGGAGATGACAGAAACCGTCGCTGGGCATCTCGGTCAATTCATCGAGCGAAAGCTAGCGGAGGCTCAGTTGCAAGAGAGTGTGGAGCAACTCACCGACTTCTTCCAAAACGCAACCATCGGCCTGCATTGGGTGGGACCCGATGGAATCATTCTTAAAGCCAACCAAGCGGAATTAGAGCTTTTGGGCTATAGCCGGGACGAGTACGTCGGGCATTCGATTCGAGATTTTCATGCCGACGAGGATATCATCTCTGACATTTTGAACCGCTTGCAGGCTGGTGAGAACCTGCGTGATTACCTTGCTCGACTTCGCTGCAAAGACGGCTCGATCAAAGAAGTCTTGATTGATTCCAGTGTGATGTGGAAGGACGGGGAATTTGTCCATACCCGCTGCTTCACCAGGGATGTCACAGACCGAAATCGTGCTGAGGCCAAACTTCGAGAGCAGGAGCAAAGAACCCGAAATGTGTTAGAGAGCATCACCGATGCGTTCTTTGCCGTCGATCAAGAATGGCGGTTTACCTACATCAACGCTCAGGCGGAACGGTTGATTCGCCGAAAGGCCGAAGACCTCTTAGGACGGAACTTGTGGGAGGAATATCCAGGCTTCCAGGGAACTAAGTTCGAGAGGGCCTATCGGGAAGCAGCATCGAAACAACAGACACTTTGTGTGACCGACTATTATCCAGACCACGACTCCTGGTACGAGGCGCATATTTATTTCGCGACGGAAGGCATTTCTGTTTACTTTCGAGATGTCAGCGAGCGAAAGCGAAACGAAACGATTCTTGCGGCGCAAAAACGAGCTTTGGAACTTTTGGTCAATAACGCGCCATTGGCCGATGTGCTAGATGCTCTCTGCGAAGTCACTGAAGGACAAAGCCAACAGAAACTTATTGCCACTGTTCTCCTCTTGGATGAAGAGGGGAAACGTTTGCGGTCGGTTGCAGGTCGTCGTGCGCCGGAGGCTTATTCCAAGGCTATCGATGGTGTGGAAATTGGCCCGGCTGTCGGTTCCTGCGGAACAGCGGCTTATCGTGGCGAGCCGGTGATTGTTTCAGACATCGACACAGACCCTTTGTGGACAGATTTCCGAGAACTGGCCCTCAGTCACGGGCTGCGGGCGTGCTGGTCCACGCCGATTTTTTCCTCGGCTAATCGAGTGCTGGGAACATTTGCCGTGTATGCCCTCACGCCCAGCCAACCCACGTCGGACCAATTGGGCCTGATCGATGTTCTGGCTCGCACCGCAGGAATTGCCGTCGAGAGACGACGAGACGAGGAAGCCTTGCGTGTGGCCGACCGTCGTAAAGACGAGTTTCTAGCAACTTTGGCCCACGAGTTACGGAATCCTTTGGCTCCCATCCGCACGGGCCTGGAAGTCATGAAGTTGTCCCAGGACGATCCTGAAACCGTGGAAGAAATTCGTCAGACGATGGAACGACAAACGCAGCAGCTGATCACACTGGTCGATGATCTGCTAGATGTGTCTCGAATCACACGGGGGAAATTCGAACTCAGAAAATGCCAAGTCAAACTGGCGGATGTGCTGCAAAGCGCTATCGAAGCCTCAAAGCCATTCATCATTGAAGCCGGGCACGAGCTCTCTGTGTCTGTCCCCGATGTGCACATTCATCTGGACGCCGACCCGCATCGACTCGCTCAAGTGGTCTCCAATCTTCTGAACAATGCCGCGAAGTATACGCCCGATGGTGGGAAGATTTCACTTTCCGTGGAATTGAAAGAAGATACCATCGTCATCTCTGTGACGGATAACGGCATCGGGATTCCCGCAGACATGCGAGAGCGAATCTTCGAGATGTTCGCCCAAATCGATCACCTGGCGGACAAAGCCTATGCCGGGTTAGGGATTGGATTGACTCTGGTCAAGTCACTGGTAGAGATGCACGACGGTCACATTAGTGTGGAGAGCGAAGGCCGTAATCAAGGCAGCACGTTTCACGTCGGCTTACCGATATCGAGTGCCCCTTCGGAAGTCGAGCAGGGGTCTGTCTCAGCGGTTTCTCCGCAGAAAGGACGTCGGGTTCTCATTGTGGATGACAACCTAGCAGCCGCCAAGCTGCTGGGAATCGTAGTCAAAACGCTTGGCAACGAGGTTCGACGTGCGGGAGACGGACAGGAGGCAATCGTAGTCGCCTCGGCATTTCGTCCGCATGTGATCTTGATGGACATCGGAATGCCCAAGATGAATGGCTACGAAGCGGCAAAACACATTCGTCAACAGTCCTGGGGCAAAGACATAGCCCTCGTTGCCCTCACGGGTTGGGGCCAAGAGGAGGACCGCCGCAGAACCCAGGAGGCAGGGTTCGACCTTCATCTCATCAAGCCAGCCGAACCGTCGGAATTGGAAAAACTCTTTCGAGAGTTGGCTGACGCATAGACCAGGAATCATCCCAAATTATGGATCGATTCAATTCTTGTGAGCCACGAATCAACGCATGACTTCGCTTCCGTAGTCCAGGCGGCCTTTCAGAACGCTTAGTCGAAGCTTCGCAAACCCTTGTTTCTATAGGGTCTGAGCTTTCGCAGCACTCACTGCTGCCTGTGCCCCAAAGACAACAGACGTGTCGGAATCGAATATTTGCATTGAACTTTTGATCGGTATCATGGTTTCCCCATCAATTTTCTTGTAGATGGTCACCCTGGCTTCCAATACTGGTTATCATGCCTAAGTCCTCTGAACATTGAATGTTCGGTGTTTTACCTTGACCGCCAGCAGCGATTGTGATGGCTTGGCGGCCTAGTCCACTCTGCGTTTGATTGTCGGGAAGAACCCATGCGCTTCGTACACTGGCTCGAGCAGTTTACCCTCCGTTGTTTTGGATTCGTCCCGAAAAATCGGTCTCGTCGGTCGACGAGCGTCGGACGTCTGCGACGGTCGCAGGAAACATCGAGCCAACTGTGCACTGCGGAAGCCTTGGAAAGCCGGGTTCTCTTGACGGCCATCTCGGTCGATGATTCCGGGGGGGCCGATTTCACGACGATTCAGGCCGCCGTCAATTCAGCCTCCCCTGGGGATGTCATTACCGTCAACGACGGGACCTATAACGAGATCGTCAACTTGAACCTCATGGGGTCGGCCATTGGCGGTTCGTCGGGCGATTTGGTCATCCAGGCCGCAAACTCCCGGCAGGCTATTTGGAACGACGCCAGTACCGCCCTGACCGCGAACGGCCTCAGCGGCAACTATACCATTTCCGGGTTCGACATGGGGACGGCCGGGGTCATGAATGTGTCCGGTCTGATCACCTTTAATGACAACCAATTCGATGCGCTGAACGGCGTGTCCGGCATCTCGGTCAACTTGAACGGCACGGCCAACATGGCGGTCCATGTCATCGACAGTGATTTTTCCAGTGCCGGTTCCCAAATCGTCGGTGCCATCAACGTGCAAATGAATACTAGCGCGGGCGGAAGTCTCGATCTCGTGGTGGATCAATCGAATTTCACGGGGCTCCAGCAAAGCGGCATCAGCTTCAACACTCAGGATCGGAGCGCACTGGGAGCCGGTACCCTGACCGCTCGGATCACCGACAATATATTCTCGGGACGCACCGGCGGTGGGGAAGAGATCGAAATGTTCCTCGGCGGGAACAACAGCGACGGCTTTTTCGCATCAGTCCTGATCGACGGAAACCAAACGAACATTGGTGGAGCCCCCAGCACACCTACTGATGCCATCAACCTCGACGTCGACGGAACAAACACGACGGCTCTTGTGGCCATTACGAACAACATGCTGAATCACCACGTCGACGGCATAGTCCTCGATTCCGAGTCGACCTACCTTAGTGGTCTGTTCAACGCGTGGATCGACGGCAACACTCTCGGCGACGTCGAACAGGAAGGCATCCATATTCGCCCGTTTAATGATCCAGCGGGTGCCCCCGCTGTATGGAACATGCTCGTCACAGGGAACACACTGACGAACATCAACAGCGATCTGTCTGGGGGGCACGGTGGCATCGAAATCGAAGCCAATGACGGAGACAACGACGACTACACCCTCAACGTCGATATCAATGGCAATAACGTCACCATGGCGTCCGGCAGTCCGAGTGCCCCGTATTTCGTCACCACCACGCCGTTGTCGGGCACGAACGATGCCATCGTCAACATTGAACGCGACATCGCCTCGAATAACACGGGGTCGGTCACCATCGATGACCCGCAAAGCATCGTCACGATGCCCGCCGCGAACGCCGTCACAGTTCGCAACGAAGTCCGCACGGTGTCCGGCTTCGTCTTCAACGACAGCAACAATGATGGCGACCAAACCGGCGAAGCGGGCGTCGGCGGGGTGGTGGTCACTCTGACCGGTACACAGTCGATTGGCGGCTCGATCAATCTGACGACCTTCACCGACATCAACGGCAACTACGCGTTCCCGGCCCTCGTCCAAAGTTCATCCGCAGAGAGTACGACGAAAGTTCCCCACAGGGCAAGCATTTCCAGCCGGTTTGGAAGTCGATGACGCCGAGCCGCGGGTCATCGATCAATTTGCGGTTGCGCGGCCTTGAAAACGGGAGTAGTTTGAAAGTGGCTCTAAACCAACCAAAGGCGGTCTCCAAGCCCGTCAGTCTTGGACCTTCGTTCCTGCGTCGGGGGTCCGTGAATACAAGACCCTCCGGGGAAATCAGCGGGCACCGCTCTTTGGTGGTGTTTAGAGCCCCCGGCAACAACGCACACGGAGGACGGCATGCCCAAGGAAAGCGGGAATGCGGAGCCGCCGGGGTTAATGACAAACCGAGGTTTGGCATGCCCCGGCCCGCCCGCCGGATCGACTGATAGCGAACGTTTTTGGCCAACTGGTTTTGCATCACGTTGACTGTGTATTGCCGCATACGCTTGTATGATGGTCACATTGACTCGGAACGTGAATCGCGACAACGTAGTAGTGGACGTTAATGGCAAGCGAAAAAGTGAGGTTTCGTGGATGAATTGAGTGAGAGCGATTTACGGCGGTTTACGGGAGGCGATGTGCGGTATCGGCATGCGTTCAACCGGGCGGTGATTTATACCGAAGGCGTGCAGTTCGTGGCGGAGCGGGGTGGTGCTTATTGGCTGATCGACGAGATTGCGATACACCTGGATTCGTCGGCATTCCGTAAAGCGGCAGCGCGTGACGATCGGATTGGTTTGATACATTTTTGGAAGTTGGCGGTGAACGCAGATCGGTCAGCCGAGTTGACGGCACGGGCAGATAGTCCCGATGAACCGTTCATTCGCGAACAGATTCCCTTCACTGATTTCCCGCTCGATGAAGCCGACATTTGGGCGGCGCATGACACTGAGAATTGGGTCTTGCTGCTTCCTTCCGAGTACTGAAATCGCCAATGGAGAAACCCATTTGAAGACAGGGGAATTGAACCTGTGGCCTGGGGGCATCGAAGTCGCAATTCGGCAATAGCTTGGGGAATCTGCTTATCCCGCAGTGCTGCAAATACTCTGCAGCCGATTTGCATGGATTGTCACGCACGGTCATTGCTCGAAAGCGATCTGCAGGCCGTCGTGACTGCCGAGAGCAACTTCCGCAGGCCGTTTTGGGCAAGCCATATTCGTGTTGGCGCGGAACGAGTATTAGGCAGGATGCTTCGGTAGTCACAATAAGTACATTATTCGCTCGCGGTCGATTTCGGTTGCCGGTTTCGAAAGCGATCGGCGAATTTTTGGACGAGTGGAAGGTCATCGCGTCCGAAACTTTGAGTTTTTTGCCGTTGGTTGTCTTTATCAAACAGTTTGTTGAAGATCACGTTGCCGCAAGGATTACTGGCGGTGTCATCGTACTCTTACACAGCTTTAACACGCACCAATAGTATAAATGTACACACATGAATTCTGTCGAGCTTTTAGAAAAAAGGTGTGAGTTTTCTTCACCCCAGCTGACGAGACGAAGATGCGAGGCGGAGCACGTTTGTGAGATGAGCGGCAGGGAGAGGAAGCGGGTACCCGGACTTCGCATCCACTGGGATTGATAACAGACCGAAGTCTAACGTACCACGGCCCCGTCGTCACATTGACCGAATGCGAGCGGCTTTTGGCCAATCAGATACGCACTCAAGTGTTGGAACCCATGGCGCATGACTTTGCACGACGAGTATCGCAGGTTAGGATGAACGATACTGTCTCGCGGCGTCCAATGCTCCGCGATACTTTGCCCTCCTGTTAATTGTGAACATCTGTTCAAAATGCCGAATTAATGTGTGATTCTTCACAGCAGGTATCTTCGATCTCCGAATGGCTTGAAAGCTTGAAGGCTGGTGAAGCCGACGCTACCCAGAAGCTATGGAATCGGTATTCGAATGCGATCGTCGGACTGGCGCGAGCTCATTTAACGAATATGCCAACTAGGCTAGTCGATGCCGAAGACATTGCGACCACGGTATTCTTTGGTCTGTGTCAAGGGGCGGAAGCTGGGCGATTTGCGGATGTTCGCAATCGGGATGAGCTTTGGTGGCTGTTAATGGCATTGACGAGACGCTCGTGTGTTCGCGAGTATCGAAGAGAGAAAGCGACCAAACGAGGGGGCGGAAAAGTCATCAGTCAAACGGAGATTTCTGCAAGTGAAGCCTTTGACTACCTTGTCGCAAATGAACCAACGCCCGAGTTCGTCGCGGCAATGAATGACGAGTTTTCTCGGTTATTGCGACTATTGGATGACGACACCCTATGCTCAATTGCGATTAGTCGAATAGAGGGCTGGACCGTTAAGGAAATTGCCGATCGGTTTGGGATTTCCATGAGCTCGTTATCCCGAAAACTTCGGCTAATTCGCGACATTTGGCGAAGCGAGTTGGATCAGTGAATACCCGCCGGACGCGTCGACCAGATATTCAAGTCTCCAAACAGGTCGATGAAATCTGCGATTTGTTCGAATTCGAGTATCGAAACGGTGGCACGCCAAAAATCGAGGATTTTCTAAGAGACGCAGTCTACAAAGTCAGCTCGAATGGAGTCCAACGGGCATCAGCTGAGACCAAAGATTTGGTCGAAAGCACTTTGTTGGAAGAACTGGTCCGCGTTGAAATTGAGTTCCGAACTGACGGCGGGGACTTCGTTGATCTCGACGAGTATCGAGATCGTTTTCCAGACTTTGCCGATGTTATCGAGAGGCTGAGGTCGGAATTTCAGCACGACGCAACAAAGACATGCATTCCCGATCCATCCGTCAATCTCCTTATGCATTACGAGTTACGTCAGGAGATTGGCACCGGTGCGTTTGGGGTGGTTTGGAGGGCTTGGGACACAAAGCTCGAACGCGAGGTCGCCCTAAAAGTTCCCAAGAACATATCGAACGACAAATCGCAACGTGAATTGTTCCTCCGCGAAGCGAAAGCAGCCGCAAAACTTCGACATCCGAACATTGTGCCCGTTTACGAGGTCGTCGAGTCAACGTCCTCGATTTTTATTGCGCTAGCATTTGTCCATGGGATGAATCTCAGGCAGCGACTGAAACTCACGAAATTGACGCCCTATCAAGCTGCAGAGTTGTGCGCGAAAATTGGTGACGGATTGGCCCATGCGCATGAACGCGACATCGTCCATCGCGACCTGAAACCAGCCAACGTCCTCCTCGACTTGATGAATGAACCCCACATTACCGACTTCGGACTGGCGAAACGAGATCGAAGTGCTTCCTTCCGGCTCCAATCCGGTCTCGTTCTGGGAACGCCCCACTATATGAGCCCTGAGCAAGCTCGTGGCGATTCTGACCGCGCTGATGGGAGGGCAGATATCTATGCACTCGGTGTCATCCTGTATGAGATGCTCACCGGGTCTGTGCCATTTAGGAAAACCGAAACAGTCGTCTTGCTAACGCAAATTCAACAGGACGAACCCCAGTTGCCGCGACGACTTGTATCCTCGATACCGCGCGATTTGGAAACAATCTGTTTGAAGGCGATGTCAAAGCTGCCTGCCGAACGATACCAGTCAGCGTCGGACATGGCCGAAGACTTACGAAGTTTTCTCGACGGTCGGACGATTCAAGCTCGTCGTACTCCCATGGTCATTCGCTCTTGGAGGTGGATTCGCCGAAACCGAATGATGGTCGCTGTGTCAACGATTGCCGTCTTGGCAATTGCCGCTACAATGTACTTCGCTTCCCCCACGCCGCCCGTTGGATATCGACAGGTATTGATTGAAACCGAGCCAGTTGGAGCGGAAATTACGGTCGTTCCGATTGATGTTGAGACCAGCGAACTCCGTCCAGAACAGTTGTTTCGACTCGACGACTCAACACCCTGCACGACCCAATTGGATCCTGGAGACTATCTGATTGTCGCTGTTTTGCCGGACGGGCGATTCCACGAAGTTTACCGGCATGTTCCGAAAGAGCGAGAAGGACTTTCAACAGGCGACCGACATCGCTGGTGGCGAGTCCAGGACAACGGCACGGTCGAATGGCGAGAGATTCGTATCCCTGAGAATGACGTTGTCGAGGGCATGGTCAGAATCAATGGTTCAGAAGGTTTTCAAATGGCATCGGTACCTCGAAACGATGGTGAAACGAAGTGCAGGGTTCCCGATTACTTTATCGATCCGTTCGAAGTATCGATCGAAGATTGGCGCCGAGCCAATGATGGTCGATTGCCAGTCGACAAGGAAACTCCGAAGCGGAACCCTGAAGACGCGGTCTGTGTCAAATTTGGCGATGCAATGCATTACGCGGAAATCAGCGGCAAGCGATTGGTCACGGAAGTCGAGTTTGAATACGCTGCAACAAATCGAGGGCAGCAACCTTACTCGTGGGGAGAAAACTTTCCCGAAGGTCTATTACAACCGAAGATATTTGGCCCGGTCGGTTCCCCTAGCTTCGATTGCGTCTCTGAGGAGTTGCCAATTTACGGATTGTGTTCCAATGTGGCCGAATGGGTCCAGGGTAATTGGCAAATTCATGCGACGCCGCTTGGGAGAGAACACCAGCCGCCTCACGGAGTCGGAGATTACTATCAAATGGTGCGTGGTGGAAACAAAGACGTGATCGAAGGAGACCCGAGAATTACGTCATCAAGCCGTTCACCATTTTCTTTCCTCATGAGGCCATATTTTGAAACGAATCCGGGGCTTGGCTTCCGATGTGCTCGGAGTGCCAAGCCCCGGTTAGAGCTTGCGGATTTCATCCAAATAGCCCAATAAATCGGTGTCTATTTGCGTTGTTCGACAGGCGTCGGTTTTTCTTCTTTCTGACTATAGTCCTGCGTGATAATGGCCGCCACGACGTTACCCATGTTAACATCGAAAACCGATCCACCGGACCGCGATCGGTGAACTGCACCCTCCTCGACAGAAATATCGACATCAGGATCACCGCTCACCTCCCAACCGAAAGCGAACATTCGATCCCGCTGTTTGTCTCGATGACGACTCAAAAACACGAATACTCGAGCCCTGATATTTTTGTCTGCTTCCTCTGGCTTAAATTTCACTACAAAACTACGAAGCAGCAATAATCCAACCTTTTCATCCACTGCTTCCGGAAACTTATCATCTGGCTCCATTGGCTGTTCTAGTTTAGGCGGTGTGGTGTAGGTGATTTTGCAATTATCGTGGTTGCAGTCACTTCCGTCATAGGCCTCGTAGCTTCCGATTAGCGACGAACTCCCAACATAGCTACAAGGGCCACCGTTTTCCGAGTGGTACTGATCGCAGGCCCAAAAGTAGTTTGTACCATCAATTGGGAACGCAGCGTAAAGCGGGCAGTCGTGTATTGCCGTTGATTGAGCAATTGCCTCTCGCTCCGATGAGCCACCGAGTTCGTGGACAAACACAAGTAAAACTACCATCACCAATTTCAACATTCTTTGCTCCCAAAATAGGAATCGAGGTGTGCGTCAAAGCATGGAACTGTTCAAAGTTGTTTCATTCAGGGCGTACCAACTACTTGGACCAAAAACTTCACGTCGTGAGCACTAACTTCGTATGTACAAGGCTGACGAGCACGCACATCACGCGCGGAAATCTCAAAATCTGGTTGAAAGTCGGGATCGTCTTCGATCTCCCAGCCAAAGCCGATAAAGCGAATCGGAAGTTTCTTGGTGCGGTCGATTACGTCTGGTGGCATACCGGGAGGCATTTGAATCTGTCTTGGATTCGACTCAATCAGAAACACTCGAGCCGGAATCATCGGACCATCAGGCGTTTGAAAGCGAATAAACCGAGACATGAGGATTGTCGTGCCGGGCGTTGCAGGCGGTTTCTCACTCCAATGCTTTGGTTTCTCCAAACACGAGCCTGCCTCTATGGGTGTCTCGGGGGCGTTCTGCCCGTCTGGTTGCCGCTCCGTGGGTTGGGCTTGGTTCGCCATCTGTGTTACGAACACGGCTGCAATCAAGGCAACAGAGAAACTTAAAATACGAATTGACATGAAAAACCTTCGCTACGTGAAGTCCGTCATCCCGTTTTCCTAAGCACAATTACCAATCTCCGACCACTTCGCCATCATTCCGCATTGCCAGTCTTCTAAAAGTCGTCATATGGACCCTTTCGCTCAGGAAACGAACAGCCCCATCGAGTAACACCACTTGCACTCCCCCACTGTGCGGCGATGTCAGTGGATTATTCGGCCCGTGATTGAACCAAATTCCAGCTTTCTCGTAGTTATCGTGGTTCGGCGGATAAGCGATCGTGGTGATGTTGTAGACTGCTGCATTGCTCGAAGAAAACGTGGGAGAGCCACCAGGAACACCGCTGGCATTCGTACCGCTTATCCAACTCAATCCATGGGCACCATCAATGCTATACCGGTTTCCATCAGCGGTGTCGTGAAGATAGTCAGACGCCTCACCGACGCAAATCGTGTTGGAAGCTCCATCAACTTGTGCGTCAGCCATTCGGATCGAACCGTTGGGAAACAAACATCCCGATGAGCTAATCTTCCCCATAATCTGTCCTCCCGCGCTACCGCAACAATTCGCTTCCCCTGCCGCATTGGTACTCGCGGCGGCGTTTGAAGTCGCTCCGGCGATTCCGACATAGGAAGTCCGCGCGTGCTGTAGTCCGCTGGCGGAGACAAATTCCGGCAAAGGGCTAGATGGACATCGAGCGAATTCAAGTTTGACGTTATTGGCGAGCGTCCCGTTGTTGTAGGCCGCGACCAAAAAAGGAATGCTCGTTGGATATCCGTAATTCGGACCTGTCAGGTCAAACTTATTCTCAATGTTCTGTTGCTCGACATAAGGAAGGATAGCAATGTACCAGGAGTGACCCATTGTTGATATCGGCGCAGCCCGACTGTGTACTGCTCCCATTGGCAACCCCCGCTCCACGTCGTGGTAGTTTTGCAGAGCAAGTCCGATCTGTTTGAGATTGTTCATGCATTGGGAACGGTAGGCGGCCTCTCGAGCGGCCTGTACGGCCGGTAGCAGTAGAGCGATTAAAATGGCAATAATCGCAATAGAAACCAGTAACTCAATAAGTGTAAACCCGCATCTTTTGATGCCGCTCGCAAAGTCAAAATGCCGTCTCATTTAACGTTCTCCACGCATTACAAAACCAACACACAAATCTGTGGACAGTTCATCAATACACCTGGGAATTCGTTTGCGGCGCTATGGAATCCCAAATTGGCGATCGTTCCCAGTCAAATAATCGCACGAGCGAATCAGGGAGTATCATTTTTTTAACAAATTATCATAAAACGGCGGAGTTTAAAAAAATTGCAAAAGGGTTCCGGTGAGTCTCGACCACACACCCAACGATCGTACAGTTTAACAGTTTCATATCCAGTGAGATCTGGAAAATTTTCCCGGTGTTCTTGTCGAAGCAATTTGTGCGACCAGCCTGCGATCAAGACAGTACACAGCCGATCACATATTGAAATATCAACAATGAAATCGTTAGGCTTGAGCCTGCTACGAGCGCTTTCCAAATCATCACCAGCCATCATTCATCGTAAGTGATTTTGAGTCCTCGAAACGATCCAACGGCCTCTTCCGAATGCCATTCGAGGAAGAATCAACTCTTGGGCAAACCCAGGGATCACCGCAAATGCGGCTCGAAAAGGCATCTCGTGACCGATGGCAACGGTACGCCGCTGGCCGTCACAATCACCGGTGCCAACCGGCACGACGTGACGGAAGTGTCGCCTGTGATCGAAGCCATTCCCGCCGTCAAAGGCCAAGTCGGTCGTCCATGCCAAAGACCACGAACTCTCTTCGCCGACCGCGGTTACGACTCGCGTCGACATCGCTTGGCATTGCACCGTTTGAGGGTGCGAACGCAGATCGCCCGCCGCCGCCATCCGCACGGCAGCGGCTTGGGCGTGGTCCGCTGGCCCGTCGAACGAACGCACAGTTGGTTCAATCGATTCGCCCGCTTGAAAATTCGTCTTGATCGCCGTGACGACCTGTATCAAGCCTTCCATCACTTGGCATCTGCCGTCATCTGCGCCAAACAGCTGAAACGGTCTTGTTAGATCGCTCTTAGTAGTGCTCTTCACAGAGTTGAATATTTTTTTGACATCCTCGTCACCTGCCTTGCTATTAGTACTTTAGCAGGCGGGATTGCTTCGCTTCCGTGATTTCACATGTTGATTAGCGTAGGTCTGACGATTTTCAGTGACCGACCCATCGCGATGCTAGGGTAGGATTGGTGGCCCACTGTGACCGAAACATGATTTGCGGGTTAGTAACGAAACCGAGCCTAATAATATAAGTCGTCCTTCGGGCTACACAATCGACATTTCCGATGACGTATGGGGCTTCGCAATTCTCACGATGGATACGAATCCGGTGCTAGAGAAACGGATTTGCGATAGCTTGTTCGGAATAGGTAAGTGGAGTGCGGCCGTGAAGTTGCCTTCGAGGCCCTCGCGTAAATCCCAAGTGAAAACGACGATTGCTGACCTCCATCCACTGATCTTTGGTGTTTAAGGCTTCCCCGTATCATTCTTCAGATTGATTATAATCAACAAGAGCTTTTAATTGTGATTTCGTCTAGCTAGGAATAAAAATGTATAACTCAGTCTCTCGACGCGACTTCATCCGCAATTCAGTCCTGGCGAGCATTAGTCTGAAACTGATGGAAGGTCGGTCGTTGCTTGCAGCCGGGTCGAGCCTGCATACGCATACGCCTATTCAAGAGCAGAGGGGGCGTCTAAAGTTACTTCCCAATACGTCGAAAAAGAATGTTGCGATCCTTGGGGCCGGCATGGCAGGGCTAGCAGCCGCCTATGAATTAGGCACGCTGGGTCATAATGTCACTGTCTTTGAGCCAACGTATCGGGCGGGTGGTCGAGTGTGGACATGGGGCTTCAAGGGGCGCCGGCCCGATCAAGCGGCGGGCTTGGAGGAAGGAACCTATCACGAGTTGGGAGCGATGCGAATTCCCGCCTCGCACGACTACACACGGCAATACCTCAAGGATCTCGGTTTAGAAGGCGGCTTGCGACCGTTTTTCACTGATCACGAAGATCTGGACTGCTATTACTATTTGCGAAAGCAAAATGAAGGCACAAAGATGTCTTCAGCTCCTACGCGAAGTAGCCGGCCCGGTAACAATTTCGGCAAGACTTTCTACGAGAGTCTAAACTATCAGTTGACCCACCGCCAGCATCAGATCGCAACAACCCAGGTCGCTCCAGCGATTCTGGGAACCATCTTGCTCGACGCGGTCCGGGGTCTTTCCAACGACGACATCGAAAGTCTGTTTGGGCTGCGTCCGTTGACCGATCATGTTCGCCGTCTGGATGGTACTTCATTGGGAACCTATCTGCTCCAAAAACTTCAAGTCGACGATGCGTTGGAAGGAAACTTGCGTTCGGCTGAGGACGCTCGGGAACTTATCGGTGCCACAACAGGTCTTGAGGTCTGGTGGGATATGTCGCTCGGTATGTTTCTCCGGGATGAGATTGTTGCCACTGGGGAAGGTTTAGAGGAACTGACGGGTGGTCTCGACCGGCTGCCCTGGGCGCTTGCAAAGAAATGCGAGACTTTGCCGACAGTGAAGTTGCGATACGGTTTCAAGGCTGTTGGTATCGAAGTCGACCGTGATGACCTGAATCGACGCCCAAAATTATCGGTTGTTGAACTCAAAAAGGAGGGCGTCCCAATTCCGGAGGCACCAGCGCAGGACCCGAAACATCGTAATGAGCACGGAGAGCCTGTTGCCGAAACGTTCGATCACTTCGATGCCATCATCTGCACGATTCCTTTTCCGGTCTTGCGTACGATCAAGGTTGCCGGACTATCTCCGACGAAACTTCGGGCAATAAGAAACTTGAATTATGCGTCTTCCACCAAGGTCTTGCTGCACTGTCAGTCGAGATTTTGGGAAATGGACGACATTTTTGGCGGGGCCTCGCTGTCTGACGAAATTACGCGATCGACCTATTACCCATCCGACCGAGGCGTTCGCTTGCAGTCGGCGACACCAACGTTTGATCGATCCCGGAGTCACTATACCGCGCGGGCATCGCTTGTCGGTACCCCGAGTGAAACCAAAATCATGGGAAAAACGCCTGAAAACGAGGGAACTACTGAAGAAACAGAGAGCGGCGTTCTTGTAGCCAGTTACAGCTGGGGACGCGACGCGAGGCGGATGGGCCGTTTTTCGAAACAAAAACGTCGCGATATCTGCATCGATGTCATATCGCACTTCTCAGAAAACCACAAAAAGATCCGCGATGTGGTCGGAGCCAAAGAAGGAACGGACTTTCAATCGATGTTTTGGGACAACAACCCCTGGTCGCGGGCAGCCTTTTGTTTTCTCCGGCCGGGAGACCTTCAAGCCTATTACGCAGACGCAATCCGCCCGGAAGGCCGTTTGTTTTTCGCTGGTGAACATTGTTCGCTCGATCAGGCTTGGATTCAAGGGGCCTTGATCTCGGCGCTCCGGGCCGCTGAAGAAGTGATTCAAACACCGGTCGTCCAAGAAAAAATCAAAGAAAGAAGGAATCCATGAACTTTCAAGTCCTGCTATCGCTGACGCTCTTCTTCTTGACTACGATTGTCATCGAATATTCATCATCTGCTTCTGCGCAAGACAAAGCTATCCTGCCAGAAATCTCCATCGATCAGGATGACCTGACTCCTTCGGCGAATCTTTCGTTCGATAAGATTGTCGCATCTGGGCGGCATCTATTTTCGACTCCCTACAACCATGAAGACGGCTATGGCGAAGGTGTCGATGGTCCGCGACGCAAGAACCAAGAATTGTTCCCGCATAGTAGCTTCCCGTTTCTCCGGCTCAATGGTCTGGACTCGCAAAGCTGTTTCGAGTGCCATAACTCGATCGGTTCGGCTGCACCAATGGATTCGGCATCAGCTAATTCGAAGGCATTGGCTCGGAAAATCGGTGCCAATGGCGGACCGGCCGGGTTCGCTTCGAACGCCTACATCAATCCCGATTTCAACGACAAGACGAAGCCGTTTGAGTTAGTCAAACTGATACGCAACCCGCCGCATGTTTTCGGAACGGGCTATGTTCAAAAGTTGGCGGAGGAAATGACGTATGAGATTCTCTATGACATCAAAGCATTTCAAAATGATTTGAAGAGTCGTGCTGCTGCCGACCATGATGCGACTGTGTCAGGTGATTTTCATCTGTTCGCCAAGGCTGAAGATCTCGAACGATTTGCACCAGCGGGCGAAGATGTCGAAGGTTGGGGGGGCAAGAATTACAACATCAATGTCTCGTTGGGAATCTACTATGCGGAAGCCAAGTGGGATGAGGAAGCTCAGGCCGCTAAGATTATCGAGGAATCCGTAGCAATCTATCCGCCGGATCACAAGGCTGAAGTCTACCCAAACCGAAAAGCGGCAGGCGTCAGTGAGGACGGAGTCGTGCGGCCGCTGCAATGGAAAGGCATCGCGTCGAACGAACGTAACTTTGTGAAAGACGCTTTGAATTTCCACTTCGGGATCCAAGCCGAGGAACTTTTCTTTGAGCAAGACCCTCAAAATACAAGCCAAGTCCGTATCACCGAACACGACAATGACGATGACGGAGTTCGGGACGAAATCTCGCCGGGCAACGTCTCTGCACTGACGATTTTTACGATGTCGCTACGACCGCCGGTCCAGGTGGCTCACGAGCCGTCCGCTAATGACATGGAGGAAAATCGTCAAGAAAGTGCTGAGCGCGGCCGAGACATTTTCATCGGCGCGAACCACAATGTCATTCTCGAGGGAAGTCAGAAGTGTGCGACATGTCACGTTCCGACGCTCTCGCTAGTGAGTCCGCAAGTATTCGTGCTTGATCCGACGGATCCGGAAAATCTGGAAGAGCGAGAAGACCCCGGTGAAGCTGGTTTGTCGACTCAAGTACTGAGATCTCGGACCCTGCCGGTGCAACAAAAGTTTCGTAAACAGCCGGAAAATCAACGCGGGTCGAATTCGCAACAACGAATCCAGAATCTCTCAACCCAAAACCCAACCGGTCGTGCTTTTGGTTTCGATCTCAACTTGCCGTTGAACGGTCAGACGAGTAATGGCTACGCAACGAAGTCATTGCCATTTTCTTATCCACGGTTGAAACCGCATGGTCACGAAATTCGGGTCCCTCTGTTTAGTGACTTGCGGCGTCACAAGATGGGCGACAAGCTCCGAGACCTCGACAAGCAGGAAACGGACGTCAAAGGAATATTCGTGAATGAAGATGAATTTCTCACGCGTCCTCTATGGGGTGTTGCCGATTCCGGTCCGTGGTTGCACGATGGGCGTGCACTGTCTTTGAAGCAGGCCATCCTGCTTCATGAGTCTCGGGGAAGCGAAGCTAACGATGTTCTCGAGTCCCTACATCGCCTGCAGTCTTATCAAGGTAAAACGGGTGAAGCGGCGACCGATCAAGCACTGAACGACTTGGTCAATTTTCTGCTCACGCTACGATTACCCATTGAACCGACTCCGGGAGAAAACGGTGGACTTCCGCAATATCAGAGTCACGAGGAAGCCATTTGGCGCGCACTCGCCGAGCCTTCAGACAATGGTAGCGAGCCATAGACGTTAGCTAGCAGCCTCTGTTCAAACAGCCACACACGTAAGGAGTCAGTATGCGTCGTTGTGTTGCCTTTTTCACCGGTCTATTTTTTGTCGCTAGTTTGGCGAGCGGACCGACATTCGCTCAGATTCCACCGAACGACAAGTATGGACAAGTCGACAAGTTTCGGCAGATCGACGAGTTGCTACCGACGCCCAACCTTTATCGTACCGGGGCTGGAAGCCCAACCGACGAACTTCCTGAGTCGACCGCGCCCCAGCTCAATTATGATATCAAAGTTACGCTCGACGTAGCCTCGCGGTCGCTTCGGGGCGAAGAAAAGATCCGTTACAAGAATACGGGAAGAACATCACTGCATTTTCTTTGGCTTCAACTTGAACCGAACATGTTGCGTCCCGATTCCGACTCGTTGGTGACACGGGATGCGGGTGTTCGATTCAATCTGCCAGACGAGCTTTTACGCCGCCGCTTCAATGGTGGCATCAAGAACTTGCAAGTCCAGGCATTGGGAGATGAAGCCGCTATTCGAGTACGTGAGGAGTTCACAGTCGTCAAGACAATGATGCGACTTGAACTCAACAAGCCCTTGAAACCGGGCGACTCGGTCAAGTTCCAGGTCAAATGGGAATACATGGTGAACGATGCCAAGTTGCTTCCGGAACGAACTGGATACGAAACGTTGAAATCCGGGCGTCTGTTGTTTGCAATCGCACAATGGCATCCTCGCATGGCTGCTCACACGGATTATGGTGGCTGGCAAAACAAACAGTTTCTCGGAGACGGAGAGTTCACCCTAGAGTTTGCAAATTATGTTGTCGGTATCACCGTCCCCGCGAATTACATCGTCGCGGCAACCGGCGAATTGACCAACCCCGATCACGTCCTGACGCAATCTCAACGGAAGCGTTTGGATGATGCCGAAGACAGTGATGCTCCGGTCTTTGTAGTGACGCCCGAAGAAGCCCGGCGAAACGCTGCTGCCAATCCGGCTGAAGACACGAAGACGTGGAAGTTCACCGCGAAAAACGTACGGGACTTTGCGTTTGCAGCATCACAAGATTTCATCTGGGATGCGTGGGGCGTCGAACTTTCCGACAATCCGCAGCGCAAACGGGTCCTGGCGATGTCTTACTATCCGACGGAAGCGGAAGGGACAAAGCAATTCTGGAGTACCTATTCCACTGCCGCAATCGCCCATGCATTGCGGACTTATTCTCGGCGGACATTTGACTATCCATACCCGGTTGCGATTTCCGTGAACGCACCTGTTTTCGGGATGGAGTATCCCATGTTGTCGTTCAACGGTCCTCGCCCGGATCGAAGTGATGGCGGCTACTCTCGCGAGCAGAAGGCGAGCTTGATTGGCGTCATCATCCACGAAGTGGGACACAACTGGTTCCCCATGATCGTCAACAGCGACGAACGGCAATGGACCTGGATGGATGAAGGACTCAACACGTTCCTCGAATACTTGGCAGAAACCGAATGGGACGACGAGCGGACTCCGAGCGACCCCAACGAACAACTGTCCGTTCCCGATTCGTTCCTTGGGCGGATCGAGCATCCCATGGACCGCGGCGAATTCCCAGCCGCTCGCGGCAATCCGCAGAATCCGGCCATCCTCCGCTACATGCAAAGCACCAGGCAGGTGCCGATCATGACGAATTCGGAATCCGTCCATCAGCTCGGTAACAATGCCTACGGCAAGCCGGCGACTGCTCTGAATATCCTCCGAAATTCGATCATGGGCCAGACGCCTCCGGAGAGCCAGGCGAACTTCGACTTTGCGTTTCGAACCTACGCTCAGCGATGGCGTTTCCGTCGGCCGCAACCAGCCGACTTTTTCCGGACCATGGAAGATGCGTCCGCAATCGATCTCGATTGGTTCTGGCGGGGTTGGTTTTACACCACCGACCATGTCGACCTTGCGATCACAGCCGTCGAGACCCACCGAATTGAGTCCAATGACCGTGCCGCAACAGCACGACGCTCAGGCCCGGACCGCCCGTTGGACCGACGCAAGCCGGAGTTCGAACTCCCCGAAGATCCCAATCCGTTCCGTGGCAAAGACTCTCTTCTCCCACCAGAGACCAAGCAAAATGACGAAGCCTTTCGCAAACGAGGACCAGCCGCCCGCTCTCCCAATTCGGATGCCCGAACGGAACGCGGCAATTCAGCGGGCGCTGCCGAATCGGAAAGCGACTTCACGCACTACCATTTGATCGAAGTCGAGAACAAAGGCGGGTTGGTGATGCCACTCATCCTCCAACTCGAAATGGCCGACAATTCCGAACCGATGACGATTCGCGTTCCCGCGGAGATCTGGCGGCGAAATAACGAGCGGATTGTCAAATCGGTTTTTACGCGCGGAAAAATCAAAAGGGTCCGTCTTGATCCGGAAGGAGAGACCGCAGACGTCGATCTGCAAAACAATGTGTTCCCTTCCGTTGCCACCATGTCGCGGCTGGAAGCGTTCCGCCGAGCTAGGCAATCTGAGGAAGCAACCGAAGGGAACCCACCCACGCCGAACACCACAGACGACTGCACGGAAGAGAGGGAGGACTGAGATGCGTTACCTACTGGTGGTCGCTAGCGTACTTACTTTCGCATATCCAGCATTGGCAATCGCGCATCCGCACCACGTCTGCATTGGTGAGGTCTCGATTCGTCACGGCGAGCCAGATGTCATCGAGGTCGCCATCCTGGCGCCGTCTCTTTCACTTCGTCGAGCATTGGGGGAGAAAAAGATGACCGACGAAAATCTTAGTCGGTATCTTCGTTCTCGTTTTCAACTCCGTGATCCCGATGGCAAACCGATTTGCATGACTTGGGTCGGTCACGAGTTAGCAAAACCCACCAACGGGGCCGGCCGGTGGCTGTATTTGACGTTCAAGACGTCGGCGCCGCTTGGTGAACTTGAAGTTCGCAACAACCTCTTCATGGAATTCGAGGACGACCAAACCAACACTCTCCTCGTCAAGGATGGTCGCCGCAAATGGTCAATCACGTTTACCGTCGGCCGATCGTCCCATCCACTGTTTCCGAAACCATCGTCTTGAGAATCTCGCGAGAACACTCTGATGATTACCACCGCTGTTCACTCCCAATTCGTTTTCCGGCCATTACGCTGGATGGTTCTGGCAACGACAGCGATTGTGCTGTGGTTCGTCGTCGGAAAGCCGCTCCGAGCCGATGAATCCCGACAAAACGCGGAACGGCTCCCGACTCGACAAAACTATGCCTCCTTGAGTGATGCTCAGAAAAAGGCGTTTATCGAGGCGGTCGTTCAACTGAAGCAAAAGCCATCGCCGTGGCCGGGATACCAACAACTCGAACGGAGTGACGGAACTGTTTTGCCGCTGTCGGTGTATGATGCCCTCGTGAAAATGCATGTGGATGCTTGGTTCCACGTGACGGTGCAAGCCGGCATCGAACCCCATAGCAGCATGTATCGCAACGCGGCCCATCGCGGCCCCTCTTTCTTTCCCTGGCACCGATATTTCCTTCATCTGTTCGAACAACAACTCCGTGAGGTCGATCCTTCCCTGACGGTTCCTTATTGGGATTGGACCGCAGAACCGACCAGCCCAGCCGACCCGATATGGGCCGACGTGTTTCTGGGTGGCAACGGTGACCCGACCAAGAATTACCAGATCGTTGACAGCACCTATCTGATGTATCCGAATTGGAAAGTCGTCGTCGGCCCCAATCCCGATGGTAGCCTCAATATCGCAGCCCAATCGATTGATTATCTGCAACGTCGGTTCGGGGAATTACCCGGTCCGTTCGGAAAAGTCTGCGACACGCTGCCTCGTTCAACGGATGTCGAAAAATGCCTGAAGCTTGTCGCTTATGATCTTGATCCGTGGAATGGAGTGCCGGGCAACATCAGCTTTCGCAACCGGCTTGAAGGGTGGGTCACGAAAGACGGCGACTACACCGTCGAGCATGAGGATGTGCAGAATCACAACCGCGTGCATGTTTGGGTGGGTGGGTCGATGCGAAGTCCTGCGTCACCGAATGATCCGCTGTTCTACTTGCATCACGCATATGTGGATTACCTGTGGGCCGCCTGGCAAAACCGGCAGCTTGCCAATCCGCAGATCACCTCGAGAGAGCAACTTTATCTTCCCCGAAGGAAAGGTCCGAAGGGCCATCGGCTGAACGATACGATGTTCCCCTTTACTGCATGGGAAAAGGTTCGGCCTATCGATCTACTCGACCATCACGACTATTTGAACTTCGGCTATCGGTATGATGTCGAGGGTTCTCGGAATATGCGGAAGGCCCCTCATCAATGGTGGTGGGAGCGGACCGAACCCGCAGACACATTGAGAGCGACTAGCAACGCGACCGATGCTGTTTCTCGAAGCCGCAGCGTCGATGTTTCGCGTCGTGTGAAGAATCCTCAGCCACTTGAGCAAAACGCGACGAGCCGACGTTCAAACATGGCTAGGGAGTATCGTGTCGGTCCTAATGTCAAGCCTCTCGTATTGCGTGTCGCGAAATCGCGAAATCCGATTTGGAACCCGACAACCGGATCCTACGATCGGGTTCATTTGCGGAACTACAATGGCGGGTTGGTGGGACCAACGATTCGCGCCCGCCCCGGTGACACATTGCGAGTAATCCTTCGAAACGACCTTGCCGTTGCCGAGGATTCGCAAGCGACTAACATTGCTGACATCACGAATCTCCACACGCACGGGCTGCACGTTTCTCCATCCGGAAATAGCGACAACGTGTTATTGCATCTCCGGCCCGGCGACGAACCATTCGAATATGAGATCAAGATTCCATCCGATCACCCGCACGGAACATTCTGGTATCACGCTCATGTCCACGGTTCGACAGCTGTGCAAGTCAGCTCTGGAATGCACGGGGCACTCATCATTGAGGGCGGAATCGAAGAACTGCCGGAACTCGAAGACGCCAAAGAGCAGATATTCCTGTTTCAACAAATTCAGTACGACGAGGATGGCGAAGTTGAAGACCTTGCGATTTTCGGCCCGGATACATGGGAGAAGTCTGGCCGATACACCTCGATCAACGGCAATGTGCAACCAACGATCACGATGATCAGCGGCGAAGTGCAGCATTGGCGTTTCATCCACGGGGGTGTCCGAGAAGCCATTCACGCTCGGTTGGAAGGTCACTCGCTCCACGAGGTTGCCTTAGACGGCATCACGACGGGGGATCGCATCGAACGAGATATGGCAGAATTGTATCCTGGTTACCGCATGGATGTGCTTGTGAAGGCGGGAACGCCGGGCGAGTATTGGCTATTCGATGACCCATCGCCCCCCGGTCGAGCGTTGCTCCGCAGTTTTGCTGATGAAGCGGCTGCGCGTCGAGGTGGCGACGAGGAAAAAGAATCTCGCAAAGCGCTCGCCTTGATCAAAGTCGTCGAGGGCAATCCGAAAGCGACTCAGTTCCCAACGCCGGCCGCATTGAAATCGACCATTCCGAAGCATCTTCGCAAGCCGATCTTTAAGGGCAACGCCCCTGAACCACAACAAATGATTGAGTTCAATATCGATATCATGTCCACCCCAACCGGGTTTCTCATTAACGGCGAATCCTATAACCCGGCCAGTCCGCCCCTTGAACTTCCATTAGGGAAACGTGAAGTTTGGAAGCTCACAAGTTTACGAGCGGGGCATCCGTTTCATATTCATGTCAATCCGTTTCAAGTCGTCGAGGAGCAGTCCGACGGGAGCGTTCGCAAATATTGGAAGGACACACTGTTTGTCACGCCGGAGCAAGAGCAAATCATTCATACAAAGTACCGCCGCTACATTGGCGAGTTTGTCTTGCACTGTCATATCCTGGACCACGAAGACAAAGGCATGATGAAGTTGGTTGCGGTTGTGCCTCCGGGTCACTCCGATCCGGGACACCATGGACGCAAGTCTCGCGGATCAAAGCCATCGGAAACTTCCGCGAGTGAGGCGTTCGAAGAGCTTCAAAGCTTGGACACTTCCAACCTCGAAGACAGTGATGAGCGATCGCTTCGTTCCATCGCAAAAGAAGGACCAAAGATTCTGATTTTCTCACGCGGTCGTGGTTGTCTGCATTGTGATCAGCAGTTGGCTCAATTCGCGAAAGCGTCGGCTCAGTTTCGCGCTCTCGAGTCTCAACTGTGTGTCATCAGTAGCGATGATCAAGACACGCTGAGTCGATCGATTGAATCGTACGAACACGCCTCGGATTTCTCCTGGTTTGCCGATCCCGACCAGAAGGTTTTTTCTCGGTTCGGTTGTAATGCCGAGCCGCCGTTACATGGTGTCTTCGTGCTCGACGCACAGAATCGCATTTGTTTCGCGCATCGAGGAGAAGAGCCATTGATGGATTTTTCAACGGTCCTCAAGACCGTTCGAGCAGCACGTTCCAAGAACTAGAGCAGTTCAAAGAATAACGTAGTAGACAGAACGGTTAGTTGACTGGGGTTTTCTAGCCGTTTACCCGCTACACCCATGTACAATGTGCTCTAGTCGACAGTGTCGATTGTCCAATCGTTGCACAACGGTCACTCCCCAATCTTAAAGGAACTAGGTATGTGGATTCGGACTATTACACAAGCGCTGTTGCTTTCAATGCTCGTAGTTCAAGTCTCGTTCGCTCAGCAGTCTACTGACGAATTGTGAACCGCAATTTCCGCAATTGAGTCGAATCGAATCAAGGCGGTTGCCAATGCAGGACGGTTCGATGAGTACCCTGCAAATTAACCTAGCCTAGGTGGCTGAGAAGATTCAGATAAACGCCGACTCTCAATTAGCCTTACGTGGCAAATTGCTTCCCAATTTGTCTTTCACTAGTTTTCAGTTCGAAGAACGAGGAGTACGAGGATGATTTTGCGACTGTTTGCTTTGTGTTTTGGGCTTGGCCTGACTCAGCTGATTCCTACAGGCCATTTACATGCCCAGGACGCCAATATTCAGCTCACTCCACGAGCCCGCCGATGTGCAACTGAGATACCCAGTGCCTTCCGAATCGAAGTAAATGAGATTCTCGCGGGCCGTTTCCGTGCAGCGAACGCAATGCTGGACGAACGGCAAGTCCCATTGACCATTGTTGTTCAATTCATTCACATCGTGGATGGCAACAATGGAAAAGTCACGGCAGATCAGCGGAAGAAGCAAATTCAAGTGCTCAATGATGCCTACCAAACCACAAACGTCAAATTCGACTATGATGAGAACAGCACTATTGTCAAAGACAACGCCACTTGGTTCCAAATGGGACATGGCACTCCCGCTGAACGGGCAGCGAAAGAAGCTCTACACAAAGATCCAAAGAAGTTTCTAAATTTCTACACGTGTGCGCCTCCCGGAGGCCTATTGGGTTGGGCGACATTTCCCTGGGATCTGGGGTCGAAGCCAGAACTCGATGGTGTGGTCTTGGCTTTCGATACACTTCCCGACGGTGCTGCGTCCCGCTTTAATGAAGGAGACACGGGGACGCATGAGGTCGGCCATTGGTGTGGTCTGTATCACACCTTCCAAGACGCGTGCACGATGGAAAACGACCGCATTGCCGACACCCTTTCGCATGCGATTCAGTTTGGTACCCCTAACCACGTGCAGACCAACAATGCGGTTTGCCAGGATCAACGACTGACAGCACCTTTTGATGACAGTGAGAAGGCACAACTCGACAACATCGCAAAAAACTTCATGAATTACGTAGATGACAACTGGATGGATCGTTTTACGCCAGATCAAGTCACACGTATTAAACAGATGATTATGGTTTATCGATCTGAATTGTTCTTGACCGGACCGAATCCGGCAGCTTCGTCCAACCAATTGCCGTTTAATAAGATTCAAATGCTGCCGTGATCACAGATGTGACACGCGGGTTGGAAAAACACGTTGTTCAACCCGCGTGTCGCGTTCATTGAGGTATGACCTGATGTTCGCTGGATGTATGGCTGCGCTTGAATAAGCAGATAGCCGCTATTCATGGGGTAAGAAATGTCGGAATTACGTACGATCGGTTTTGGGGCCGGCTTGGTTCTTGGACTTTGTAGTTTGACTCAAGCCGCAGATCCGCTGATCGAAGCCCTCAAAGAGAGTGACAAATATCGATTCGTGACCCGTCAACAAGCAGCCCAGAAAGAAGGCTATTTGAGAATCGCGGCGCTGCAACCTGCATATCCGCCGTCAAACTTGGGTGTTGGAGGTGGCGCTTCGTTCGGAATTGATCTTGGCCTGCCGATTACTCGGAACACGATTCTCGTCAAATTCGTACCGGATGTCGATCTTGAGCAATTCGACGCCTTGTTGACAGAATATGGACTGAGACCTCACGAAGAGCTCCCGTGGATTCCCGAAGCTGGGGTCATTCCGTTATGGTTTAATTCCGACAATCCCAAATTCCTAGAGATTCATTCGCAACTTCCCGCCAATCAGCAGAACGATTATCTTCGTGTGTACTTTAAGTTCCTCGATAAATTAGAAGAGGAACCGATGGTAGAGCATGCCGCTCCCGACAGTGCGTTTGGATTATCAGTCGGAGCGGAAGTCCCATCGACGGCGGAGCAGTCTAGGGCTGTAAACATCCCGAACCGCCCGTCACCGTCGATTTTCCAGCACACGAAACTCACGCCACCGATCCATGCGGGTAACTATGGATTGACAATGATACGATGCCCCGCAGCTTGGAATTTCAATGACCATATTGAAGACCAAGACCGAGACCCCGTTTCTCTAGCGGTCATCGACATTGGCTATTCTACGCATCCTGATTTGGACTTTCAGATTCATCCCCAAAATCCGATCGCTGCAATTCCAGAGCTTTTCATTAACAATACCCATGGTATTCACGTGGCCGGAATCATCGCCGCGACTCAAGGAAACGGCCAAGGGATCGACGGAATCTGCAAGTTTTGCAAAATCCAGTTGTGTAACATTACTAATCCTGGTGGTATTGGGACTGCAAATACTCCACAACAATATTTTTCGTTCACATTGGGCGCCCTGGCAGCATGCATTGAATCGGATCCTCCACCGAAGGTCATCAATGCGAGTTTGGGATTCAACTGGAGGGGCATCCGCCCGCTCGAGCAGAAACCGCAAGCGGCTGATATAGAAACACTAAATCGACAACGTGATCTCCTCGAAGGCACATTGAAAACAGCCCGCGATCGAGGGATTCTCATCATTTCTGCGGGCGGGAATGATTCTTCAGCTCAAAACACTTTGGAATGTCAATTTGGCAACATCATCAATTATACGGCGCTTACGACAAATCCCGTACTCGACAACGTGATCGTCGTCGAGGCCGCCAACCAAGACCATACGCGGTGCGATTTCTCGAACAATCAAGGTACGATCGCGGCGCCGGGGCGGCACATGTACAGTTTGAGTGCTCACGACCCGAAAACGTACAACGCTGTGCCGAGCGTACATTTAATGAGCGGAACGTCTCAGGCGGTTCCCTGTGTAACAGGAGTCATCGCGTTGATGTATGCATACAATCCAGAATTAGAGTATCAAGAGGTTCGAAAGATTCTACTCGCCAGCGGGCGAAAAGATCTGCCTGGGAGTCCTCCTTTTATTGATGCTTATCAGGCGATGCTGATGTCGCACCCCGATTCATTGATCCATCTCGCCGATTTGAAACGGGATGGTCAAATCGACGACGAGGACGAACAGTTGTTACGCGAAAAAGCAGCCGAATTGGCTATGAATTCTGCTGACAATTACTGGCCCCGTGAGGACTTGAACGGTGATGGAGAACTTACCTTGGACAATACAAAAAAACAACGAATGTGGGTTCCGCAGCTTCAGGATTATCGAGAGCTTTCCGACCTAGGCGTCTTGGAACTTGCTCGACAGCTGGCAAACCAGGACGAATGACACGCCCGATTGCAGAAGTCCGGCCTTGGCCGACTGGAACATGAAAGTTCATGCATTTTGATTTTTGTTGCTGCCCTGCGAGATCTTTACTATGCCAACATGTATTCGCCAACCCAACTTGATTCGCTTTTCGATTGCCCTTTTGATGGGATTTTCCAACTTGGCTGTTGCGCAAGAAAGCATTGAGAAGAGTCGCAGCCCGACCGGAAGCCCCTTAGTGCAGACCAAGGGAGCTTTGTTCGAATGGGGAGGTAGTGATCGTTGGACAATCGTTGATTCATCACGTGCCGGTAATTCCCATATTATCGATGGGAGCCGATTTCAGGCCGTGTCGCGGTTTCCTCAAGCTTGGCATTTTAACGATGCAATCAAACGGTACGCCGACGGGGCTGATCCGAGGGTTGCCGTCGCCGTGATTGCGCCAGGCTTCGGAACTCATCCGGAAATCGAATATGCCTCGAAAGACGTGAGCGCGCGATTCGAGCCGGACGAACAACTGATTCTCGCTCAGTCAGGGACCTTTCTTGCGGGAGTCATCGGAGCCAAAACTGACGAAAGAGGTATCGAGGGGTGCACGCCTTTTGCGAGATTGTTTCCAGTAAAACTCGCAATTACTTCCAACGATGCAAATCGTCGCGATTTTGTTTTTTTTTCGCAGTTCGTCGATTCTCTTACACATGTGATTTTCAAGATTTCCGACGTTAGAGTGGTTGTGACGAACGTTGGCTTGAATTGGGGTCAACTCAACTTAAGTGGGGCACCCGATAAGGCAGATCAAGACGCGATCATTAATCAAGCCATCCTTCTGGAAGGCGTGCTAAAGGAAGCGAACGACAGGGGAATCTTGATTGTGTCTCCAGCGGGAAATAGTTCGTCTCCCAAGCGAAAGCTCGACGCCTGTTGGTCAAGTCCGATCAACTATCTTGGACTCAAAGGGGTCAAGGGACACCCTCCTTTAGAAAACATCCTCGTCGTTGAAGCCACCGACTTAAACCGGCAGCCGGCCCACTTTTCTAACGTTGGGGGGACGGTTTCTGCCCCAGGAGTGGATATCATGGGATTGTCGCTGTATGACGATCGGACCTTCGAGCCTCGTTCCGGCTACAAGATCGAATCGGGAACGTCGGCTGCTGCTGGTCAGGTCGCTGCATTAGCGGTACAGATGCTGGCATACAATCGGAAGTTGAAACCTGAGGAAGTAACGAGCATTCTCAAGTCTCATCCGACCGAGCGGGGTGACGATTCGCTAGCCCCTCCAATCGATGCCTACGACGCTCTAATCAAGTGTCGGCCAAACTCTTGGAAGGATTTGGCCGATTTTGACGCGGACGGAATGATTGATCGGCAGGATTTCCTGGCTTTGCAATCGGCTTTCAGATTACGGGAATCCCATGAACGAACGGCAAAGATTCTTCGGCGGGATTTCCTGGCTTTGCAATCGGCTTTCAGATTACGGGAATTCCATGAACAAACGTCAAAGATTCTTCGCGCGGACTTGAATGGTGACGGGGTCGTCGACGCAACCCGCAAAGCCCGTCTGTGGCATCCCGAGAGTGGGGAATATCGCTCGGTTACAGATCTGGAAGTGTTGATGGCGGTGTGGGAAGACGATGAATTCGCTCCGGCCGAAGACCTGAAAAACTGTCTAGTTCAATAAATGATGGAGTTCCAAAACATGTTGAGAAATCAATTGGCCCATCTTCTTGCCAGCGACTAGGAAAGAGAGTTTCGATTCTTCGCCATTTCATGAAACTTTTGATCGTGGTATGACGTCACATCCTCTGCAACACTCGAAACAGATTGGGGACATCCAAACACATGTTTACTTTGTCGGATTGGAGTTTATAATTTCCGTTTAGAGCCTGAGTGATTGCACGAAGAAGTTTCTCAAGAGGGTGCCATGCAAACTTGCAGATTTTGGGGGCTGTTGCTGTTGGCCCTGATCCCACGCCCGACTTGGGGCGCGTGGGAATACGAGCAGTCAAAAACGCCTGCGTTGGAGAACTTGCCGGCAAGACTGAAGGCATTCGGTGCACATTCCGTTTCATTGCCTAAGCTGCGAATCGCTTATCTGGGCGTCTGTCCCAAACCAAGTGCGTCCGTGCTGGATGCCTCGGAGCATTTTTCCTTGTTTCACCGAACTCCCGCGAATGAAAGTTGCCCGGAAGATACGCATTTGGTGAGGTGGCTTCGCCAGGCATGGCCCAACCTAACTGTGATTACGGCAGACCTGCCCAAGGAAAGTTCGGAACAGACGTCAGTCGAGTTCGCGGAAATGCTCGATTGGGTCCTGAGCCATCGTCCCCAGGTGCTTGTCATTCGTGAGTCGTTCCTGAATCAAATGGAACGGCGGAATGACCGGGAAGCCACCCTAGCCGCCTGTTGGAAACATGCCTGCCTTCCCATCGTCCTCACACAGGAGTATGACATAACCACGCGAGTCTTCCCAGGCGTCCTCCACACGCACTTGGTGGACGATGACGTTCTAAGGAACGTCGAGCGTGTCGAGTTATCTGCTCCATTGTATACGACCTCTCCACTAGGGCTTCCCATTCCGCTTCTTAGAGATATTCCAGGATTAGATATCGAACGTGCGGGCTTGGCTTACATTGGTCTACTGTCCGCAGCCCTACCCGCAGCCGGGCAAATGGCGCATCTCGAAAGAGCTAGCCAGTTATTACAGTTGGGCAGTGTTTGGAGCATTCCTGGCTCTGAGAAACGGGATAAGGTTGCGTTTCAGAGCTTCGACGTTTCTGCAATTCTTGCCAACCATGCCAAGCCATCCGTATCAGTTCAAGTCTTTCAGCGAAGTGTCGAGCGAGACACCAAAACTGGAGAGATCCTGGGTTATTATACCTGCCCCCACAATGATGATTTCCAACGGCCCGGTTCAAAAATATTAATCAAGATTCACCAAGATGCCCCATGGAAGTATGTCGAAGTGGGATCTCGACTGACTCAGTTGCGGCCAGTTTCACTCTACGGTACGAAGTATTCGCACATCGCCGCTTTTCAACTTGATCCGCAATTGGACGATGGACAATCCATGGAGGACGTCACCGAATTCTGGTCATCGCATGTCTCCGAACAAATGAACGACAGCAGTCTGTTCAAATCAATTCAATGGGATGAACCAATTAAAGCCGACTGAAATATTCTTCCCGGTGAGTTTGTTCTTTCTTCTGCTGCTAGATGCTTAGTTAAAGCAAATGGTTTCAAATAGTACGTATTGGGGTTCTCCCGAAAAACTCGCCATTCACGATCAAAGCAAATAGGCCTAGTTAAGTTTTCGTGTAGGCAGAGTTAGGAGTTATTGCCATGGCAACGACGTTCGTGTTAACAGCAGTCTTCACTAGTCAACTAGGATCTATTGAGTTGATATCCGATGCGATCTCTTGGTCGGACCTTCTATCGGACGAGTCAGTTCAAAAAGAAGTTGGGCTTTCGCCCCAGTTAAGCAAGAAAATTCGGTCCAGTCTTCTTCGGATAGAAAAACCCAGCCAGAAAACTGCTCGCTTGCAAGATGAATTGAACGAAGATCAATTTCGTCGTCTCCGTGAAATTCATTATCAGGTCCTAGGATTACGTGCAGTTTATCTTGATGAAGTTGCCAATTTGCTTCAGCTCACCGAGAGTCAGCAGCACATCCTGAGGGGAAGTGTCAAAAAGAAGATTTTAGAGCGGCTAGATCGTTTGTCAAAAGAACGCTATCGCTCGCCGGAAGCTTTAGAAAGTGCAAAGAAGAGTTACCTCGCGTTCACGGAACAGGAGATTGAAAAGGAGCTGACAAATGAGCAACGTCTGGAGTTTAAACGTTTAAAAGGTCGAGATTTCTTGCCAGCCTCAAAAATTGCTATTCGCAATGTCCCTCCGAAGCCGTTCGTTGATCGATAGTTTGAATTGAGGTTGTCGAGGTGCTACGACACATGGTCTCGCAGCTGACCGCGGGAATAATCGGCTGTGAGTTGGATGTGTACGAGTGCTGTTTTCGGCGTGTCAAACATTAGAATTGCGAAATGGTAAAAGCGAATCCCGTTACAACTCCCATTCAAAAGTCCGATTGGGAGAAACACGCTCAGTGGCTGCCGACGAAAGTTGACCTTGCCCCGAAGTTTGATCCAACTGCAATGTTAGACTTTCAAGAGATTTCCTCCAGGGTCCCCTGGAGGAAATCTCTTGCGAACTCGTCGGGGGCCTTCGGTTCCGTAGTGCAACAACGCTTAGCTCACGCTTTTACCTGGCTTCAAAAACCCTTGTTTTATAGGGCCTTTCACTTCAACCTGACTTCGACTTGGCTTAGCTCAAAGTAGGTTTTCATTGATTAGTGGGGGGATTAGTGGGGGGAACAGCGGCGACTTCGAGAGTGTGAACTGCGCATTCACTGAGCACGATTCGATCGGAAGACGAATCGCATGTGTAGGAACTGGTATCGCCAGAAGAAAGAAATCACCTCGGCCCTCCTGAGGCGAAACCGATTGTCACTGTGCAGTGCTCACATCGACCGGCTCGCGGTCGGGTGATTCGATCGGCTTCTCCCAGAGCCGGTCCCAGCGCGCCGTCTCCCAGTTGTCGCGGGTCACGTACGATCGGACCAGCATGCGGTCATTGTCGGTGCCGGGGCGGTCAATGATCTCGACATACAGCAGGCCATGGGCAAGGCCAACCGGCTCGCCCTTGTGGAGCTTGGAAGCGCCGGCGTCATCGGGGTCGTAGTTGTCGATGCCGTCGACATCAGGACCAATCCGTTTACCGTCCCAGCGACGGTGTTTCGGGGGCGAGCCGTGGGTGTGGCCATTGAAGATGGCAACCACGTTGTAGCCACGGATCGCGTCGTAATAGGCTGCGAGATCCTCAGCGGGCCAATCGTACTCGGGGGCATCAAGGTGCAGATGGTGGGAGATAATCACCGGTCGGGCGCTGTCGCCGACGTGCTTGGCGAGGTCAGCCCTGAGGAACTCCAGACTCGCACGGGGCGCGTAATGATGATCGTCTCGACGCTGTTCACCCTCGCCGACGAACATGCCGAGGTTGACCAGATGCAGCGGTCCCCAGTCCCAGGAGTAATGCAAACCGTTTGGTGACACATTGACCACGCCCAGCCGCTTCTTGTTCCGTTCGATAATGGCATCGACGACGAACGTGTCGCCCTGGGGGCCGTCGTGGTTGCCGTGGATCTCGTAGACGGGCAGGGGAATCCGTCCATCTTTCCCGGTGAGACCGTAGTCAGCCAGAAATCGTTGCCACTCAAAGCGCTGCATGGCGGGGTAAGGGCCGCCGTTCTTATCGAGGCTGTCGATCAGGTCGCCGGTATTGATCAAACCGCGCAGATCGGTCGCAACGGTTCCACCGCCCATCGCCTCGGGCAACACCGATCCGGGCAAGGCGAGGACGCGTTTCACGAATCCGCTATTGGCCTGCTCGGACAGTGGATCGAGCTTCATCGGCTCGTCGGCGTGCTCGGCCAGATACTGAGGATCGCCACAGACGAGGAATGAGATCCGGTTCGGGGTTGCCGTGGGAGCATCTTCACCGAGTGCTGGCGCGGAAACAAACAGGCAGCAGAGAATCAGAAATGGTCGGTTCATGGTTGGTACTTGAAGCCACTTGTCTGGCAAACTTTCCCGGCTCTAACGGTCGCAAATCCGACCTCTCGGAAAGCCGGTTTTTTGACCCATTTTTCGGCATCGAAACGGCGACATAGCGCTGTACAACGGATGTGCAATCCGTTCCCACATTACAAGATACGACAATACCATGACGGCCAAGATTTTCCACCCACTGCTGGCGATGATCGCCTCTGCGACAAACAACGAGCTGGCAAAGTATGTCGAATACCTCAAAGAGGAGAACAAGATTCTGCGGGCGCGCATCCCTGGCCAGATTCACACCAAGCCTGAGGAGCGAGCCCGGCTGTTGAAGTTCGGCAAGGTGATCGGCAGGGCGATTGAGGAGTTGATGACGATCGTCTCACCGTCCACGTTCTACCGCTGGGTGCGAGACGAAAAGTTGGAGAAAGGCAAGCCGAAGAATCCCAAAGGCGGGCAGCGGAAGCCCAAGGAAATCCGCGAGCTGGTGATCCAGATCGCCAAGACGACTGGGTTTGGCTACACCCGCATCATCGGCGAGCTGCGAAAGCTCGGCATCAAAAAGATTAGCCGGCAGACGGTGCGGAACATCTTGAAGGAGGAAGGGATTGAGCCCGGCCCGGATCGGACCTCAGACAACTGGGATAACTTCGTAAAGCGACATGCGAAGACGCTTTGGGCCGTTGACTTCTTCTCGGTCAAAACAGTTACAGTGAAGGGGTTGCGGGACATGTATGTGCTAGTGTGGCTCTGCATGACGACTCGCGAGGTGATCGTCTCGGAATCCACGCTCCATCCCAACTCCGCGTGGGTCGAAAAGCAGGCCGATCTGTTCGTCGATCAGACTGCCAGCCGGGAGGAGAAACCCGACATCGTGATGCACGACAAGGACACCAAGTTCACCAAGGAGTTTACGGCCAAGCTGAAATCTCGGGGCCTGCGAACCAACTCGCTGCCCAAAGCCAGTCCTAATCTCAACGGCAGGTGCGAGCGTTTCATCGAGACAATCAAATTGGAGTGCTTGAACAAGTTCATCATCTTCGGTAAACGGCACTTGGATCATTTGGTCAGCGAGTTCACCGACTATTACAACCATCATCGCAGCCACATGGAGCGGGAGCATCTGCCGCCGGTGCGAGATGAGCCGGATGAAGTTGAGACGCTAACCATGGAGCAGATCGAGGTGAAGGAACACGTGGGCGGCTTGGTCAAGTCGTTCGAGCGGAGGGCGGCTTAGTTACAAAGGGGACGGCCGGAGGAACAACGTCCACCGGCCGCCAGAGTTCACATTGAATCGACTGTAATTGTTAGACATCCGCTGCCGGAACATTTAGGCCCATTCCGATGATTTGCGGACGTTCAACCGCTACTCACGCAGCGGTTTTTGGCAGGTCAAACCTTTCTTACTCAAAACCGATTCGCGAAGCGTTTCAAGGCGGGAACCCAATTCATTCCACCAATCCTGCTCTGCTTCGACACGGAGCAGGTAGGTTGAGCCTGGCCGGTCATTTGCTCCTAAGCCCTTCTCGAGGACGATGGTATGGGCATCGTTTTCCAACATGTCGCCGATCGCCGGTTCCAGCACAACGGGAGAACGGACGATGTAAGCGCTGACCAAATCTGCGACGTCGACATCCAGCAAATGATCCACGTTCCATTTGAGGGTCTTTTGCGCAGGGGCGTGAAGATCAGTGCTAGCGAGCCCCATCTTCGGGAATTGGCTCAGCATGATTTTACGAACCGCGTGAGCGTCTTTGTCTCCGCTACGCGAGGCGTGACGCAGGAGCCGTTTGCTCAGGCATACGGAGCCTTTCCGGCCCATGGCGGAACCGACATAGACGTACTCCCCGGCCGGCACAGCGATGCGTTTTCCACGTTTGAAGCCGCCAAACGGCATCGCCGGAATGTCCTCGCTGACATGAATACGCAGAACGTAGCTGCCTCGCGGTTCGCTGTCTCCGACAAAAAACAGTGGCGAGCTCATTACATCATTTTTCATTTTCGCGTCTCCTGGTGATTCGAGAATGTTCATTTCATTACGATTTGAATGACATGGAGATTCCCAATGCTCGAAGGTGTTTCGAGCGTCGAAAGATGGCCGGGCAGCAGACATCTGCTGCCCGGCCTGAACTGTGCTGGTCAACCTGAGCAATTCAGGCAGTACCGCGACCAGTAGTGCGTAGGTAGTGCGCGTCAAACGGACTCGACGCGGGTAGCCGGCTTCGTCGACAAGCCTTTCGTCCGAAGAATTGCTTCAGCAATCGACAAGCTACATACTTCCGAACGCCATTGTGACACGATCAGGGGACCGAACAGATCAAGCAGGCCGTGCAACACTTCTGGGGAGTTGTCCGGGTCACGAAACATTTCCAACGTGTCTGCTTCGACCCAATTCGGATGACCAATTTCTCCGATCCAAGTATTGAGCCATTCTTCCAGGAGCTCGGCGACGAGGCAGCTCAACTCCTCAGGCATCCGTTCTTCCACCGTGTAGTCGGCGGAGTTATCCAAAACGACCTTTTCTGCGATGGTCCTCGCCTTTTGAACCAGGTCGTCAAGGTCTACCTGCCCGCTGTGGAGAATCCATTGAAAGACGTGGAAGTCGATCGAGTCGATGGGAAATACCAGCTGGGGGTCGTAACCTTTCACGCTGCATTTCGAAATCTTCATCGTAAAGTAACTCCTCAAACATTTGCTTGGACTTCTCCATTGGGTTGCCATGATGTGCTCGACTGGCGATTTCATCCTGGAAGAAAACCGGCTGCGACACCTCGGATACCTGATCACATGGCGGCGTCGACTGCGATGTTTCCTGAACCATCGGCTGCAACCGTACGGTCGACTGGTACTGGTGCAACTGCTAGACAAACACGGCAACGGTGAGGTTAGAAGTCCGCGGCCTTTCGGCCAACAGGGAAGCAGTCCCTGGCGAGAAAGCGGGCCGTCACTGGACCACAACAAAAATCGGTGAGGTCGGACGACGTGGGTCCGAAGCAGGAGGGCAAAAGCCACTCGGGCCGAAGCAATGAGAGCTGGCCGCTACATTACTAAGATGCATCTCGAACCGGTTCTATTCCACATAATTTGATGGATTCTGAGAAAAAACGAGAAATTGTCACGGCCCATAGCGCCCCAGATCCGAGCTCAGTTCTGGGAGACGAAATTGGAGAGTCTGAGACATCCAGGGAGATGAGCCGCCAGCCCGAGATCAGTGGCGACCGCCAAGTTACCTTGAGTTGATCGTTCGGAAAGATAGCCAGTTTGCCAATTTTTCAAGTTCCCCCGCATCCACTGTCGTTGGAAAACCATCAAGTGTGACTAATAGGGAGTTCCATCGGATGAACCCCAACGAGTTGAGTGCTATTTGGGTATTTTGGGATCATACTTCACCAAATCGGGTTTCGAGCAAAACGGTGCAGCCGGCAGCCCCGCCTTGTTGTAGAGGTTGCAGTTCTGCGGGGAAACGCCGTAGGCGTAACGGACTGCGATCGGCGATTTGACCTCGTTGCTGCTTACGACAACCGTCTGGCCTTCAATCTTCGCCGTGGACGGTTGCCAATCGCCGGACGCATCGGCCACCTCGAAATGAGAGAGTGTTGCGTCCGGCGTTTCCTTCGGTGCCGCGAGGCCCTTCTTGGTCGCTACCATAAGGCCACCTTCGGCGTGCTTGAAATGTAGGATGATTCGATCACCTTGGGTCTCTTGCCGGTCAAACATAGGGCCGCTGAAGGTGATCTCCTTGCCGTAATCCTTGGCGAGTGCCCAACGGGCGAGCCTGTGTCCAACGTCGATCTTGTTGGCCGGGTGGATTCCTTTGCCATCCAGGTCGATGGTGACGACCATTCCCGTGTGCGGAAGATCGGCCGCGAGCCGCTGTTGCTCTCGCAAATACGGCCAGCCATCACCGGCTCCGCTGCCTGGGAGTTGAACAAAATACACGGGTAAGTTCTTGTTTCCGAAGGCGGCTCTCCACCCATTGATCAGGGCACGCATCTTGTGCTGATAGTCGCGGGGATCTTCCTGCACGCCACTGTTCGATTCGCCCTGATACCAGATCGCCCCGCGAGTAGTGAAACTGCTGATCGGTGCCAACCGGGAATGAAACAGTCGGCCGGGCAACCAAGTTGTGCTGCGGGCACGAACACCACCGGGCAGTTTCCAGATTCCGTCGAGGTCCTCTCGGTCACCCAGTTCCAGTTCGCGACGTAAGGTCGGGTGAGAGTCAAAAGCGGCTCGGGGAATGAACGGTTCAATCGGCGTGCCACCACGGGCCGAGTCAATCACACCAATCGGTACATCGAGTTCTTGATGCAATCGTCGAGCAAAGTAAAACGCGACGCCTGAGAATCCCGAAACGGTTGCGGGATTGCAGACCGTCCAAGTCACCGGACTTCGCAAATCATTTAGAGGCTTGGCGCTCTCGGCGTCGTTGATCCGACAGAAACGCATCGCTGGCAGGTCTGCCGAGGCGATGTCGGCTTTGACCGCATCGAGTTCTTTCAGCATCGCGCCCACGGTCATGGCCATGTTCGATTGTCCGCTCGCGTGCCAGACTTCGCCGACTAGGACATCATTGATGACAATGGACTGATCGCCGCTCTCAACCCGCAGGGATTTTTCCCTTTGGGTCGCTTCGAGCGATTTGAGTGTGACGGCCCAAGCTCCATCACCCGCCGCAGAGGTTTCGACAGCCTGGCCGGCGAACTCAACTCGAACCTGTTGACCCTTGTCTGCCCAGCCCCAGATTTTCACCGGCTGCTCGCGTTGAAGGACCATGTGATCCGCGAAAATACCGGCCAACCGTACTCCGGCCGTCGCTTTGCTGACACCGACCAGCAACAAGCATAGGACAACGCAAATCTGGACCATACATTTCTGCATCAAAGAAACGCTCCCTTTTTTCTGAACCAAACCGCCACAACCAAGCTATTCCTCCTTTTTTCGTCTCTGTCTCTATCCTACTTGAACTGCTCCATCGGGATGATGGCCAGTTCGGCGCTGTTGAGGTTGCCGCGACGGCCACCGTTGTTGGAATACCCGACATAAAGGTGTCCATCATGCTCGATCGCGCACGGATACGAAAGACTGAGGCTGTCCGCCGATTCGCCTGGTTGGTCGGGATGCCGAGAACGGCGAATCACGAACACCTTGCGAAAGACATTTTCACCGGGAGCTGTCACGGCAATCGTCAGCGGAGAGCGCCGGCCACCGTTGCTCTTGGCCGTTGTGCAGATCAGGTATCGCTGTCCCGTGCTGAGTATTCCCGCAGCGGGTTTCGACGTGGCCATGGGCAAGTTGCTGATGCGAGAAGCTGACCACGTCCGGCCGTAATCCTTGCTGATCGCCGCCAGGGCCAAAGCGCCGCCGCCGTAACGGGCAATGTTGAAGACCCGTTTGCCATCGACCCAGATCGCCGACTCGCCCCACATGCGGTCGATGCCTTCACCGGTTGGGATCTCGACGTAATCCCACTGGGTGAAATCGTCGCCATGGCTGATCGCGACCGCCGCCGGAAACACGCGCGTGTTGGAATACGGCCCTGCCGAGATACCTGGCATGATCCAGTTGCCGTCAGGCATTTTGAACGGCTGATTCATCGGCCAGAAACCGTTGCGGATCACGACGCCATGGCTGTGCCATTTGCCGGTGCTTTCATCTAGCGAGTAAGCCCGCGTATGGATGTTCTCCATCTTGTTGTGATAGGCCCCGTGGAAGGCCCAGAGTTTGCCTTTGTGTGAGAGAAAGACTCCATGACTCACCGCGAGATTGGCTTCCTCGCCCGCGTCAATGACTCGCAGCTCGCTCCAAGTGTGGCCCTTATCTTCGCTCACCCGGTACTGAGCCTCCTCGGTGACGGTATTCTCTGCACCTTTGTTGTGCCCGATGGAAGCGTAGAGCTTGCCTTTGTGCCAGCCGAGTCCCACGCCATGCAAAAACGTGTAACCGTCTGCCTCGCGGTCCCACTTCTTGATGACACGGAACTTGACGTTTTTCAGGGTGGGGATGGCATCGGCAACGAGTAACGATTGGGTTTCGTCCCAGAGCGGGAACGGTTTGGCATAATCGGGAAGCCGGTGAGTCGCCTGGACCGGCTCGTAGAGCGCTGCCATTTCGTTTGGCTTCAGGGCGCGATCGAAAAGCATGCCTTCATCCAACGCGCCCATGAAGGTTTGCCAAATCCGGCCGTTGTCATCGACGCCGCCAAACGTCAGCGGGGCCTTGGTGCTGGGGATCGGTCGCGAGAGTTCGACGGTGCCTGCGAGCTTGCCGTTCAACCACAGTTCGGCTTTGTCAGCCTCAACCACAACGCCCGCCTGATGCCAGTGCCCCAGTTTCAACGCAGTGTCGGCCTGGGCAGTCTTCCAACCGCCTTGGTGAATGTAGAGCCGCAACTTTTGATCGCGGTCAACCATCACGCCCCACTCGCGTTCATTCAGGGAGTAGCGATTCTTCGCTGCAATCATTTGCTGACCACGGTCGAGGTTGTACGGATTGAACCAGACGGTGAGGGTGAACGGCTTTTTGCTGTTGGGGACTGATGTGGAGTCCTTTACTTCAAGCAGTGATTTGCCTTTGAGAACCAGGCATTGTTTGCGAACTCCGGCCGCTTCAACCGCTGAACCGCCTTTCTGCTGGAGTTGCTCTGAGGAAGTGGAATCGAACGGCCATGTCCGATCGGGAGTTGCTGCCGAGTGCATCGGTTCAGCTGCAACGCCTGCCGAGGCAAGCAAGGCAAAGGCGAGTAAACTTGCCTTCCAAATCTTCATCAACGACTTCTCCTGCTCATCAACGGGCCGACACGGAGCCAGGTTTGGGTTTCACAGAGAATCGCTCTTGCACCTTGCCTGCCATCGTCACCGAGAACGCGCCGACATCGCCATCGAGTTCCACGCCGTGAATCCGTTGCGGCGGTTGGCTGGGATCGCGGCGGTAGATGACGGCGCTACTGCCGTCAGGATGCACACAGCGAACTACGAGGAGTTTCGGAGAGTTGATTTCAATCTTCACTTGATCGACACACCATTTCTGGTCAGCACCTGCCGGAACCAAAACCCAGGCTCGGGTTGTTTTGCCGGTGGCTCGCCAGCGATAGATTGGCGTCCACATCGGGGCCTTGGCTTTCCCCACCACGTGCCAGCCCTGGATGTGCGGTTCGGTCTGTCCGTGAACAAGCTCGACATCCAGGGAGTCGGCAGGAAGGGGCAAGATCCGTAATGCAGCTCCTGCATCCCAACCGTGAACCGTCTTCGATTTTTCATCAGTGATTGCCGCATGATTGCGGCGGATGTGGAACAGAGCCTCATAGGCGTGCTCGTTCGAGTCCTTTGGCTCGACAGTGTCGAAGACCACCCAATAGGACGTTTCCGGCGGGTTTGTTCCTTTGACGAACACGATCTGCCGGCTGTGCTTACCCTCGATGTGTTTCTCGGGAGTGAACCAGCCGTGAGTATGAAAACCCTCGGCGTACTCGAAGTGGTCACCAGTCACAAAGCGGCGCGGCTCGGGCGAATGGCCGTCGATCTCTACGCGGTAAGGGATGCGGGCTTGAACGCCGTCATCCACCAGTAACGTGTTGTAAGCTCGCGTCGAGCCGGTGTATGCCGCGAACGGGCCACCCGCATACGAACCCCGTCCGCCACTGGCCAGAAGTTGGTGTCCACCGTAATCCAGATAGAGGTTGAGCTTGTCTTCCTTGCCGTGACTGGCTCCAACCGGTCCGACATCCATGAACAGATAGCGATGCTGCGGTCCCCACCCCGTCCGCATCACGATGTGGCCACCGTTGGGGAAGTAGATTGAACGATAGTCCGGCGGATTTCCTTGCTTGCCCTTGGTCGCCATCCACAAGAAATCCTGCCGGTCGGGAAACAGCTTGTGCGCTCGCTGCATGTGATCGTCGATCATGCCCCAGCCGCCGTCGTTCATGTCGATCTGCCCCTGATCGGGACGCGACAAGGCGATCGGATGTCGATACGCGAGTTCCAACGTCTTGAGAAATCGCTCGGGCACCTCGCGACCGACTCGGCGGTAAAGTGCGACCATGTTCTCCAAGGCCATGATCGAGGCCCAGTTGTAGCCCGTGCTCAAGCTGACATGGCTGCCGTCCTCATGGAACTGGACTTTCAACACGTCGTTCCAACGGCGAACCGCTTCCTGCTCCCAGCGTATTGACTCGGCAAACTCGGGAAGCATTAGGGCGTTCTGGAGCAAGGCCACGCACGTGTGAGCCCCGCCGTCATCATGGCCCGCAAAGCTGCTGGGGTTCATGATCAGACGCGACTGCCTGAGAAACCCAAGCAGCATTTGGAAGTGAGCTTCCTCTGTGAAATCGGGCGACTTGCGAAACTCATCGTAGGCGGGCCACCAGGTCATTTCGCAGCGGCGCCCGATGTTGCTAGTATTCAGATACCCCAGCTCGAATGTGGTTCCATCCATCCAGTTCAAGCCGCCGATGTCGGGATTCCGCGGATGCAGAAAAGGCTCTCGGGCCACCCAGTCCCGTACTTCTCGCGAGAACCGAGCGGCATAGCGTTTATCATTCGTCTCGGCATACGCTTTTGCCAGCGAGACCCAATGAAAATGTCGCGTCAAATGTCCGTGACAAAGATCCCAGCGGATCACGCCCTTCTCATCGACGAACGGCTGCCGATTGCTCTTGCCGTCAATGTAGGTCTTCTCAAAGTTCAAGAACGGGCCAGTCGTCCCATAGCGATCTTCCAAGACGGCATCGGCCACTTCCCGATAGTTGGTGCCGTGGTATTCGACTTGAAAGCCAGGACCTACCGGCGCGGTGCGAGTTCGCAAATGGTCGAGCAGAAGTTTTCCGGCCAGATCCCGCTCCTGCTTAGCGAGTGCCGAGGCAACTTTCGACATCGCTGGATGATTCAGATTGACTGCATCGAGAACGATGTCCCTCGCAGATGGGTTGACGAGGGAATCCAACTGCGAAACTTCTCGAACCTGGAGATTCTTGAAAGTCGCCGTATTCGTTCGCGAATCACTGCCGCCCGTCACGGCGTAGAAAGCAATCTGCGCTGGCACAATCCTTCTCGGGACGGTGAACTCGAAGACCGGCCGATCAAGATGCTCGAAGTAAAATCGTAGATGCGTTCCTTTTTCGGCGGGCGATCCAATGATGCGGAGTCTGTAAGTCCCAGCGTGCGGAGTGAACTCCCAGGGTTTCTGGTATTGGCGATTGTCCACCCATCCCGATGGCCGGGGCGACGGCTGGCGGCGGGGTTCATTGATTCCATCAATCCAAATGTCCCAGAACCCGGCCGTTGCTCCCTCCCGAATCTCGAAACAAATGCCTTGGCGCTCTCGACTCGGCAAAGCGTTCGTCACATCTTCCGCGAGATTGATGGCAATGCCAGCAATCGCCTGGATGTCACCCTCGTTTCTGGTTGTCGGATCAATCTCAACTTCAAGCAAGAATGTCGCAACTTCAGCATGGTCTTCCTTGACCAGATGTGTCTTCTGCCGCGTCGGCGCGTTAGCTGTGGTGGTAATCGAGACGGAAGATGATTCCGTGCGCGACTCATCAGCCTTCGATGAGTGAGTCCCTAACAGCAAAGCGAGGATCAAGAGTAGCCAACACAAGTGTTTTACGAACGCCATTGGCTCTGTTCCAATCTCCAGTTACACATCGAAACCGCCTTGGTCATACCACATTCAGCCGCCAAATCGCAAAGTTCAGGACGCTGGCGAAACTAACCCACGCCAGGTATGGCACCATTAGTCCACCCGCGATTTTCGATTTCTGAAAGAAGGCGATGGTCGTCGCCACGATCGCCAGCCAAAGGATCACAATCTCCACGAACGCCCAACCGGGTTGGTGCATGCCGAAGAAAATCCAGGACCAAGCGACGTTCAAGCCGAGCTGAGCGGCGAACAAGGTGAGCGTAGTGGCCGCTCCCTTGAATCCTTCCGGTTTCCACACCAACCAGGCCGCGACTGCCATCATGATGTAGAGCGTGGCCCAAACCGGCCCGAAAATGTAATCGGGCGGATTCCACGACGGCTTCTCGATCGTCATGTACCAGCCGTCGATCTCCGGTGTGGTAGCGGCGGCTCCGAGGCCGCCCGCGCCGAGGCAGATGGTGACAATGATAAGGAGACCGATCCAATGGGCTGAAGCAGTGGTTCGCCTATCCAAAGTCGCCTCCCTAGATCGTACGCCATGGACCATTGATCGAATCGCTTACCTCCACACGGGCCGGCAAGGTCACTTGATCAAGGAATGTCACCTCCACCGTATTGCTCGCGGTGAAGTCTGCGTCTGCCGCCGTCACAAATGTATCGGGACCACGGGGGCTTCCTTGACCGTATGAGCAGCGAGGAGAACCAGAGTTGTACCGGCAATAGAGCGGCGAAACACCGTTGTTCGCTTGAAATAGCTCGGCAGTTGCGACACGCAAGATGACGGGTTGATCGTCTACGTAGCGTAGGAAATGTCGTTCACCGTAGGAAATCGGACCGCTTGGCGTTCCGGGCCAGAAGAAAACCCGTTGATTGAGCAGCTCAATGACGTCACCAAACCGGTAACCGCCTTGTAATGTCATGTTGCCCTCGTAGAGCGGTTGCTGGTCCCGAATGTTGAACACGCGCTGGCCAACGGTGACTTGTATCGAGGACTCGCGTTTAGCCCGAAGGTACGAAGTGTCACCAGCCTGCTGCATGAGGACCGCCGCACTCAGCAACACCGGTGTTGCGCGAATGTGATTCAGATTTTCGCGATCCGTCAAATGATAGAGATACGGTCGCGTCCGGGTGAAATGTGTGTCTGAAAATGCCATGTTCGTACGTCCTACCATCCACGACGGTCAATGATACTCCGATGGTGAAAGCGAGTCGCGATCAAGGACACAGGAGCTCCCGCGACACGCTCAACTTCCTGAATGAATCGAAGCGTGACATCTGTTAGTTGCTCAAACCGCCTCGCATCCTGATTCTTGACTCCGAGATAATCCACAAACGTCAAAGCGATGTCCGTTGGTGCATTTAGCTCGGCGGCTCTCTTGAGGAGCCTCCAATCGAACTCGGAAATGCGCCTCTGCCGTTTTGTGGTTGTCGTCGTCTCCGTTTTCTTCAGTTCGGCGAGCGCAATGCCTGAGCGTTGAGCGATCTCATCCAAGGAGATTTCCTGTGACATTGGTCCAGAATGTTTTCCGTCACCAGCCGGGTTCTGTACGCGGATTGGATACGTCCGACAAACCATCAAGACCTTCCGCACTCGACTGGGTGAGATACCTGCCTCGGCGAGACAACCGGCGACAGTCGTGTCTCGCGATGTGACATGCGGATAGGAGCCGTGGTAAAGACTCAATCCAGTTCCTTGGGTGCCTTCAAGAAACACCCTTTTCCCACTCCGACAAGCATGTTCGATCACTTCGTGAGCAGGCCGAACATAGGGCTTCAACTTGTCGATGTCCCGCGCCATTGGGACGGACCGCACACCTCGATCAAGAATGCGCCGAGCGGTTGCCGCGCCAACTCCTTGGCCGGTTGACCCCATGTTCTTCACATTCGCCGTTTCGCGCGAGATGTCCTTCTTACTAATCAGCAAGACCTGGGGATCTATGGTTAGGCGTTCTGGTGACAACTCGCAGGTGTTGATTTCATGCCAGAGAGTGTCAACATTCACAACTGCTCCAGCACCGATAACTATCTTCGAGTTGGCGGCCCGATTGGTGCCTGACGGTAACGAATGAAACACGTCAGGGGTGGGGTGTTCATAGACGCTATGCCCGGCATTTGGCCCACCCACACGGATCAGGACGTCGTATTCTGGAGCGACATACGCGGCAATCTGCCCCTTCCCTTCGCTCCCGTACTGGCCGCCAATGAGCACGTCTACGAGACGATCGTATCCACGACCATAGAGCCCAAGATGGCAAGCAGAACGGACAAGCACGTCGTCTGGAGTGTTGCGGTGCGTGTCGATGACTATGTCAGCCGTTTCTGCCAACTTCGGTACCGCTTGTTCGGTTTTGTCCTTCAATACCTCGGCGTGCGATTCAAACTCCTTGATCGACTTCCTGTCTCGCTCCTCGTATCGCGTGGCAAGTGTTTCAGTCGGAGCTTCCAAATGGATGTGTTTGACGTTTCGTCCATAACCACGACGAATAGCGTCAATCTGCGACTGGATGCGTACCGCGTCGACGACAAAGATGCTGTATTCTGGGGAAGACCTAATGACCTTGTCGAGTCCTTCGACAACCCACTCGCCACGGGTCTTCTTGTCAAGTTTTTCACCTAAAGCCTGAAGTGCTCCCCGGTCAGGTGTCACTTTTGGATCAACAGCTTTCAGGAGCTGCCACGTCTTGACCACTCGACAGTTGAACTCTCGCTCCAATAGCGAGGCGAGCGTACTTTTGCCGGAGGCAACAGAGCCGGAGAGTAGGACTATCAGCTTTTCCATTCAACGCCCCCTTAGTTCATTCGGAATCTGCCAAATCAAAGAGGGTTCGCTGACGATCAGGCCGTTCCCATTGAGCCCGTTCGGATGGAAGCGTGTAAACAGTCACATCGATTCCATTGCGGCACAGAATGTCATCTATCAACTCGGCAACGACCGGCCAGTTCCCACCTGCTTGACCACATCCAATACGCGGCATGTGTACCGACGCCATGTGGTCGTGGGCTGCGTCATGCAGCGCTCTCAAACAAGTTTCCAAATGGTGGTACCGAATTCCAGGGCGCGATGATTGCCGGTAGCCGTGTTGTGCCACCATGTGAAATACCCAAAGATCATCTTCAACCTGGAACAAACGGTGATTGCCAAGGCGAAGCCGGCTTCGATCTTGCTCAACCCAAGACACGAAGTCTTGCTGCGCTTCCGGCCAAGACTGGCCGACCACACGGGCAAAACCACCACCCCATCGAGGTGTGGCGTCATTCACAACATGCGTAATGATGCGGTCTCCATCACCGCGAGGAGAAGTGGCGTCACCGTTCAAATACTGAATGGTGGGAAGTTCAAGCGTCTCAGCCACGGCTGGGGCGAGCAAGCCCACGACGCGAGGCTGGTCTGCTCCGGGGTACGATGGAATCGCAACGCACTCGACTCGCATTTCGCCGAGGTGAGAATCCCATACTTCCATTCCCTTTGCTGTGAATCCAATAGACACGCACTCGTTGACAACGCTGGAAGCTGGGATTCTCGAACTACTGTGAAATGGCAGATTCCAGTCGTTGGCAGTCCTGACGTAATCTATCTTCAAGGAGGACGAACTACTTTGCTGACCGGATGCCGCGAACACAGCACACGGAGTTCTTGATAGTTTGAGGAACCGCAACAAAACCGCTTCGGTTGAGACCTGGAATCGTGCGCGGAGTCGCAGCAGATTGTCGATCGAAAATTCGGCGTCTCCAATCTCGGGGAAGCTCCCCATCGGCATCAGTAACTCAGAGGCAATGACATTGCATAGCATTTCAAGTTGCCATTCGTCCCCTTCGATTTCATGTTTCGCTGACCGGTTGCGAACCATCTCGCGACAATCAGGGAAGAATGTATGGGCGATTTCGTGAGCAATCGAAAACCGGATTCGCGATTGCGGTTGCAGAGGGTTGTATTCGATACGGTAGCGATCTCTCGGCATTGCGACGAGACGGGCATCGCGAATCGACTCGCAAGGGATAACGGCGATGCCGAGGAGATTCGCCAACTCAAACGTGTCGAAGGGTGGACCTGTCCAACCGTTTTCGACAGCCTCCAAGACAACATCGTTTGCGCGATCAATCAACGCAGCGACCGGGTCACCGCCTTGGGCGAAAGGCTGCACAGATTTGTTAGTCCAAAATGTAGCCACGGTTATGCCATCCATTTTTTCATTTTTGAATCACGGGAGTGCCCACAATGCGCCTTCAAACAACCTGCACCTTAGCCAGTTCAGGGCCAAAGCCCAGATCGGAATCCAGTGTCTGAAGGAGTTTGATGTCATGCAGCATCTCCCTCATACGTCAAACCGAATACGGTATCCGCGAGCCAGCGTTTGAAACCTTCGTTGTCGCTGAACTGTTTGAACAGCTCAGTATCATCCTTCAAAAGCCCCACCATGACGCGGAGCAAAGCGGCGTCGTGTTCGATGCGGGCTTTGCTCTTGTCGCCCTGCTTTTGGGCGTTTTGATAGGCGGTGTCGGCGGCGACTCTGGCCGGGATGTCCTCGGTGATCAGTTTGTGGACGCGATCGGCGTCGGTCCACGGGATGTTGCCGAACTGGTCGTTGAACGTCTTGAGAATGTTCGAGAGCCGGTCGAGTTCCGGCTCGGAACCGAAGCCACCGCCGCCCATCGGCACCGGGTCGATCTCGGAGTCTTGGTCAGCCAACTGTATCTGCATCGCCGCATGCTTCTCGATGCGATAGCTGTCCATGTCGATGGAATCCAGAATCCCCTTCGACAAATCTTCTTCCTTCGGAGCTGGCAGCTTGGGCACCAGGAAGTTCAGAAAGATCGACAAACGCTCCCAGCCAGCGTTGGTGTAGGGCAGGATCGACGCGAGGAAATCATACGTTCGGCAGAACGCCTTGGCTTTGCCTTTGAACTCGACCTGACCGTCTTCGTCGAGCTCCTCGTTGTATGTGGCGACGCACGCATCGAGAATCGGGTCCAGCTTATCCCGATCCGCGCCGTTGAGGTAAAGGGTCACCAACTCATCAATGTGCTCTGGACCGTAAACCTGGTAACCATCCAGGTCGTTCTTCAAGTCGTGCAGCTTGTTGGGATCGGTCTCTTTGCTGAGGATCGTCGTGCGGTAGTACCGTGCGAACGCTTCCTGAATCGTGTCGGTGTCGTTCATGAAATCCAGAACGAACACATCGTGTTTTTGCGGATGCGCCCGGTTGAGCCGGGAGAGTGTTTGCACCGCTTTGATGCTCGACAGCGGTTTATCGACATACATTGTGTGGAGAAGCGGCTCATCGTAGCCGGTTTGGAACTTGTCGGCGCAAATCAGGAACCGGTAGGGATCTTCTTGAATGGCGTCGGCGATTTTGCTGCTGGGGAATCCATTGAGTGACGCTTCAGTGACTTTCTGGCCGCCGTACTCGTATTCCCCCGAAAACGCGACGATGGCCTTGTACGGGCTTTTACACTCCTTCAGATAGTCGCGTATCGCGTGGTAATACTGAATCGCTCGCTTGATTCCGCTGGTGACGACCATGGCGCGAGCTTTTCCACCGATCTTCTGGAGCCCGATCACCTGTTCCTGAAAGTGATCGGCCATGATCTCGGCTTTGATCTGGATCGCGTGGTCATGGCTCTCCACGTATTTGCGCAGCTTCTTCTTGGCTTTCTTCGTGTCGAACTCGGGGTCATCCTCGATGGCCTTGACGAGTTTGTAATAGCTCGCGACCGGCGTGTAGTTTTTCAGAACGTCCAGGATAAAGCCTTCCTGCGTCGCCTGCTTCATCGTGTAGCAGTGGAAGGGACGATGCTTGGTCTCGCCGCCTTCCTGGTACGGTTCGCCAAAGATTTCCAGCGTTTTGTTCTTGGGAGTGGCGGTAAACGCGAAATAGCTGGCGTTCGGCAACAGTTTGCGAGCTTCCATGACCCGGTTGATTTTGTCCTCGGTCGTCTCGTCTTTTTGTTCTTCACCAGCCTCGGAGAGAGCGACGTTCAGCGATGCCGCCACTTTTCCGCCCTGACTGGAGTGGGCTTCGTCGATAATGATCGCGAATCGCCGACCGCGATGGTCGCTGCCGATTTCATCCAGGATGAAAGGGAACTTCTGCACGGTCGAGATGATGATCTTTTTGCCGCCGGCGATGAACTTTCGCAAATCGCCGGAGTGCTCGGCGTGACCAACCGTCGCGCCAACCTGAGCGAACTGCTTGATCGTGTCCCGGATCTGTTGGTCAAGGATGCGCCGGTCCGTAATGACGATGATCGAGTCAAAAACTTCCTTGTCGTCTCTGTTCAAGCCGATCAGTTGATGCGAGAGCCATGCGATGGAGTTGGATTTGCCGCTGCCGGCCGAGTGCTGAATCAAGTAGCGGTGACCGACACCCGCTTGACCGGCTGTCGCCAGCAGTTTTCGTACAACGTCGAGCTGATGATACCGGGGCCAAATCTGAGCCCGCTTTTTCTTGCCGGTCTTGTCATCCTTGAACTCGACGATCTGGGCATAGTTTTCCAGGATGTTCGTCAGTCCGGCGGGCGTGAGAATCTGCTTCCAAAGATAGTCGGTCTTCAAACCATTCGGGTTGGGTGGATTACCAGCCCCGTCGTTGTAACCCTTGTTGAACGGCAGAAACCAGGACGCCTTGCCCTTGAGTTGCGTGCAAAATCGGACTTCGTGGTCATCCACCGCGAAATGGGCCACGCAGCGGCCGAACTCGAACAGCAGCTCGCGCGGGTCGCGATCCTTCTTGTATTGCCAAACGGCATCATCCACGGTTTGCTTGGTGAGGCTATTCTTCAACTCGAACGTGGCAATCGGGAGCCCATTGATGAACAAGCCCAAATCCAACGCGAGTTGGGCTTCATCCCGGCTGTACCGCAGTTGCCGGGTGACGCTAAACCGGTTGGCGGCGAAGCGTTCCTCGGCCTTGGTGTTGCCTGGTGTCGGCGTGCCATAGAACAGGTCGACGTGGTGAGGACCGTGCTTGATGCCATTCCGCAGCACATCAATCGTGCCCCGCTTGGTGATCTCGCCTTGAAGCCGGGCGAGAAACTTCCGCCGCGCCGGGCTGTCGTTCCCGAGGTCGAGGGCGTCCAGGAGGGAGTCCTGGGTAGCTTCGATGAACTCCCGAAGTTGCACCAAGTCGATGGCGTAGGCCCGGTCGTAGTCGCCGGGCGAGCCGGCGATCCAGCCCGACACCAGCATGTGCTTGACGATCAGGGATTCGAGGCCGTGTTCGCTAGTGTCGGTCGTCATAACTTCTCCCCGAGGACTCGTTTGAGCCGAACGAAACTCGGTAGATGATCTTTCAGTTGTTCAGGGTCGAGTTTCTCCAAGATTTCAAAAGATCGTTTCCCTTTCTCGTATTTGTTCTTACAGTCGCGACTCGCTTGAACAATCGCGATCTGAACACTTCCTCGCGTGCGAGTTTCCATGTTTGCCAGAGGCGGAAGCGCATTCTCGCGCAGGCACCCCGAATAGTGATCCCGAAGTGCGTTTCTATCCGTGACGATCCACGTCTCCATACACGTCGTCATGAGTAATACTTGGTCGTCAGTCGCGCCAGTTGGTGCATCCCAGCCGTCGCGAGTTTTGAGATGTGCCCATGTTTGTTCGATGTCCGCGACAGGATCTTCGCTATCGACTAGCATCGCTACATAACGGCGACCACCCGCGGCGTCATGAGCGGTTGAAAAGTCTCCGAAAGTGTCGTTTCGGCTCCCACAGGCGACCAAATGCGGCATCTTGCCGGTAAAACCGCACTTCTCCAGTAGTTTGCGAAAACCTTGGCGACATCGCGTGTTCAGTTCTTTGGAATCTCCGCCGCCCTCGATGTAGATTTTTGCGCTCACCAGCGTGTCCCTCCGATTTCACCCCGAGTCCAAAGCTGCCCGAGCCGGTACTTCTCAAGCCACTTTTTCAACTCATCCGTCTCCTCCAATCGCTTACATTCGGTCTTTCCATCGTGTTTTTCTATCACGACAACACATTCAGGCGTTTCGGTCATCGCGTCGACAAGAATGTCCGAATGAGTCGTCACTATCAACTGTGTTCGTGACGACGCCTCGGAAAGAAGATCGGCAATCTTTGGAAGCATGTCTGGATGCAATCCAAGCTCAGGTTCCTCGATGCATACAAGCGCAGGCGGGGTGGGGTCGCAGAGTATGGCGAGTAAGCAGAGGTACCTAAGAGTTCCATCGGAAAGGCGGCTTGCAGGCATAATGAAGTCACGTTCTGTCAAGAACACTTCTACCGTGCCTCCCTTGATTCGTACATCGAAATCATCAAGTCCGGCATACAGATCGCGAAGATGATGGAGGATGGCCTTCTTCGCTTTTGGAACTCCTCTAAGGTGATTCAAGAACAAGCCAAGATTTGAAAAATCTTCTTCGAGACTGTCACTTGGTAGGTCGGCAGACTGCGGACTTCGGAAAACTGACGTGCGGCCAAACGACCACTCGCGATACAATCGCACGTCACTGTACTTGTTGGCAAGGTACGACAACTCTGGATACTGATCGGGGTCTTTACGCTGCGACAGAATCGATTCGTCTGCGGCCACATCCTCGCGTTGAAGCTGCCGTCTGCCGCCATCTCTCACAGAAAGCGCAGGCCGTCCATTCTGAAACCGATAGAAGAAGAAGGGATCATCATGCCCTGGATCGGCGTGTTGATTTTCAATCACTTCGTCGAGCAACTCGAATCTCGCTGCCGTCTCAGCAAACTCTATACGATGACGCAATGGCTGCTGCCCCGTCGGATAGCTAACGATTGCCTCAACGCAGGCATGGCCATTCTTGGTTCCCTTCCAAATCCATTCACGCACACCGCTACCTGCTGAGCCACGCATTGGAGCAGTTAGCTTTTTCGGAGCAGATCGCAACAAATCGATCGACTCCAGCAGGTTTGATTTGCCCGATCCATTCGGGCCAATCAGCACATTCAGCGGTTGCATTGCAAGCGGCGCAGAATCGGGACCAAAGGACAAAATCCCTCGAAGGGTCAGTTCACGAATCAACATGTGTCGGTTCCTCCCAGATTCGATTTCGCTCATGTTCCCGCGTCATTGTGGTTGGACTGAGAATGGAGAATGGTTTCATACGCCTACCTCCGTAAGTTTGTCATCGAGCGGTCGGTGGTCATGCTTCGACTTCCTCCGGCTCGGACCCGAGCTCGATGTCTTGCGTGGTTTCGACATTGTCGAGCAGCTCGTCCGCGTTGGGTTCGACTTCTTCCTGTTCATCGATGAGTGCGATCGCTTCGCGAACATCGAGCTTGCCGGTGACAACGTCGGCAATGATGCGAGATCGGTATTCTTGAACCAGTTCACACTCTCGCTCAGCATTGCTGATAGCGCGGTCAAGATCGCCTATTGTTCCTTCGATGTAAGCAGCAATCTTCCTTCGTTCGTTAGATGGGGGCACGGGAAGCCTAATGTCATAGAAATCATCGGTGTAGAGACGCCAGAATCCTTCAACGATACCTTTTGCGCGTACCCGCAACTCGAAACGACAGGCTGGCGACCGAAGCACATGCTCGAAGTATTCGACGCCAGACGAATCAAACGCACGAAGAACGGTGTAATCAGGGCTAATCACGCCGGCATAACGGGCCAGGGAAAACACTCCGAGGTGTGCCTTCAGACGATTTAGCACCAAGTCGTTGACTTCACAGAGTTTTCCACCAGCGTAGCTTTCTGACACTAGAGTTCTGTTATCAACAAGGTGACTAGGAACTAGACCGAGCTTCTGGCTCATGGAAAGATGCTGTTCAGAGCCATCCAAAGACCGCTTATCAACTTCGCGAAAGATGTACCGACACCGCTTCACATCCCAATGCTCTGGCACCTCTCCAAGCCACTCAACCCCAGACGGCTTGAAACGCACCTCGGGATCGAGGCCACGGGTCACGGCGCAATGGATGATGGCCTGTTTCTGTTCGTTCAATACTGCAATGAGTTGCCGCTTGACCCGGACGTAACGGCGTATCCGGCGTTCGGCGTAGTCCAAGAAACGGACGATTGCCGATTGCTCCTCTGGAGGAGGAAACGGAGACGGCATTTGTTTGAAGTCTTCCCAGTAGAGTCGATTGCGATCCGAGACGATGCCGCGTGAGAACTTGTTGACCTCATCCATGTACGCGCCGGTGCGGAACAGATACTGGTAGTATCGTGATTCTGTTTCCGGCAGTGGCTTGGCGACAATGTATGCGGGGCTGATCAAACCATCGACTGGAGCCACACCGACTGCTCCCTGCCACATCCGCATCATGTTGTAGGCAATGTCGCCTTGCTTTGCTCGCTTGTACTTGTCTTTGTCTGACATCACCTGTTTTCGAGTGGAGTTCTCGAAATCACGGATTCGGACACCCGTCTTCAGGGAAACTTCCAGAATCGGCAGGTCAGGAAACCCGGTTTCATTTCGCTGGACAAACAACCGACCATTTCGGCGCACTTCCCAATGAGAAGGGATCTTTCCAAGCCACGGCAGGCCGGAATCGGTGTATGTCGTGTGGGGTTTGAGTCCGTCGATCATTTGTTGAGTACCTTCTCGAACCAGAGGATCGCGGCTTCGCCTTCTTTGCGGGTGACTTCATCGACCGTGCGGCTGTGACGAATCCCATTTCGCAGCTCGGCAAGCTGATTGAACTTGCCGAGCAGAGTTTCCTTGTTGGCAAACTGCTCCGAGAACATCGACCATGATGTCTTGCTGGTGATTGTGTCCTGCAACTCGCGAAGATCGAAGTATTCCAGCTTGCCGGACAGCCCTTCGTAGTATTCCGAATCCATCGCGGCGTTCTTCTTGCTGGCTTTCTGAATCCGCTCGTTCACTTTCTGAGCGACATGCTGCGGGAGTTTTTCGGCATCACCGTCGAGCGATTCTAAAATCGTTTTCCGCAAGCTCAGCTCCACCAACTCGATTTTCTCGTCGAGTTCTCGCAACTGCGGCGGCAGATCCAGCCGCTCTTTGACCAGCAGGTTCTCGATTGCTTCCTGCAACGTCTTCTGACGTTCGGTGATAAACGCCTCGAAGTCGTCGGGTGTAAACGGATCGCGGAGCAGAATGGCCTGGGCGGCAGGCGAGATGAAGTGCGATTCCAGGATCGCCCGCACGGCCGTTTCCCCGTTGTCCTTGATCATCTCGGGGAGGTATTCGTTGGGCAGTCGATCGCAGATGACGTGGCGATTGGTCTCTTGGGTGAGCGGGGTTCTGTTGAGGATGGTGTGAACGGCGTCCCCTTGAAGGTTCTTACCTCCCCAGGAAACTGGCACGATGTGATGGTCGTCGAGGTCATCGTGCTGCGGCACATTGCCCGTCATCCAATCCCGAGCACCCTGCAAGACCAGCAGATTGAAAATGCCGTTGTAGACGGAGGAGCCACGGCGGGTTTCCTTCCGCAACTCCAGGTTCTTGAACCGCTGTTTGAACTCTTGAATCAAAGCCGGCTCGGCCGCATCGTCTTTGATCCACTCCTTGACGTCGAGGAAATCGCGGGCGCTGGTGGATTCGACCGAACCCGAATAGCGGTTGGTGAACACACTGGCCCAGTACCAATGCCGAATCTTTCGCTGGGCCGACAACCGTTCGTTAGCCGGCAACGATTTGGCGTGCGACTGGATGGCGGCGAACGCCGGCAGAATCGAAACGTATGGGAGGTAGCTGGACGAAATGCCGCCGAACTCCTGGGGATGGCGAAGCAGCTTGATGGCTGCTTCCAAGGCATTGACCGCGACATCCCAGCGTTTCTCGAAGTCGTGGATGTCGGGAATCAGGATCTCGGTTTTTCGTGAACCGTCAGGGGCGCGAACCAGCTTCTTCTGCTCAGGCAACAGGTAGTAGAGATACTTGGGCGAGCAGTAGCCTTGCCGCAGAATGGACATCACCTGCAACACATAGACATTCATCCGGGAGGTTTCGACGAACTCCAGCCGCGATTTCGCCTCGCGGTACATGTGTTTGAGTTGCAGCCCCTTGGGTTTCAAGAGCGCGTTGATGAGGTCGAAAACATCGAGCTGCACGCCCTTGCTGTTGATCTGCGTGAAAATGTCGCAGACCTTATCGACGGCGATGTCCTTATCCAGTTCGATGTACGAAACCTGGTACTGCTGCGTGATGCCGAGCAGCAACTCGCCGAACTCCTTGGCATCGCTCACTCGAAGTTGCGCCGTCTCAATCGCCTCGGCATCGTCGGCCTCCGTTGCGGCTTTGAGCTGATCGTTCCAGTATTGCTCGTAACCCTGAACCCAGTTGGGGAGTTCCCAACCGCCCGCGCCAACGATCGCGAGTGGGAAAATGTTTTCGGCGTATTGATTGGTGCGGTCGGTCAGGAGCTTGTGAACATGGTTCTTGGCCCAGGCATAATCGAACGCCTGGTCATGTTCCTCCGCCATCAGCTTGTCGATACGGACAAAATAGACATAGCGGTTGGCCCGGTTGGGCAGAGGCTCGTCCGGTGCGAGGAAAGCGTAATACATGGCGGTCAAACGCTGTTGACCATCGAGGACAATGTGTTCCCGGTCGGCTTTGCCGGAGAAGCCGTAGATCGTTTCGCAGGACAGCGCATCGAAGTTCTCGTCCTTGCCCTTCCACAACAGCAGGCTGCCGATGTAGTAATCGAGAAAGATCGAGCGCATGAGATCCCGAATGTCCTTCGGTTCCCACTCGAAGTCACGTTGGAAGTCCGGGATGACAAAGCGCCCCTCTTTGAGCCGGGAGATGATCGTGCTGAGGCTTGCGTGATCTGGCTTCTGTGCGTCTTTCAAAAGCTTTTCCCTTCCCCTACGATTTCAACCAACAGACCTTCCGTCTCCTTCTCCAACGCCAAAATGTCCGCCCGGATTTCCTCCAGTGACCGGAGCGGTTGCGGCTTATAGAAATAGCGATTGAAGCTGATTTCGTAGCCGACTTTGATTGAACTCTCATCGAACCAGGCGTCCTCGGCATGCGGAAGCACTTCCCGCCGAATGAACGCTTCGATGCCTCCATCCTCCAACAGAGGAACTTGTTCGGTGTCTCGTAGATCGCTATCCGGCTCGTATTCCAATACCAAGGCTTTGTCGCCAACCGGATTGGCAAACAATCCCCGGATGGGATCGACTTCGGCTTTGCCCTTTTTGTGAACCTTCTTGATAACCGGTTCAGCCTTCTCATCTCGCTGAGCCAGTTCGTTTTGAAGCAACTTTTTGCGTTTGGCCGTCAGCTTGACGTTGTTCTCTTTGGCATCGTCAGTGATCGAATCCATGAAGGTGTTGAAGTTCAAATGTGGCCCTGGCCCAAGGGATTCAGCCACGCGGTCCACGACGTTCGCCAGCGGTTCCTCTTTCGCCTCCTTGCACGCGGCCCGGAACTGTTTTCGACGCTCTGGCGAAAGGTCAACTGCCAATCGCAAGGGGCGTTCGACGGTGACCTTCCAATACCCGAAGGCTTCATTTGGAAAAATCTTGGATTCTTCGGTTTCTTCAAACGCGAGGAACGTCTCGCAGATTCGTTGAATGTCCTCGTCTGCCAACTCGCAGTTCTTCATGCCCATGTTTTTGCGGAGTGGCTTGAACCACTTCGTGGCATCAATCAGTTGGACTTTGCCCCGGCGTTCATCGGGTTTGCGATTCGTCACCACCCAGATGTAAGTTGCGATGCCGGTGTTGTAGAACATGTTGAGCGGGAGCGCGACGATCGCTTCCAGCCAGTCGTTCTCAATGATCCAGCGGCGGATGTTGCTCTCACCTTGGCCTGCGTCTCCGGTAAACAGCGATGAGCCGTTGTGAACTTCAGCGATCCGACTACCCAGCGGCGTGTTGTGCTTCATCTTCGCGCACATGTTGGCCAAGAACAGCATTTGGCCGTCACTGGAGCGGGTGATCAACGAGTATTCGGGATCGCCATTGTGTTCGATCACGAAGCGGGGGTCTTTGATGCTGGCTTTTCCACCCATCCGCTCCTGATCGCTTTTCCAGCTCTTGCCGTACGGCGGATTGGAAAGCATGAAATCGAACTCGCGGGAGCGAAACGCATCGTTGGATAGCGTGGAGTGTTCCGGGCCACCGATGATGTTGTCAGCTGCTTCCCCTTCGCCTTTTAGCAGCAAGTCCGCTTTACAAATCGCATACGTCTCGGCGTTGATCTCCTGACCATAGAGGTGCGTGGCAACCTCTTTGCCGTGCTCCTCGGCCAACTCCGCAAGCGTGTCTTCCGCGACGGTCAACATGCCGCCAGTTCCGCAGGCCCCGTCATACAACAAATAGGAACCCGATTCGATTTGATCGGCGATCGGAAGGAAGATCAGTTTCGCCATCAACTTGACGGCATCACGTGGAGTCCAGTGTTCTCCGGCCTCCTCGTTGTTTTCCTCATTGAATCGTCGAACCAACTCCTCGAAGATCGTCCCCATTGCGTGATTGTCGAGTCCCGGATGTTTTTCCGTGCCATCGCCATTCATCACGGGATTGGGACTGAGATTGATCTCGGGCGAGAGCAACTTTTCGATCAGCGTGCCCAGGGCATCGGCTTTGGACAGGCGGGGAATCTGATTACGGAACTCGAAGTTTTCCAGGATGTCTTGGACGTTGGACGAGAAGCCGTCGAGGTAGTCTTCAAAGTCCGCTCGGAGTTGTTGTTGATTGGCCCGCGCTCGCAGGTCACGAAGGGTGAACTTGGACGTGTTGTAAAACGCCTGACCGCTTGACTGGCGAAGGGCAGCGTCCTGGTTTGTCACACCGGCCTTGTCCAACGACTCCTTCATGTCGAGGACGGCTTGTTTCGTGGGCTCCAAAACGGCATCGAGCCGGCGAAGGACGGTCATGGGCAAGATGACGTCCCGGTATTTGCCACGAACGTAGAGATCGCGCAGCACATCGTCTGCGATACCCCAGATGTAACCGGCGATCCAGTTGAGTTGCGATGAATCCATGCGGTGGTTGTTCTCTCGTTCTATTTCTTCTTGGGTTTGTTCGATTTCACCGGCTCGGCGGCGGCTTTGAGGAACTTCTCCAAATCCGACCGCTTGAATAGCCGGTAACCGTTGGCCGGATTGATCCGCACGGGGATTTTCCCGGCGGCGGCGTACTTTCTTAGTGATGTTTGGGACACACCGAGAAACCCGGCCACCATGACAGTTTTCACGTATCAATCAGCTTTTCCATCGCATCGACCAAGGCACGTGCCAAATCGGCCCGAGTAGAGCAAATGCACAGACTATCAAACATTACGCACGCACCGAAAGCGACCAATTTTCATTTTTCCGGTCCTTCCACAACGCGGGGGCGGGTAGTTCGGATCTGCTGAATCTAGGGGCTTTTCGCGTCAAGTAAGGTGATGCCCTTGGCTTAGCTCGCATGAGCGGCTGATCGGCCCTGTTGCCCTGTGATTTCCGACATTGTTCGGTCATCACGGGGCTTTTTTCGTTTCTTGGCGGGTTGATGGTCGACTCGCCGCAGGTTGCTTTGTGGAGGACCGCATGTCGCACATCGTTTCCGTTCAGACCGAAGTTCGTGATCCCGTCGCCATCCGGTCGGCGTGTGATCGCCTACGTCTACCGGAGCCTGTCTTCGGCGATACGAAGTTGTTCGGCAGCTCGGCGACGGGCTGGGCTGTGCAGTTGCCGGAGTGGCGCTACCCAATCGTCTGCGACGTCAACACGGCCAAGATCGCCTTCGACAACTATGGAGGTCGATGGGGCGATCAAACCCAGCTCGATCGGTTCCTTCAGGGATACGCCGTCGAGAAGGCCAAGGTCGAAGCTCGCAAGAAGGGCCACACCGTGACCGAACAATCGCTTGAAGACGGCTCGGTGAAGCTGACCATCAACGTCGGAGGTGCTGCATGAGCAAAACCATCGAGATCATCGTTGCACCGGACGGTCAGTCACAAGTCGAAACCAAAGGCTTTGTCGGCAGTGAATGTCGGGACGCGAGCCGCTTCATCGAAAGAGCCCTCGGCCAACACACGGATGAAATCCTGAAAGCGGAGTTCCATCAAGCGGCCGAAAATCAGCAATCGGTCAAGGAAGGGGGCTGATCGTGACCAATGTCCGCCGCCGGGTATTGCGTTCGCGAAGCCCCGATGCAGAAACCCGACGCCGACATCGTCGGCTTCAGAAGAAACGGGAGCAGCTGACCAAGGTTCGTGATTCGCTCAAACGCTGGATGACGCGGTTGAAGCGCGCGTTTCACGCCATGGAAAAGTTGCAGACCAAGATCGCTCGACTGGAACGGGAGATCAACCAACTCGAATCGCAGATTGACGAAGCGTCGGATTCGGCTGAATGACGCTCGTCATCAACCGACCAGAACCATCCCATCGATCAACACTCAACAGGAGTCCGTCTATGACATTTACCGATCGGCTGGCGGAGTACGTTCGCGCGTGCTTCACCGGTCTTTGGATTGAATCCCACGAACACCAAGACGCGCTCGTTGCCATGGCTCAACTCTGTCGCCAGGAAGATTGGCGAATGGCAACTTGGGACATTGACCAGGGCTTGAAGATCCCCGGAGCCGAGACCGACGCCGGGGCCAGCGATCCGTTGCCGGCAATCCGGGCCATCAACTCACTCGTCTCGCCGGAGGGAACGGCGATCCTGGTACTTCAGAACTTTCATCGCTTCATGCAATCGGCCGAGATTGTCCAGGCCCTCTCACAACAGGTCGTTACTGGCAAGCAGAACCGCACCATCATCGTGGTGCTCTCGCCAGTGGTTTCCTTGCCCGTCGAACTGGAAAAACTATTTGTTGTGCTGGAGCACGAACTTCCCAATCGCGAGCAACTGGCGGAAATCGCCGAAGGCATCGCCACTGAAGACGGCGAGTTCCCGGTGGAGCCGGAGCGTGAAATGATCCTGGACGCTGCCGTGGGGCTGACGCGTTACGAGGCCGAAAATGCTTTCAGTCTATCCCTCATTCGCGAGGGCCGACTGACCGCTGCGACACTCTGGGAACAGAAAGCCCAGATGCTCAAGAAAAGCGGAACGCTCCAGCTCTATCGCGGCGGTGATGACTTCAGCCGACTCGGTGGACTGTCGGCACTCAAGGCGTTCACAAAACGAGCGCTGTTGCAACCCAACCGCAACAACCCGCTCAAGCGTCCGCGCGGTGTGATGCTGTTGTCGCCACCTGGCTGCGGAAAGTCACAGTTTTGCAAAGCTCTCGGCAGCGAAGTCGGACGGCCCGTGTTGATTCTCGATGTGGGTAGCTTGATGGGTTCGCTTGTCGGGCAGAGCGAGGAGCGAACACGGCACGCCTTGCGAACCATCGACGCGATGGCTCCTTGCGTGGTGATGATCGACGAAGTCGAAAAGGCGTTCGCCGGTGTGAATGGCCAAAGCGACTCCGGTGTGGCGGCTCGCATGTTCGGGACGTTCCTCGGCTGGCTCAACGACCATCAATCCGATGTGTTCGTGGTTTGTACGGCCAACGACGTCAGCAAGCTGCCACCGGAGTTCAGCCGGAGCGAGAGGTTTGACGGTGTATTCTTCGTCGACTTGCCGACTCGCGAGGAGAAGGATGCGATCTGGGACATCTATCTGAACCTGTTCGAGATCGAACCCAATCAGCGACGTCCCAAGGATGACCAGTTCACCGGCGCTGAGATCCGTGCTTGCTGCCGATTGGCGGCACTCTTGGATGTGTCACTTGTCCAAGCAGCTCAGAACGTCGTTCCCGTTGCCGTCACGGCTGCCGAATCGGTCGAACGATTGCGGATCTGGGCCAGCGGCCGTTGCCTCGATGCCAGCCGCCCTGGCATCTATCAGCACGACGGTGGAAGCGGCAAATCTCGGCGACGCGTTAGCCGCGATCCTTCCAACAACTGAAGCCGCTTGTTCCCGGTGAATCTCGCGGCTTGATCTTCAAGTGAAAGGTAAGCCTATGAGCGAAGAACCCAAAACCCGATTCGCCAAGTACGAAGGTGGATGCCTGATCGCGGTGATCGTCGTGATTGGGTTGGTTTTCCTGGCGGGGTTGTTGAACCCCAAGAAGAAGCATGTCGATGTGCGCGTCACGGGACAGATCCAAGGGCATTTCATCGACGACCCGACATTCACGCTTGCCGTGTGGCATCAGCATGAGGGCAATCTGACGAACGGACGACTCACCATTCGTCTTCATGGAAAGAGCGTTCTGCCGGAAGACGCAACCCACGTGCATAGCTTTGAGACTTGGAGTCCCAACGAGCACAACGCGGTGACCAAAAGTATTTCGCTGCCGAACTACGATCCAGCCGAACCGTTGGTCGTTGAAGTCTATGTGAAAGCGGCAAACGCCCGTGACACGCCAGTCCGGCTTGTTTGGCAGAACCGTGATTGGAAAGACTGAGCCGCAAATCGTAACACGACTTTCTGCGCCGAGCCTGGTCCCGATCGGACCTGGGCTCGGCGTTTTTTCTTGGTCTCTCTTTTGGAGATTGCGTATGAGCACATTGTTAGATGACCCCACATCCCAGTCGGCGGAATCAACCTCTGCGTCCAATCGACTTCGCACGACGATGGCGGCCGCTCGTCTCAGTTTCAACTGGCTCGGCGTGCGGAAATCCCTCAACTCTCAGCAGAAGAACCAAGCGGCGGATTCGTTCGGCGCGGAAGGCAAGTTTCTCAGCGCCGGCAAGAAGCTCCTCGACACGTCGCATCCGGCATACAAGGCGGTGACCGCGATTCGGGGGCGTGCCGTGGCCTATTGGAAGGGCGTTTCATTGCCGTATCCCGAACCGGGCGTCCGCTTGATTCGGCAGGATGCGATCACCGAGTTTGACAACAAGATCGCCGAGTTCCGCACGGAGCTGGATGATGCGGTTCTCGAACTTGATCGGCATTACGACGAACTCCGCGAGGCGGCTCGCCAGCGGCTGGGGGATTTGTTCGACGCCAGCGATTATCCCGCTTCGTTGATTGGGACGTTCGGCATCGAGCACGACTATCCCAGCGTTGAGCCGCCCGATTACTTGCGACAGCTCAGCCCAGAGCTTTACGAGCAGGAGTGCCGCCGGGTTCAGTCCCGTTTCGACGAAGCGGTTCAACTGGCCGAGCAGGCGTTTTTGGAAGAACTCGCCAAGCTGGTCGATCACCTGACCGAACGCCTCAACGGTCAAGACGATGGCAAACCCAAAGTGTTCCGGGATTCCGCCATCACCAACCTGACCGAGTTCTTCGAGCGGTTCCGGTCACTCAATGTCCGATCAAATGACCAGCTCGACGCGTTGGTGGAACGGGCTCAGGGCGTGGTCAACGGCGTGGCCCCGCAAGAGCTTCGTGACAGCGGGGCGCTGCGGCAACAAATCGCCTCGCAACTGACCAGCGTGCAGTCCTCACTCGACGGATTGCTGGTCGATCGACCGCGTCGGAACATTCTCCGCCGGCCTCGGTAAGGAGGCCAGCGTGGAACTGCTCATTGAAACAACCGGGCAAGTGCGTTGCGTCTATGCCGAATCCGTTGATCTCCATGAACTGGGTGCCGTGTCGATTCGACGCGGTTCTCATGTGGAACCCACAGATGACGGGCATTGGACGGCGGATCTGTCTCCGGTGAACGGGCCGCTGCTCGGTCCGTTTACAACACGATCCGCGGCGCTCGATGCCGAACTCGCCTGGCTTCGTTGCCATTGGCTAACGCCAGCCAAGTAACCAACAACGGATTCTCTGCCTCGCAGGTCGCGGGGCGGCTGTTTTCACACGGCCGCCCTGCGTTGGGTGGTCGTTATCTCTTTCGATTGGAGCAAATGATGACCCAAACTGACCTTGATCACGCCGTCGCCTATGCGACAGGCGAAGACCTCTCTGAAATCAAGCGGCGGGGATTTTCCATCGCCGACCCTGCCGACGTGGACTTCGATCCCGAACCGGACAATCTCCCCGGCCAGGTGGTCGACTGGGACGATGACCGATTCTCCTGCCCGTATCCCACCGTGATTCATCTCGACGCGTTTCTGCAACGGCGGTCTGCTTGATGCGGAACTCCCACAAATCCAATGACAGCCGGCCAGGATACCACGGCGACCCGATCTACCGGGACGCGATCCATCGGTATCTCGGCTGGTTGGGAGTGGCCTGCATCATTGCCTGCCTTCACGCTGGTCCGGTCATGCTTCTCGTCTGGCTCGCGGCAGCGTTCGTGCTGACGCGAGACGGCAGCGGAAGCAACCGGAATCAGTCAAAACGCAACTGTCAAAGTAAACGAAGGAGACGCTGTTGATCACACTATCCAGAAGACACATTCGGTCAATCCGAACGATGATGAGCCAAGCCCTTGGCATCACATCTCGCAAAAGCCCGGCACCCATTGGTTTTCAGGCCACCAACGATGGCATCACACTCACCACAAGCAACGAGACCGTTGCCATTCGGCACACCATCCCCGGCGCTGGGACGTCCGAGGCATTTGCAATCCCCTTGGCGGCCCTGGCCGAGTGCGAAGTACGCGGGGATGAGGTTGTCACGTTTCGACGCGAAGGTGACTCGGTGACTGTGGAGTGGCGCGACGGAGGTATCCCGCAAACGGCTCGGCACGATGTTTTGGTAAATCCTGCGATGCCTTCCAATGTCGAGTCCACGGCCGTGTGTGACCAATCGCTGATGCGGGCATTGTCGGACGCGGTGGAAACCGCCGATCGCGAGGCGACTCGGTACGCGCTCAACTGCATCCTGCTTCGTGCCAACGGCCAGATCCTCGCAACGGATGGCCGGCAAGCCTACGTCCACGATGGTTTCGAGTTTCCCTGGAGTGAGGACCTGCTGATTCCCGCCTCGCGGGTGTTGACACGAAAGGAACTTGCCGACGTAGCCGAAGTCGCCATCGGTGCGTCCGACGATTGCGTCCAGGTGCGAGCGGGCGAGTGGGAACTCTGGTTGAAGATCAACAAAGACGCCCGGTTTCCACGGGTGGACGAGCATGTTCCCGATCCAAATGCCGTGACAACGACACTGCAACTCGCCGATGACGATGCCCAGTTTCTGATCAAAGCGATGTCACGGTTGCCGGGCGCGAGGGAGATGAACGCACCCATCACGCTCGACCTCAACGGACAGGTTGCTGTTCGCGCCCAAGCGGACGAGCAACTGACGGAACTGGAACTCAGTCGTTCGTCACGGCAGGGCGACGAGATCCGTTGCAACACTAACCGGAACTTTCTGGCTCGCGCCGCTCGACTGGGATTTCGGGATGTTCACTTTCATAGCCCCGAGTCGCCAGCGGTTTGTCGCGAAGGCAACCGCACCTACTTCTGGGCGTTGCTCGGGAAAGATGGCGCGATCAAGGCGACAGACAACATGCAGCGGATCGCCTCGGTGGACCGGGGCGGCCCGCAAACGACCAGACCTTCAACAATCGAAAGGCCCCACATGCAAACTGACAAGACAAGAACTCCAACTTCGGAGTCGCAGTCTGCCGACTCGCTAACCCCGCTTGAGGCGGCTGAAGCACTGCGAGATTCGCTGAAGGAATCGCTGGCTCGAACTCGCGAGCTGATCGCGACGTTGCGTCGGCGCAAAAAGCAATCTCGCTTGGTGGAGAGCACGCTCGCCAGCCTCCGGCAGCTTCAAGACGTCGCGTAGCTGCTTGGTCGTTCCATTCATCCACATTCCGGGCCGCCATCGTATTTTTGCGTTGGCGGCCCGTCTCCATTTCTACTTCTACTGAAGGAGACATCCTATGGCAGTCAAACTGTCTGTCGGCCTGCAAAAGAAGGTCGGCCTTCCCGACTATGGCTCACTCGGCGCAAGTTGCCACGTTGAGTTTGAGATTGACCGCAGTCTGATCGAACACGACCTGGCAGGATTTCACGAAAAAGTTCGCGGAGCCTTCACCGCGTGCCAACGAAGCGTTGAAGACCAACTCGCGCCCCAGCAATCCAATCACAACTCGGCACCGAGCAACGGTCATAACGGCATCGGCCATCACACTAACGGCTATTCCAACGGAAATCCCAATGCTGCCAGGCCTCCGCAAGTTGCTGGAGTCGGTACCGACTGCTGAACGGACTGGGCCGGTAGTCAAGTTGATTCCTGTCGAGTACGCCGTGGCGGGCAAGCAAAAGCAAGCGTTCACTCCCGAGTCGGACGTTCTGGCCAAGCTGATTGTTGAGTACAGCAACCAGGCAATCGCTGATGCCTGCCATGTTAGTGAACAAACAGTCCGAGCATGGCTGAAGAAGCTAGGGTTGGTGCGGAAGGATCGGATCACCCGCTACGGGCAGGCTTTGCCGCCTGAAGTTGTTGCCAAGCTGAAGAAACGCAGAACCCGGCGGCCATCAAGGTCGAAAGAACTTTCCAAGGATCGGGTGAGTCGGGTCATCTCGGCGATCGGGGAGCACGCGGGAATCATCGTCCGCCAACCTGATCCCGACCGGGGCCTGCGCGTCAAGTTCGCAAGTGCCCACGACCTTCGCCGTAGTCTCGCCGAGCGACTTTTCAATCAGGGCCTCTCAGCCGAGACGCTGATGGTGATCATGCGACACCAGGACTTCGCAACCACTCGGAAGTTCTACCAAGCTCGGAAGCGGGCGGAATCGGCGGCCACCGAAATCAACAAGCTCTTGGGCGGCGAAACGGGGGATCGCGGAATAGTGGGGGGATTAGTGGGGGGAAAAGAAGAAGCTCCTCAACTTTCCGCCGAGGAGCTTCGCAAGCTAAAGTCTTTGCTGGATTTGGTTTAGTGAAGTACACCCCAGAGGATTCGAACCTCTAACCTTCGGTTCCGTAGACCGATGCTCTATCCAATTGAGCTAGGGGTGCAGTTGTGCTGCACGGAGATTAAATGATCGTCGGGTGCTATTTCAACCCTCAATCAAATCTCCCGGGTGATCGCGAATTGGTAGCGACAACCCTGTGGAAGGATGATAGCGGCAGTTTGGCTGGTCGACAACCCTGCAGGATCGAGAAATCGCTTGAGCAACGAAGTCGTAGTACTGCTCGATCCGGGGAGCCGAGAGTTATCTCCCGGTTGACGGTCGAAGTCACTCGCCAAACGCGGTGTAGCTAAACGGACGCAATCTCTTTCGGCGAGGACACTTATTGCAATCCTGATGTCTCACGACTACTCAGGACGTCTTGATACGATCCGTTCTAAGAGAGTAATAACGACGGGCTACGTCATCTCCAGCGTACACTGAGTTGCTGGTACGGACACAATACAGTGCACACAAAACCACACCTAGCCGAGGCACTCGCAAAACGAAATGTACACAACCCTTGGCTCGGTCGGGCTCGGAACCTGGCGATCATCTTTCGAGGCTCGATCTGGGAACACGTCGTGTTGGAATGCGTGAGAGTTGGGTTGAGTTCCGGTCTTCTGCGTTTTCGGTTCTGAGAGCCGTCACACAAGTTCTTACGAATGCGATTTCGGACGATAGAGCTACTGGGCGAACAAGCCGTTCATCATCATCAGGGCGGCAGGTCCCACCAGGACGACGAAGATACCTGGAAAAATGAACAGAACCAGCGGGAAGATTAATTTCACCGCGGTCTGCTGTGCCCGTTCTTCGGCCATTTGGCTTCGTTTCACTCGCATACTGTCGGATTGCACCCGCAGAGCCTGGGCGATTGAGGATCCAAATTTGTCGGCTTGAATCAAGATTGCAACCAGAGCACGCATGTCATCCACACCGGTTCGCACGCCTAAGTCGTGCAACACTTCCCGACGTTTTCGCCCCATCTGCAATTGCATGTTTGCTAGATTGAATTCCTGGCACACGTCGGGATGGGTGTCCTCGAGTTCTTCCGCAACGCGTCGCATGCCGGCATCCAGCCCAAGTCCAGCTTCCACGCAAACGACAAGAAGGTCGAGGGTGTCCGGGAGGCCAAGGAAGATGCGTTCCTGTCGGGCCTTGATCTTCAATGTCAGAGCCAGGCTCGGAATGAACAATCCGAATGCACAGCCAACGATCAAAGACGTGAGTCCGTTCATCGTCATGCCATACTTGAACGCTGCGAATCCGCCACCCATGAATAAGCCAACTAGCAAACTTGCTAGTTTTAACGCTAGATAGATCTGTGGCGCAGCCGGACTGCTAAACCCAGCATTTGCCAGCCTGACTTTAAGGTTGTTTTGTTCGAGCTCTGTCTTAGGCTTAAGCGCCTTTGACATTTGAGGCGCGGCACGTTCCAATAGCCCGCCGACTCCTGTTTTGCCATCGGCTTTGTCACGGTTTCGTCGACCGGGATCTCGCAGTTCTTCGAGACGTTCACTCGCACGACTCGACTTCGGCGACAACATGCTCATTGCAGCCCAAGCACCGCCGGTCAATGCGAGGAATACACATGCTGAAACAATAATACTTGGGTCCATGATAACACTCGTCGAGAAAAAGCGACTTAGAGGGCGATGCTAGTAGTCAATGATCAGTTGCGAGTTGATCTTTGCAGTATGTAGTTATCGTCGTTTGATCTAGATTTTGATATTGACGATCTTCTTGATGCAGACAGCCCCCAACACTTGCAAGACAGCTGCGGCTGCAATCATCTGACGTCCTTGCTCTTCTGTGAACAACAGCATCACATAGTCGGGGTTCAAATAGTAGACTGCAAAGAATAGAGCAATCGGCAATGCCATCAGAACGATACCGCTGATTCGGCCTTCACCCGTCAACGCTTGAACTTGCCCAAGAATTTTGAATCGCTCGCGAATGATGCCACTAATCTTCTCTAGGATTTCAGACATATCGCCACCAGCCTGGCGGTTGATGATCGTCGCCGTCACGAAGAATTTTAGGTCGAGGTTAGGAATTCGTTTGAGCATATTCTTCAACGCCTGCTCAAGCGGTACGCCTAAGTTTTGCTCTTCGTAGGCCATAGAGAATTCTCTGGAAATCGGGTCTGGCATTTCTTGGACTACGACGTTTAACCCTGAGGCCAAACTATGACCAGACCGCAGTGCTCGGCCAATCAGTTCCAAGGCATCTGGTAGTTGCATTGCAAACTTTTTGAAGCGGGACTTTCGTCGCCAGAGCAACCAAATGAAGGGAAATGTTCCTAAGAACAGGCCAGCGACTGGGTACAACGGTATTGGTGCACCGGCAATCACTGCAATCGCAACACCAAGCACGCAACACCCGACTGATAGTCCAAAGAATGCATCAGGCCGGATTGGTGAATCGGCTTGCTCGAATAACAGCGTGAGTTTCTGGAGTCGCTCAGTGAACCCACCCATTAATGATGAGAGTCCGCCGAGTCCCTCTTTTACAATTTCTTGTCGAGTTAAACTGTCTTGGTCACCATTTCCTTTGCCAGTGAGATTCGCCAGGCGATCTTCTGCAGTGGTCGGTGTAAAATCCGTGAACAGAAATGCGGCTGCTAATACAAGCGTCGCAATTCCGACAAAGATGGCGATATATATAAAGATCGGGTCCATGATGTTGTACCTGGAAAAACGTGTCGTGCTACGAATGGCCCGTATAAAAGTTGGTTATTTTTTTGTCTCTAACTTCAAGCAATCATACACTAGTATCCTAGTGTTCGCTGACTAAACAAATTCGAGGGCAGACGGACACCGGCTTGCTCAAGACGATCCATAAAGGATGGTCGCACGCCCGTCGATTCAAAGTGTCCGTATGCCTTGCCGTCTTCATCGATCCCATCTTGGATGAATAAGAAGATGTCTTGCATAATCACTGCATCACCTTCCATCCCGACAACTTCGGTAATATGTGTGACTTTACGAGGACCGCCTTGTAGTCGGTTGGCCTGAATGATCAAGTCGACAGCCGAGGCGAATTGATGTCGCAAGGCCCGAATCGGAAGTTCAATTCCGCCCATGCTAATCATCGTTTCCAAACGACTGACAGCATCCCGAGGAGTATTCGCGTGGATCGTAGTCAGTGATCCCTCGTGACCGGTGTTCATGGCTTGCAACATGTCGAGCGCTTCCGGCCCACGACATTCCCCGATGATGATTCGGTCCGGCCGCATCCGAAGTGCGTTTTTCACAAGGTCGGTAGCAGTGACTTGTCCTTTGCCTTCGATGTTTGGCGGTCGAGTTTCTAGTCGCAGTACGTGATCTTGTTGCAACTGCAATTCGGCGGCGTCTTCGATCGTGATGACACGATGGTCGGGCGAAATAAAGCTCGAAAGCGTGTTGAGCAGCGTCGTTTTACCGGAACCAGTACCACCGCTGACGAGGATATTCAGTCGTGCTTTCGAAGCCCCTTCGAGAAGCATGACCATCTCTGGCGTGAACGCACCGAAACGTAGCAGGTCTTCAAGGGTTAGTGGGTTGGAACCGAACCGGCGAATCGTCAGGCTCGGGCCGTCCAAAGCCAATGGCGGAATAATTGCGTTCACACGAGAACCATCCGGCAAACGTGCGTCACACATTGGTTGGGTCTCGTCGACGCGACGACCGACTTTGGAAACGATGCGGTCGAGCACTTGCATGAGGTGATCGTTGTCGCGAAACGTGACCGGCGAACGTTGAATTCGACCGTTCTTTTCAATGAAGACGTGTTTCGGTCCGTTGATCATGATGTCCGCGATGCCTTCTTCCTTCAGAAGGATTTCGAGCGGACCAAATCCGAAGGTTTCGTCGAGCACTTCCTCGATCAACCGTTCGCGTTCCGCGCGGTTGAGCAGGGGATTCTCGGTGTCGCAGAGGTGTTCTACGACGAGTCGAATTTCGCGACGAAGCGTATCTCCTTCAAGATCGCCCAATCGTGACAGATCGAGTTTGTCAACGAGTTTGCCGTGAATGAGACGTTTCAGCGTCTCAAAGTCATTCTGGCCGGCGTCTGCACCGCGTCCCGAACGAGAAGGGCTGGCACTGACCATACAAACATCTCCTAATCTGTCGTTTTGAGGGGAATTCGATTCTAGAAGCCGTCCCTTGAAGTTTTCCCGGCCCGCTTGGGAGTTCAACGGGCGGTGCAAGTCGCGGCTGAATGGATTGGGTAACCCAAGATTTCTTAGCAACCGCTCAAACCTAGTTCATAAAACGAACGGACGATGCGGATTCGTCGTCTTTTGTGAGCATTTGCCGAAATTGCGTCTCGGAAACGACAAATCCTTGGAAAATCTTCGGGAAGAATTGGCACACGTGTCGCAAGTGATCAACACGTGTATTGATGCAAATACGAAGGGTCGGTTGCCCATTCACCGATGAGCGGGCACAATCGGAAGGATTGATGCGTTTCTAGCCTGGAACGATTTTTTCTAAGCTCGCAGACTCAGCGGAGCACAGCATGTGTTATCGCCAATTCCTTCCGAAACTCACCCCGGGAGCCGCTATCGCGATTCTGAGCGTGATTTTTTGGAGCTCAGATTCGTCGTCTGCTGCAGACAACGTGAATTTCGAACGTGATGTCGCTCCGATTCTTGAGACGCATTGCGTGCGTTGCCATTCGCCGAATAATTCGAAAGGGGATCTCTCGTTGGCAACCGCTGAGGGACTTGCTGCGAACGGCTACCTGTCACCCGGCGACCCGGACGCCAGCTATCTGCTGGACCTCATTACACCCGGTGACGGCAAGAAACCAGCGATGCCCAAGGAAGGTGAAGCGCTCACGACCGACCAGGTTGCAGTCATTCGAACTTGGATCACGCAGGGTGCGAATTGGCCGGATGGAGTGGTTCTTCGGGAACGGTCGCGGGCTGATAAAACGTGGTGGTCGTTACAGCCGTTGGCGAAACCGACTCCTCCGCTGCACATGGAGACCCCCGCCGCATGGCGAGACAACCCGATCGATCGTTTCATTTATACGCGTCTGGCTGAACAGAAACTTTCGCCGAACCCGCCGGCCGATCGCCGAGCGTTAATTCGCCGCGTATACTACGATCTGACCGGATTGCCCCCCAGTCCGGAAGCGACGCAACAGTTCGTTGAGAGCAAGGACCCGCACGCGTACGAGAAATTAATTGATCAGCTTTTAGACTCGCCGCAGTATGGCGAGCGTTGGGGGCGACACTGGTTGGACGTGGTGCGGTTCGGCGAGAGTAACGGGTTTGAACGCAACGTGCTCATTCCCGACTTGTGGCCATTTCGTGACTACGTGATCGAGTCGCTCAATGCCGATAAACCTTTCGATCAGTTCATCCGCGAACACATCGCTGGTGATGTGTTCGGCAACGGCCTGCCGAAATCAGAGATCGGGAGTGCATTTCTGGTAGCGGGTCCGTATGACGACGTCGGCAATCAAGATGCGGTGCAGGCTGCCCAGATTCGGGCCAACACGATTGACGAGATGATCCGGGCTGCGGGCGAGGCGTTTCTGGGGCTGACGATCGGATGTGCCCGCTGTCACGATCACAAGTTCGACCCCATTCGGCAGAGCGATTATTACGCTTGGTATGCGTCGTTCGCCGGTGTGCGACACGGTCGACGCGTGGTCGCCACAGCGGAGGACAAAGCTGCAAACGCCGCACGCCGCCAACCACTCGAAGCCCAACGCAACTCCCTGACACAAGAACGAGAGGCGTTAAGTCGAGCCATCGAAGAACGCGGCAAGACGAAGCGAGCGGATTACGAAGCCACCTGGACACGTCCGCCGGTTGATCGTCGGGGAACCGAAGAAACCTTCGAACCGACAACCGCCAATTTTGTTCGGTTGACCTCTGAAGGACAGGACTCCAACCCTGCGAACCGGAGTCAGTTCGGCATCGATGAATTTGAGATCTGGACGGCAACAGAACCGCCTGCCAATGTCGCTTTGGCATCCGCCGGTGCCACCGCAACCGGGCCAAGTCGTCCCATTGAAGATGCCCCTGGTGTGTATGGTCCGCAAAAAGCGATCGACGGAAAAACCGGCGAACGATTCCTCGCCACTGGCGGACACTTAACAATCGAATTAGCCAAACCGGTTGCAATCAACCGCGTCACGTTCTCCAGTGCCCGTGGTGAAGAAAAACCTGACCAACGGAAATTCGCTTTCGTCGGCGAGTATCGAATCGAGGTTTCCGACGATGGAACATCTTGGCGAGAAGTTGCAAACTCACACGATCGAAAACCCGTAAACGAAGCGCACCGCAAGCATCGCTTACGCGAGTTGGAAACGAACGCCGACGACCATAAACGATTGGCGGAGTTGTCCCGTGAGATCACCCGGATCAATCAAGAGTTGGCAAAGATTCCGCCGTTGCAAACCGTTTTCGTCGGGACGCGATCCGAAGCTGACGCGAAGGGACCGTTTCACATTTTTCTTGGCGGAAGTCCACAGCGAAAAGGTGAGACGGTTCTGCCTGCCAGTCTCAGTGTGCTTTCGGAGAGTGCTCCGGAATATCAACTGGCGGCGGACACGCCTGAGAGCCAACGACGATTGGCATTGGCGGACTGGTTGGTGGACGATGAAAACCCGCTCACGCCGCGTGTGTTGGCGAATCGACTTTGGCATTACCATTTCGGCACCGGCATCGTCAGTACGCCTAACGATTTTGGATCGATGGGCAGTTTGCCCACTCATCCGGAATTGCTGGATTGGTTGGCCGGCGAACTTCATCGAAACAACTGGCAACTCAAGCCGATGCACCGGCTGATCATGTTGTCGCAAACCTACCGACAATCAAGCGAGCATCGGGACGAGGCGGCACAGATCGATAGCGACGCTCGTTTGCTGTGGCGATTTCCGCCACGACGACTGTCCGCCGAGGAAATTCGCGATTCGATTCTGCAAGTCGCGGACGTATTGAACACCGAGATGGGCGGACCCGGATTTCGGCTGTATCACTTCATGCAAGACAATGTCTGCACCTATGATCCGCTCGACCGTCCGGGACCGGAAACCTATCGGCGGGCGGTGTACCACCAAAACGCCCGGGCGTCCGTCGTGGATTTAATGACAGAGTTTGATCAACCGGACTGTGCTTTCTCGACGCCACGCCGGTCTCAAACAATCAGCCCGCTACAAGCACTCACGATGCTCAATCACCAGTTCACGCTCGACATGGCCGATGCGTTCGCGAAGCGTTTGAAACGCGACTCGGGTGATAACATTAACGAACAAATTCAACTCGCCTTCCGTCTGTGTTATTGCCGGGACGCGACAGATGATGAGCTGAAGTCCTGCGAGACGTTGATCGCCGAGCACGGGTTGTCGGCGTTTTGCCGAGTGCTATTGAATACCAGCGAATTCATCTACCTTCAGTAATCGAGATGCGAGCGCACGCGATGAACAACTCTCTCGACGCATTGACGCGACGCGGTTGGCTCGGGCAAGTCACCACGGGACTGCTCGGTGTGGGTCTGTCCGACCTGCTGGTCTCCAATACGAATGCGATGGAATCGGCCGTGAAGCAACCGCACTTTCCGCCGCGTGCGAAACGTGTGTTGCAGGTTTTCTGTCCGGGCGCGGCGTCTCACATGGACTTGTGGGAGCACAAGCCGTCGCTTGAGAAGTACCATGGAAAACCACTTCCCGGCGAGGAGAATCTCGTTTCGTTCCAAGGCAAGAACGGCAACCTGATGAAAAGTCCGTGGCCGTTCCAACCCGGCGGCGAAAGCGGAAAGATGATCAGCTCGATGTTGCCACACATGTCGCGGCATGTTGATGACATCGCCTTTGTGCACTCGATGATGAGCAAAACCAATACGCACGGCCCGGGTTGTGTCTTCATGAACACCGGCCATGCCACCGAAGGTTTTCCGAGTGCCGGGGCATGGCTGAGTTACGCCTTGGGCAGTGAGAACGAGAACTTACCAACGTACGTCGCGATTCCGGATATTCGTGGGGAACCGCCGAACGGCAAAGCGAATTGGTCCAACGGTTTCTTGCCCGCACGCCATCAGGGAATCATGTTGAGTGATCAGCAACCGATTCGAAACCTCAAACGGCCCGAGCGAATTTCCCAGGCGGAGGAGTTGGCATCCCGCGATTTGTTGGATCAACTCAATCGCAAGTTTGCGAACAACTTTCCGGCTCAATCCGAGTTACAAGCTCGGATCGAAAGTTACACACTCGCCGCGAAGATGCAGTTGTCGGCTCCCGAAGTTTCCGATCTTTCGCAGGAGACGCAATCCACGCACCAACGGTATGGCACGGGCGATGCGAACAACTACAAAGCCGCGTACGCCCGCAATTGTCTATTGGCACGACGGTTGTTGGAGCGTGGCGTGCGGTACGTCAATTTATATTGTGCGTCGCGAGCCTCGGGTGTGGATGGCCTACTGAATTGGGATGCCCACAAGACGCTCAAAGCCGACTATGAGCGTCATTGCCCCATCTTCGATCAACCGACCGCCGCATTGCTGACCGATCTCAAGGAATCGGGATTGCTCGATGAAACACTCGTGTTATGGACGACCGAATTTGGTCGTATGCCGACACATCAAGCGGGAACGGCAGGTCGTGACCACAACCCCGATGGTTTCACCTGTTGGATGATGGGAGCCGGGGTGCGTGGCGGTGTTAGCCATGGGGCGACCGACGAATTCGGCCGCCGAGCCGAAGTGAATCCCACGACCGTTTGGGATTTCTATGCGACGGTGTTGCACCTACTGGGGTTCGATCATCGCCGGCTCACGCACTACCACAACGGCTTGGACCGCAGACTTACCGATGTGCATGGCCATTTGATCGAACCCATCCTGGCATAACTATCGGCCGACTTACTGTCGTTCGGCCTGAGCCGGTGCTTCGGCTGTTTGAGCTTTGGGAATCAGTTCCTCGTTGGTTTCGTTCTCACCCAACAACCAGCGGGTCACCACTTGGAATCGGCGTTTGGCTTCTTGATCAGCAAGCTCGACGAGCATTTCTTCGTCCATTTTTGTCGCCACCGATGGCCCACTCGTTTCCGGCTTTGGTTGCGGGACTGCTCCGACGGACTCTTGACGAATGTAGTACCAACGACGTTCCGCGGTGCGATAGATATAGAGGTCTCGCACACTCTCGGTATTGCTGCCCGGTACTGTGAGTTGCGTTTTTAAACCGTCATTCGTCACCACAAAATAGTGTCCCGACGCAATGCCTGGCGGGGTCGGGGGTTGCTCAGTCGATGCATTCGTTTTGGGAGTCACCCATTCGGACTGAGAAATCGTTCGGAACACCGGTTCGAACACAATGGTAGAAGTTGCCTCGTAAGAAACGACGTTTTCAGGCACACGAAGAATCGGTCCGTTGCTAGCAAAAGTTTTCTGCGGCTCTCGCTCAAAAGACTTTGGTTCGTTCGTCTCCGGCGACTGTTTGATTGACTTTCGACTCGAACGAACAACATCGTTCGTGGATTCGCCATCCGAGGACCAAGCGGCTGCGAACAACGCTGTAAAAACTGTCAAAACCACAATTCGAATTGTCATGTCGGCTTCCATACGCGGCAGGCAAATGGGCGGGAGAATACGTGGTGTCGCCACCCCAAATCGATGCGTCACTTCACTTCGCTCACACGCAAGTCGGCGTGTTTCTCACCAGTTGTTTCCGCATGACTACCATTCGGAAGCAACTCGAAGATTCAGTCGGCTGTGAGAAGATATCGGGATTCCAAGCCGCGTTCGTGCAATGCAAGACTAGAGACTTCAGGCAAGCTAGCGGGATTGCCGCAATTTGTTCGGATTGTTTCGATTGTCCGCAATAGAAAAGTTTGACCGGTGCGAAACGTTGAACCGCAATTTCTCGACTTCTTCGCGAAAACGGTGACCGCGACTTTTAATTCCGACGCGAACCCGGCAAAATAACAGCGAAAATTGATGGGACTGCTCGCTGAGTTGGAAGTGTCTCATCATCCCCCAAATCTCTCCAAGAACTTACCTTCGACGGCTTGCTCGGTTTACCGTCCGAACGCGTCCGATTTTTTCGGATTGTCGATCGAGCAAACATGAAACCCACCACTTCCTCCCATATTGCATGGGAAGATTGCGTATGAGGCATGCCTCGCATTCCATGTCGACTGCAATCGTTTGAAGAACGCAGGGACCCATGAAAACCACATTGAAGCTTGTTGTCGCGTGTGTTTCGATCTGTGTTTCACTCGGATTAGGTTGGGTGATCTACTCTCGCTCGACTGCATTGGCGGCGAAGGAAGTCCCCGCTGTGACGAAACAGCCAGTGGCGGTCGAGGTGATGCCTGTCGCCCAGCGAGTCATCGCTGATCGAGCAGAACTGGTCGGCAGTTTGATGGCCGGTTCCGAGGTGCAAATTCTCTCTCGCCGAGATGGCTACATTACGGATATTCCTTTCGAAGTCGGTGACACCGTTGCACGCGGTGAGGTGATCGTCGTGCTCGACGACCGCGAACAAATGGAACTGGTCGCAGGTGCCAAAGCGGCACTCGTGGTCGCGGAAGCTCAGAAACGGGCACAAGATGCTCAGGAAGAGTTGGCCCAGAGTATTTACAACCGCAACAAGCGACTCCGCGACCGCAACGCTGCCACCGAAGAAGAGTTCTCCCAAGCGGAAGCCCAATGGCGTATTGCCGTCGCTCAGCGAGAACTCGAAGAGGCTCGAGTCAAACAAGCGCAATCGGAAATCGATCGCAATCAATTGGCATTGACCGACAGCAAAATTCTGGCACCAATGGCTGGCGTGGTCGCGGAAAGAATGGTGGATGTCGGTGACCTTGCCAAACCCGATGTTCCCTTATTGCGGATCGTCTCGTATCGCAAGGTTCACACAGTCGTGCATGTGGTCGAGAAAGATTACCCCCGTGTGAAAGTCGGCCAACAAGCGACAATCCAGGTTGATGCATTTCCGAACGACGAGTTCTCGGGGAAGGTGATCCGCAAGGCACCAGTGCTCAATCCAGGGACCCGGACGGCGGCAGTCGAAATCGAAATCCCGAATCCCGATTTACAGTTGAAGCCGGGAATGCACGCGCGGGTGTCGTTGATTTTCGTCGAACGTGAAGCCAATGTTCTGCCGATTGCCTCGGTCCTGCAGAAGAACAATCAGCCCGCTGTTTATGTGCTGAATCATAAACCCGGCGATGACGCCCCAACAGTACGACTTCAAGAAATCGTTACCGGAATTCACGATGGCGAATTGGTCGAAGTTCTATCGGGGCTGTCCGCAAACGATCAAATCGTCACTTTGGGAGTGCGTGTCGTCAAGAATGGTCAAGCCGTGAATCCTCTGGAGATTGCGTGGTCTCAACCGACGGAAATCATCGCCGAGCGAGGCGAACCAGAGTCCACCGAATCCGACGATGTCGGTGCCGCCGGTGAGTAGTTGCTCGGACACTGCAATTTGACTGATTGACTCCTCGGTCTGGATAAACCATGTTTCTCACCCGCTTGGCTGTTCGCCGCCCGATTACAACTCTGATGGCCAGTTTGGTCGTAGCCGTTCTCGGTGCCCATGCGTTGTCGAAGTTGGCGATCGATCTAATGCCCGACGTGACGCTGCCGATCGTCAGCATCACAACCGTCTACGAAGGTGCTTCGCCCGAGGAAGTGGAAACAGTCCTCACCCGACCGCTCGAACAGGCGATTGGTGGTGTTCAAGGCGTGGAACGACTCACGAGCACCAGTCTGGAAGGCAGTAGCATTATTCGCTGTCAGTTCGCTTGGGGAACGAACCTAGACACTGTGATGGCCGACATGCGAGCCCGCATTGAACGGATTCGCGAAGACCTGCCTGACCAGATCGATTCCCCCTACATCGAACGGTTCGACGTGGCCGACTTTCCGTTCGTCTTCCTCGCACTCCAAAGCGACCTAGAACCCGTCAAACTCACTCAATACACCGAACGCGAAATCATTCCGCGTTTGGAACGCATCCAGGGTGTTGCCACGGTGCAGTTGCGTGGCGCGGTCCGCCGAGAGATTCAAGTCGCGCTCGATCGGGGCAAACTGGAATCACTGAATATCGGTATTTCGGAAATTGTCGATATCCTTCAGCAAGAGAATATCAATCGACCGGCCGGTTATTTCGAATCAGGTCATCTCAATTTGTTACTCCGTAGCGAAGGGCAGTTCGAAAGTCTTGATGAAATTGCTCAGACCGTCATTCGACAAGAGAACGGCGCATTAGTGCGGTTGCAGGATGTCGCCGAGATTGTTGACGGACACGAAGAAGTGACCGAGATCACCCGCATCAACGGCCAACCTGGGACGATGGTCTACATCAACAAACAATCCGGGGCGAACATGGTCGCCGTGAGTAATCGCGTGCGGAAGACAGTCGAAGAACTGAATCGCCGGCTCACGAACGGGCAACTCACCATCCGTATCGACAACGCGGATTTCATCCGTGATGTCATGTCGAACCTGCGGACGTCCAGTCTCTACGGGATGGCCCTTGCGATTTTCGTCCTCGTGATTTTCCTCCAAAGTTTTCGCAGTACACTCGTGATCGCCGTCACGATGCCGCTGTCGATTTTGGCGACCTTCATCCTCATTTTCTTCCAAGGGTTCACGCTAAACATCGTGTCGTTCGGCGGATTGGCGCTTGGGATTGGTCTGCTGGTCGACAATTCGATCGTGGTCCTCGAAAGTATTTTCTGTAAACGCGAGGAAGGACTGTCCCCTCAAGATGCCGCCATCGAAGGTACTCGGGAAGTCGCCTCTGCGATCGTAGCCAGCACGCTCACGACAACAATCGTGTTTCTACCGTTGATGTTCCTCGTCGGGATGACCGGGATCATGCTGAACCAGCTGGCCTGGGTCGTTTCGTTTTCTCTGCTGTGCTCGTTGATTGCCAGTCTCACGCTGACCCCCATGCTCAGCGCGTATTGGCTTGGCGATCTCAACGCGACGACATCTGACGCATCGCAATCCTGGTGGGGTCGACAAGTGGCACGTCTCCATCGTTTCAGCCGCAACGGTTTTACGCTGATGGAGCAAATCTACGGCCGCGGTCTGCGACTCTGTCTCCGTGCTCCGGGTATCGTCGGTTTCGTATTGCTCTCGACATTCACGATGACGGTCGGACTGTATCCGCTCATCGGAACAGAGCTCATGCCAAAGACGGACGAAGGCAGCCTCCGAATCGACACCAAGATGGCAGCCGGGATTCAACTGGAAGAACTCGCCGAAAAAGCGACCCGGTTAGACAACATCGTCAAGGATTCACTCCCCGAAGCAGATACCTGGTTGGCATTTATCGGCGACAGCAGTAGCGAAGCCGACGACTGGAATGAGGCCCGCCTCCGGGTGCAGTTGAAACCGAACAACGAACGAACACGCTCTGCCGAACAGATTAGTCGAGACGTTGCCAAGATCATCGGAGCAGTTCCGGGGATGGAAGTTCGAGTGCGGGCATCGACGGAAATGCGTGTCTTTCGCATGATTTCCCATCGAAGCGGGGTGTCGGGAGATGTCGAAGTCGAAGTGCGAGGTTACGACCAAGAAACAGCGGAAGAGCTCGCGCTCGCCGTCGCCGAGGTCATGAAAGAAGTGCCAGGAGTGGCGAATGTTGATGTGGGAATGGACCAGCGTCGCCCGGAACTGGTGGCGACCGTCGACCGCTCCAAAGCGAGTACGTTGGGCGTCAACGTGTCCAACGTCACACAGGCTCTCGAAACCACGATTCGCGGAACCGAAGCCACCGTCTATCGTGAGGCAGGGGATGAATTCAACATTCGGGTCTGGTTGCAGGAACCGGACCGACAGCAATTGAGCGATGTCGAATATGTCGGTGTTCCGACCGGAATCGGTCAAGTGGTGGCCCTCAAGAACCTTGTGCATTTTCACTCGAAAGATATCCCGGTGTCGATCGGTCGTCGGGATCGTCAACGATTCATCGGCATCACCGCCGACATCGTTGATCGCGATCTTGGCAGCACGATTCGCGATCTTCAGACCCGGCTCGACGGACTCCCAATCCCCGAAGGTTTCTCGCTCAACATCGCTGGAGACTGGGAGCAACAACAAGAGAGCTTCCAAGCGTTAAACGTCGGTTTCCTCTTGGCCATCGGACTAATGTATATGGTGATGGCTTCTCAATTTGAGTCGCTACTGCACCCACTGCTAATTCTTGTGTCCATTCCCTTGGGAGCAATCGGCGTCATTCTGATGTTGGTTTTGACCGATACGACTTTGAACATTCAGTCGTTCATTGGCGTGGTCATGCTCGCAGGAATTGTCGTGAACAATGCGATCGTTCTCATCGACTATGCGAACCAACTCGCGGAAAGTCATCCCGAACTCGATCTCACCGAACGTGTGCTACAAGCCTCGAGACGCCGTTTTCGCCCGATTTTGATGACAACACTCACCACCATCTTGGCAATGACGCCGTTGGCAATGGGGTACGGAGAAGGCAGCGAACTGCAAGTTCCGATGTCTCGCGTGGTGATCGGAGGCCTTATTTCCGGCACGCTGATCACTTTGATCGCCATCCCGCTTCTGTATCACGCTGTCGAACGCCGCCGGATGCCAAGGGCCAACTAAGACACCAAACTGCACACACGTACCCACAATCGTGGATTCAGAGAAAAATAGTCGTCTCCTAGGCGAGTTCGGCTCGCGTAGCCTTTTCTGAAACGATCAAATCGTCTAGAATCTCTGCACACAGTATGAATGTGCGAGATGCCTCGGTAGCTCAATTGGATAGAGCACTGGTCTTCGGAACCAGGGGTTAGGGGTTCGAATCCCTTCCGGGGTACTTTTTATGCGCGGCTCATCAATCATCACGCGATCAGCGGTTCGATGACTTTCCCGCCAAATTGGCTGAGTTGTTTGAACCGGCCGGCGTGATAGAACGTGAGTTTGTTGTCATCTAAGCCGAGTAAACGCAATAGGGTGACATGCAAGTCGCGGACATGGTGGACTTCTTCCACCGCGTTCATGCCAAGTTCGTCGGTGGCTCCGATCGTATGACCGGCATTGCAACCGCCACCGGCTAACCAGATTGTCATTGCACTCGGATTGTGATCCCGCCCGTAAGCGGTCCCGCCTCGCACTCCGTTGTCTGGCGTTCGGCCAAATTCGCCGCACCATACGATGAGTGTGCTTTCGAGCAACCCGCGTTCTTTCAGGTCGGCAATCAACGCTGCAATCGGTTGGTCTACGCTCCGCACAAGATTTCCGTGGGCCCGTGCGATGTAATCATGACTGTCCCATGAACCGTGATAAAGTTGCACAAACCGCACGCCTTTCTCGACGAGTTTCCGAGCTAACAAACACTTTCGCCCGAATGCACTAGTCGCATCGTCATCAAGCCCGTAACGCCGGTGCGTCTTCGCATCCTCCTGGGAGATATCCAGCACCTCCGGCACTTGCATTTGCATGCGGAAGGCCAATTCGTAGTTCGTCATACGGGCTGTCAGTTCGTCGTGCCAGGGATGGTCCGCGAAATGCCGTTGATTCAGCCGATTAAGTAAATCCAGATTTGCTCGCTGATGGTCTGCAGAGACGCCTTGTGGTGGTTTCAAGTCGAGGATCGGCGATCCCTTTGGTCTGAGCGGTGTTCCTTGAAAGTGAGCGGGTAGATAACCGTTACTCCAATTCGCGGCGCCACCCTGTGGGTAACTTACCTCGGGCAACACGATGAACCCGGGCAAGTCTTGATTCATCGAACCTAAACCGTAAGTGACCCATGAACCGATTCCCGGATCGCCACCAAACCGGTTCCCGCAATTCATCTGGTACATTGCGGTCGGGTGGTTCACGCTATCAACCTGGCAGCCCCGGAAAAAACAGAGTTCATCCGCAACGCCGGCAAGGTGACTCCAGTTCGCGGCCATATCCGCACCACTTTGTCCAACTTTGATGAACTCGAACGGGCTTTGCACGAAGTACCGTGTGCCGCTTTCCATCGCGGACTTTTCTTCCCCCGACCGCACAAACTTTTGCAAGTGACGCTTGGCCAGTTCGGGCTTGGGGTCGAAGGTATCGATGTGCGACGGCCCACCTTCCATCATCAGAAAGATGCAGTTCTTGGCCTTCGCGGGTAAATGCCCGGCTCGCGGTTGCAGCGGAGAGGCGTGCGTTGCATCTCCCGCAGATGCAGCCAAGTCATCCGCCAACAACGCCGTCATCGCAACGCTCCCCAGACCAGCCCCTAAACCGTAGAGGAACTGACGCCGCGAGTGCACGGAGGTCGTGGAATCAATAGACATAACAAAACTCGTTGGCGTTGAAGAGGACCAAACACACATCGGCGAGAGCCCGCGTCCGCACATCGCAGTCCTCCGGTTGGAGGTCGGGCACGAACTCGGCATTCGCGTGTAGTGTTTCTCGGAACGAGAACTTTTCGCCGGTGTTTTCTTCGACCGCGTCCCGCTGCACTTCCAACGGTTGGCCTGCAAATTGAATCGAAATTTCGCGATGGCGTTTGATCATGCTTTTCCAATGATCGAGGCAGAACTTCAATTCGTCGGACGAAGCCGATCGGCCCAGCGTGAGTTGAAAACACCGATTAACCGTTTGTTCGTCGGTGGCTAGTTGTTCTTCCACCACACGGTTCGCGAGCGCCAAGGAGCGAGCGTAACTCGCTTGGCTGTTGAACAGAGCGAACACCTGCGGGGTCACGGTGCTCACATCCCGGCGTTCGCAAGAAAAGTCGGCGGACGGTTTGTTGAACACATCCATCGCAGGGTCGACAAGACCGCGAAGTTTCAAAGCATAAAGAGAACGCCGATGACGCTGCTCCGGCAACGAATTCGGCACCCAAGCCGACGCAAATGTGCCCATCACCTGCCGGGGTTGTAAGGCTGCTTCAAGATTGATCTCCGGACGATTGGGAATACCACCGATTGTCTGATTGAGTTCCCCCGTCGCCGCCAGCATCGCATCGCGGATTTCCTCAGCAGTCAGTCGCCGCGGCAGAAAGACCGCATAACTGTGGCCTTGCGGATCATGGGCAGCCAACTGCGAACGATCGGGATGCTCGCTACTGCGTCGGTAGGCGTCACTCAGCATGATCGCACGATGCAGGCGTTTTAACGACCAACCCTCTTCCACAAATGTCGCCGCCAGCCAATCCAACAATTCTGGATGAGTCGGGCGTTTCCCGGTGCTGCCGAAATTGTTGGGATTCCCCGCGATCGGCTGTCCGAAATGCCAGCCCCAAATACGATTCACAATCGCACGGGTCGTCAGCGGATTCGCCGGATTTGCCACCCAGTTCGCAAACGTCTTTCGTCGCTCGGAAATGTCAGCCGGAATTACAGCGGAGTTCTGCGAGTCCAATACACTAAGCACACTTGGCTTAACCGGTTCGCCAGATGCGAAGGGATCACCGCCGGTGAGAATTGTTGTCCGTTCGAGTTCGCCGTGTTTCAGCGGTTCTTTCGGCATCCGCAGGGGGGCATAGACACCGTTCAGGTCCGGAGTGCGGCCGGAATAAACCGACAACGCAAACGGCTTGTATCGGTCAAACTCCCAACTTAGCCGTTGCAGCCCTTTGCGAGCCACACGCTCCAGCCCGAACTGTTCCGGCGTGAAACCGACCAATTTCGGTGGATAATCGTCTTCCGCAAGTTTCAGCTTCCGCATCTCATTGCGGGCACGGCCAAACACACCGTTCGGGTTCTGCTGGCTCAATTTTTTGACCACAGCATTCCATTGCGTTGGGTCCTTGTCGTTTTCACGGAACCACGTTTGAGAGTTCGCCAGCATCACGCGGTCGAGTTCTGCGAGCGTTTGCTGATACTCCTTTTTCCGTTGTTCGAGAAGTTTATTCTCTGCAAACCCAGCCTGATTTTCGGATTCCAAAAACCGGGCCGACCTCTCGGCTAACTGGGTCGTCGCAAAGACGGCTTGAATCCCGTAATAATCGCGAGTGGGAACGGGGTCGAACTTGTGATCGTGACAGCGAGCACACTGCAACGAGTGAGCCAGGAACGTCTCGCCGACGCTGTTAGTGACGTCATCCAAAAACCGTTGCCGAGCCACTTTTGCGACTTCCATGCCGGTCAGTTCCCACGGTCCCATCCGGAGGAAACCGGCAGCAACGATTAGTTCCGGATTCGTAGGATCGATCTCGTCGCCCGCAATTTGCTCGCGGGTGAATTGGTCAAAGGGTTTGTCTTCGTTGAATGCTCGCACGACATAATCACGATACCGCCAGGCGTTACCGCGTTCGTAATCATTGGCGAAGCCGGACGAATCCGCATAGCGGACCACGTCAAGCCAATGTTGAGCCATTCGCTCGCCGTAATGCGGACTCTCCAATAGCCGATCGACGAGTTGCTCCATCGCGTGGTCCGCGTCTTCCGCATATTGCGTTTCGAACTCCGTGATTTCCGCCGGCGATGGAGGCAACCCGATAAGATCAAAAGTCGCTCGGCGAATCAGGACGCCCGCGGAAGCAGGACCTGCGAGTTCCAAGCCGTTTGGCAATCGACGTGCGATTAATTCGTCAATCGCGTGTGGCCCATGATGTTGAGTCGCTGGTTTCTCGACCGGTTGATAGGCCCACAAAGACGCCGGATCATACTTGCGATTCGTCCATTCTGCGGAGAGTCCACCGGACGTTGGCACCGGCACACCGTCTTCGACCGACCACTCTTCCGCATAGGCCTTTTCGATTTCCGCCTGACGGTCCTTCGTCGGCCAAATCGCACCGGTATGAATCCACTCCCGAACCCAATCGGTTTCGGCTTTTGTTAACTGTTCGGCCTCTTTCGGCGGCATGGCGGACCACTCGTCACTGTCACGCATTACCGCCAAATACAACGAGCTTTTCGCGGGTTGACCTGGAATGACAGCCGGTTCGCCGCTGTCGCCACCGGCCTTCAATCCATCGAGAGAAGACACATCCAGCGACCCTTCGATGTTCTCCGCATCTCCTCCATGACAGCCCAAACATTTCTCACGCAACAGCGGGGCAATCCGCCGCACAAACAGTTGCTCGCTGGTCGCGTTCGCATCGTCCGCCAACGCCACCGAGCATTCAAACAGACCGACGAACAACGCGAGTGTCGCTAGTAACAACAGATACGGTTTCGAAGCACTTTGAGATGTGTGGTCCATAATGAATTCCAAACAGTGGACCCAGAATTAACGATTATCGCGAATGCGGCTGCAGCGATTTTACTATCGTGGTGACGAGAAATGTCGGTCTTTCTATCTTAGCGCTTTGCCAATAGAGAACAACTCCGCATTCAGAACCTACCTCGACGCGAAGGCGTTTGGGCCGGGATCGAGTAATTGGATGATGTGCCGAACGTCGAAGGGACGGTTGACCAATCCGGTTCGTCCGGCTGAGTGCCATTGCATCATGCACACATGGTTTGATGTCGCGAGAATCACGGGATTTCCCGGAGCACCGTTCAAGAACGCTGACTTTCCCGCGAGGATTTTCTGGGCATTTTCGGGATGCGTGATGTTGTACACACCACCGGAACCACAGCAGTCGCGGGCTTGTGGAGCAAGTTCCCAGCGATAGCCGGTTGCATCCAACACGGACTCTGCAATTCCCGGCTCGCGTTGACCATGCACCAGGTGACAAGGCAAATCGACGTACACTTGTGTCTCCTCATCAGGCCGATCACGTCGCTTCAATGGTTGCGTTGCCAAAAACGTGAGGACATCCATCACAGGGATTTGGTCAGACAAGGCTTTTCGTAACGCCAAACCACACCCGGAAGAGTTCGCCAAGACCGCCTCGATGCCACCAGAGGCGAATGCTCGTTTGTTGCGTTTCTGGTTTTGCCCATCAATCGGCAAACCGAGATGTTCTGCGAACGCGCCGCAACAGGTTTGCTCGGTCGGTACGACAACTTGAATGTTGTTCTCGATCAACACTCGCACCGTGGCCAAGTTAATTTCGCGAAAGACGGCTTCCATCAGACATCCGGTCAACAATGCAACCTTCTGTCCGGTTGGCTGGTGGATCTGCATGAGCCGTTGGGCATAGCGAGCCGTCGATTCAACGACCGTCGGCTGACCGGGGAACGCGAAACGATGACGCAGCCATCCCCGTCTGCGAAGCCAGCGAACGGGCATACTTGCCCATTGCAAGAGTCGCGGATGTTTGACGAGTCGGGCGGCCCATTTGAGTCGTCGGGGTATGGGAGTTCGCCCCTCCGCCACATGATTCTTGCGGATCATTTCTAACGAATGCCCGTACGGAACATTCGCCGGGCAAGCGGGTTCGCAGGCAAGACAACCGACACACTCGGCTGTATAAGTCGCAGTCCACGGATCGGGTTGCAGTCGGCCGTCGGCTTCCTCACGCCACAGCCGCAGTCGTCCACGTGGTGAGTTGTTCTCGTCGCCGCTTAGTTGGTAGGTCGGGCAGACTTCCAAGCACAATCCACAGTGCACGCAGTGACTGAGCAGGTCGACATCGATCGGCATTTTCGTCGCAGCGTCTTTCGACATTTTGCTGGTTGAGGGTTCCTTCACCGGGAAAACTCCCGCTCAAGAACCGTCAACCAAATTCTTTCTGCCGGAGTCGGTGGCGACGGCGGACGATGCCGCGAATAGCAATCGCCGCCAACTTCATGCACCGGAGATGAAACCAATTCGAAAATCTCGTCAATGAGTTCCGACAACCTGTCCGATGGCGTCTCGCCAAGATTGCCATGTATGACGCCGTTGGTACATAACACGGAACAGCTTACTGGTTCGAACCGCTGCGTGAGTTCCTCAGCGAGAACCCAGGCATGTTGCGGTGTGGTCTTGATGACAAAATCGGGACACGCATCATTCACATGCCGCATGTCGTGGGTCTCAAGTTGCAAAGAATGTTCGTTCGCTGTCGATTGCAGTGCAGACTCGTAGATTGGCCAATCGCGGTCCGAGCAGTTGATTCCCAACCGCAGAAAGTAGGTTTGGCTGAAACCGGCCAGAACGTAGTCGATGGAGTCGAACCAATGGCTCCAGCAATTCTGTCGGAACCGGTTTGCGGCTGCTTTGAGCGCAGCTGACTCACCGGTGAGGACCGCGAACAATCGGCGTTCACAATCGGGTCGTAGTCGCAGTACGTAGTCGATCGGTTCGCCCCAAGGACACGGCGTCGTTCGCTCGCCCCAAACATGCCAGGCGTTTAATAGAAACCGCAGGAGATCATAACCGGTCGTGGATTTGACGACCCGCTCGCCTACCCGAACAATTCGTCCGTTGGGCAGCTTCCAGTTCATACCCACGATGTTATCGACATACGGCCCAAACCGAGACGACGCCGAAGCGAACCCGGCACTAGCGGTTTGCGTTTTCAAGCCAGTGATCTGTTCGTCTAACACCAGCGGGAATCGCAGGCCATGTGGATCCGCGATTTTCTGGACATCCGCAATCGTCGCATCGGCAGAAACGCAGAGGATGCCGTCGACGGGGTCGAGAAACGGTGAAAAACACCGGGCATCTCGGTTTGGGATTTCTCCGAAATCGTCCGCTGTCTCCGTGCTCACACCAAATCGGCGATTCGCGAAAACTTTCGACGGGTTTAACTGAAATCGAGAATCGAACGCCGTGGACACCGCGAGTTGCAAACGCATCATGTCCGCTCCGAACACCAACGGCATATAGGCTGTCTTATCGTTGCCAATACCATGTTCACCGGAGAGCGTACCATCGAGTTCCACCACGCGATGCATGAGCCGTTTGCTGATCTTCTCGACTTTCTCAAGTTCGCCCGGAACGGCCGAGTTGAACATGAAGTTTGGATGCAAGTTGCCATCACCCGCATGAAACACATTCACTACGGCGATGTCAGCCGCGTCGGCTTCGTCGTAAACAAGCTCCAAGACTTCCGCAAGACAGCGTTTCGGGATGACGGCGTCTTGAACCAAGAAGTCGGCACTAATTTGCCCCATGAGACCGCCCGCGACTTTCCGAGCCTTCCATAGTCGCTCGCGTTCGATAGCGTCGTCGCTAAACGAAACATCATCAGCCCCGGAATCCTTGAGAATCTGCGCGATCGACTCCACCCGCGAATTGACGAGAGCTTCCGGTCCATCAATTTCGGTGAGAATCACGAAAGCGTCTTTGGGCAACCCGACTGCCATCGGGCTGTTCTCAACCATTGCGACGCATCGCGGGTCCATGAGTTCAATCGCCACCGGGCAGGATTCGTCGGCAGCCAACCGTTGAATGGCACGTTCGGCGGTTTGCAGGGTGTGGAACGTGGCCCGAAACGTCCAAACTTTCTCCGGTCGTGGCAGCAATCGCAACCAAAACCGCGTGAAGACCGCAAGAGTGCCTTCCGAACCGACCATCAGCCGTTTCCAGTCTTCACGCCATCCGCCACGCCCGCCAGCCGGCCCACCGAATCGGTGAACCGAACCGTCGCCAAGAATTGCTTCCATCCCCAACACATATTGGCTGGTCACACCGTAACGGAAACAATGGGCGCCGCCGGCATTCATCGCAACGTTGCCCCCCAACGTGCAAACGGGACCGCTCGACGGATCCGGTGGGTAGAAAAGCCCCTTCGGAATTAGTGTTCGATCCAGTTGATTGAGCGTCACGCCACAATCAACTTCGCACCACTGGTCCTCCACATTGACCTGGCGAACATCCCGAAACGCTGACAAATGGACAACCACGCCTCCCTGAACCGCGACAGGACCACCCGACAACGACGTTCCCGCACCGCGAAAACAAATCGGGACGTTAAGTTCGTCCGCGTGTTGGAGCAGCGATGCCAGTTCGTCGGTGTCAGCGGGAATGACGACCGCATCCGGGCGGTAGGTGCGATACCCCAAACCGTCGGCATCGTAACCCGCGAGTTGTGCAGGGGACGTGAGAATTCTTCCACGAACAATGTACTGTTCGAGTTGCTTCTCAAGCATTGTCATGTCGTGGCAATTCGGGCGAATCGTAGTTGTACGATCTTTTGCAAAAGATGAGACTCCCAGTAAACGCAAACCTTATTTCGTGGCACGATTGGTTCGTGCTCGTTTTTGCGGTCCTCCAAGCTCTCGCGTCTTGGCGGCGAGTGCACTGATCTCTTGGAGTTGCTTCTGCCAATGTTCGCTCAATTCCTTGACTTTTTCCGGATGCTGACCTGCGAGGTTGTTCGTCTCTGCCCGATCTTTGGCAAGATTGTAGAGTTCCCACTTGTCATCTTTAGCGGCCACAAGTTTCCAATCGCCAACGCGGATAGCGCGATTTCCCTCGTGCAACCACCAAAGTGAATCACGGTCGATTGTGACGTCCTTCGCAAAAGCGGGGACGAGACTATGTCCGGGAGCCGAAGGAATTTTCTCACCTTCCCATTGCGTCGGCTTTTCGATGTCTAAGACGTCTAAAACCGTTGGCAAGATATCAATCACATGAGCCGGACTCCGCCGAAACTCACCGTGCGATTGAATCCCTGCGGGCCAATGTACGATCAACGGCGTACTGATTCCACCTTCATGCACCCAGGTCTTGTGACGGCGAAATGGCGTATTGCAAGCGCTGGAGAACCCCGGCCCTAGACACAAGTATGTTGCAGCACTTCCGGGAGCGGCATTCGGATCATGTCCTCCATGACGCACCATGATTTCCGCGCTCGCACCGTTGTCAGACGCGAAGAAAATCAGAGTGTTTTCCAGAGCGTCCATCTTGCGAAGTTGCTCGACGAGTCGCCCGATTTCGCGGTCCATGCGATCGACCATCGCTGCATGGATCGCCATTTTAACCGCCTGAAACTCGCGTTGAACCTCCGTGAGGTCATCCCAAGGCAATGGTCGATTGACTTCACCCGGGCCAAGTTTTTCGAGGGCATCGGGAAAGTGGTAAGGGGGGCCGACGTCAGGTTCTAACTTCGAGAGTGTTGTATCGAGCAGTCCCATCTTCTGTTGCCGGCGATGTCTCGCCTTACGCATGACATTCCAACCATCCATGTACTGATCTCGGTAATGATCGATATCTTCCGGCAACGCATGGAGTGGGAAATGTGGTGCAATAAAGGCCACATAGTGTAAGAAAGGCTGCGACGCATGATGCTCTGCGTGGTCCTCTAGACATTCCACAGCATGATCGACCGTCGCAATAGTCGCATAGTAGTCTGCGTTCTCCTGACCATCGATTGGCTTATCGTCGAGTTGGTTGCCTTCCGAACTGAAGAAGTTCCCTTGATTCCGCATATCGAGCGAACGATCGAACCCGCCTTCGAGTACCGGCCCGTCAATATGCCATTTGCCACTGTGATAGCACCTGTAGCCATACGGTTTTACGTAGTCTGGCAGCAACCGTGCCCACTGTTGACGTTGACCACGACCGCCACCGCCCAAATTGGGCAACGCATCTCGATGAACCTGTTGGGCATAGTAACCGGTCAGCAGGGCAGCGCGGGTGGGCCAACACCGGGCCGTATTGTAGAACTGAGTAAACCGGAGTCCGTTCGCCGCAAGCCCATCTAAATGCGGCGTCTGAATTTCGCCGCCATAGCATCCCAAGTCCGAGAATCCCATATCATCCGCCAGGATGAGCAACACATTCGGCCGACTCCCGTTATCAGCCGCGAATCCATGACTGAGCATCATGCTCGATGGGGTCAACGACAAAATTCCAACCAGAAACGCGATTCGCCAAAACTGATACCGCCTTGTCGTTCGCTGTGGAGCGTGTTCTTGTGAAGTGTGCATAGATGGAGCTTCAAATGAGACGCGATGCTGAATAGATTGAGTATCCAGAGATCAACGCGTCCAGTCAAACTCACCGACAAACCGGCCACCAAACGCTGGAACCAATCGCAGGCGCAGCGTTCGAACGTGGAGGCTCGGGGAATCGCGAACCCCCGCGGAAATCTTCTTTCATGGAAGGGTTCTGCAGAACGACCGAAACGTAAAATCCGACACCGGATTCTTCGGCAGGTTTGCCTCTCTTGGGGCCTGCCCGATGACTTTCAGTCTTCGGCCTTAAACTGGAAATACCAATACCTCGACATACAGCCTACGAAGTCCTCGCTCGGTTTTGGGTCTCGGCATTCTTCGGGCAGTGGACTCGCGAAATTATCCGTGCGACAATATTTCCAAGACGTACCACACAACAAGGATGCACTGCCATGACAATCTCACGACGTCAATTCTGCACCGCTCTCGGGGCTGCCGGGCTATCTGCCGTCACTCTTCCCGTCTTCGCTGACGACCAGAAACAGCAGCCACTTCGAGTGATCGCTTACAACGTCTACGCCTGCAAAGGCTGGCCAGAAAACCGTCCCCTCGCGAAAAAAGTCGTCGAGAAAGGCCAGATGGCAAGACGGTTGGCGATGGAACTCGCCTTGTATGAACCGGACATCGTCAACTTCTCGGAATCACCGAGCGAAGCAGTGGCGAAAGAAGTCGCCAAGTATCTGGGCATGAATCACGTTCGCTTCCCGAGTGGCGGTAACTGGCCGGGTACGTTGCTGAGCCGGTTCGAGATCACAGATTCGGAGAACGTGCCCCTGGGTTACGAGCGTCCTAGCGATTTATTTACTCGACACTGGGGTCGAGGCACGGTCCAACTGCCCAGCGGTGAGCCGTTAGTCGTTCACTCGACTCACCTGTATCCGGTTGCCGACCCGACCATCCGGCTCAAAGAGATCCGCGCGATGCTGGCTGCAATGAAGGACGATTTGAAGTCTGGTCGTTCGATGCTGTTGATTGGCGATCTGAACCACGGCCCGGATTCCGAAGAATACAAGCTTTGGATCGATGCTGGCTGGACTGATACCTTCGCCCAAGTGGGTAAAGGCACAGGGTTGACGATCAAGGCCGACGATCCCAAGTATCGAATTGATTACGTGATGGCGACCGGGCCAATTGCCAAGCAAATCAGAGAATCAAGACCGCTCTTCGAGGGAGCCTTCCGCTTGAATGTCGCAGATGACAGTTCGTTTGCCCTCAGCGATCATCTTCCCCAGTTGGCGGTCTTCGGAGAAAAGAAGTGAATTCTTGGGCGGAGCGAATAAGGACCTGCGGGCGTGGTGTCTTCTGATCCCCGAGATTGCTGAACCGTCGCATGTCACCGTCAGCATCAGATGGTTTCGGAACCGAGCGTAGTGCCCGCCGAAATCTTCGGCAATCTCACGCATTTGGGACCGTTTCTCTGTTCGCCAGTCGATGCGTTGGAATCACGAAATCATCTACAGCGTCGTGAAATTCTCAATCCGAACCTGTCTCATGAACCGTTTCGAGTCAGTGATGATGAAAGAATCCAAGAACCGGATGTGCCCGCTGCGCTGACTGAAATTGCAGGACGAGTTAAGTATTCGCCGCCGTTCAGAACGTACGGGCGGACATAGACGTCCTTCATGCCTCTTTGGACTTCAGGCCCAACAAAATCGTGGTCTTCGCCTTGGAATCATCGTCTCCTTCGCACGAGTGGCCGTAGACTTCCAGCGAGGGCATCGTGACCGTCTCGCCACGATCAGAAAGTTGGCCCTTCAAGGATTGCCACTTCTGAGGCAGTTCATGATATGGGCCGATGTGGACGTGTTTTGCGTAGCGTGCCAGTTCACAATCGCACGGTTCGAACTGCTGAGGAATCGTTGCCTGCTCAGCGTCTTTGACTTCTACTCCAACGAACATCCGGTCGTCCGCAAAGTAGACCCAGTGGTTGATGCCGGTCGTCTTGAGCTTCGCCTCACTCACAATTTTCCACATCTCGTCCATCAGCCGACATCCAACCTCACCATAGGCCTCGTTGTCGACGGACGACGACAGTCCATAAAGGTGAAATCGGGCTGGCTGGTCGATTATCTCGAAGTCCATGTGGGCAGTCCTCCAATGGCTAGTAATGACTTGCGTGGCACTTTGTTCTCAATACCGGAACGGGGGGCACCTTTCGTGACTCGGCAACTCTCTCCCTAGAAACGGCTGATGCGGTGGAATCGGCGTCTCGTTTCGGTTTCATCTCGACAGAGGTTGAAGCGATGCAGTTTTCCGTCTGTGCGAACTCCGATATCGGGGCGGAAGTCCCCCTTCGGGTCGTTGCGAAGAGTGCGTCGTCGTACGGGCATTGAGGTCTCCAACCTAGTGAACATGAGTAGTTCAAACTGGATTGACTAGGGGGTGCCTAGTGGTTGGTGTCGGAGCGGCTAACCGAACACTTTTTACCGCCAACTTAACACTCAACCTAACACAAAGGCGTATTCGCAAGTCCTTCCGGTACAACAGATTTGACGTAACCCCAATGAAAAAGGCACTTTGCGAATATCGCAAAGTGCCTTAAAAGTGGAGGATAGGGGACTTGAACCTCAAGACTTCACGAACGCAACCAATGAATGCTCGGAGAGTTGCGTCGACAATGCTCCTGACAGCGCTGCAAATGCGCTGCACTTAACTGGCTTTGATAGTCAATTGTTGTCTGCGTTCGACAGCGAACTACAGGTCGTAGTAGCAGCTTGGGAGCATCTCCCTCAAGCTATTCGGGACGCCATACTCGTGTTGGCACGAAACGGCGACTAAGAACACTTACCGTGCTGATCCGACATGGGCAGTCAATGCTGTCAGCCAATTTGCGGTTGCGCCGCTCCCAAAACGGAGGTAGTTTGGACGTGGCTCTAAACCAACCAAAGACGGTCTCCAAGCCCGTCAGCCTTGGACCTTCGTTCCTGCGTCGGGGGTCCGTGAATACAAGACCCTCCGGGGAAATCAGCGGGCACCGCTCTTTGGTGGTGTTTAGAGCCCCCGGCAACAACGCATACGGAGGACGGAATGCCCAGGAAGCGAAGACGAATTTATGACGCGGATCGAGTCTTTGCCGACCTCATCCGCGAATTTCGCGGGACCCGTCATCTAACCCAGCAAGAGGTCGCTCAGAGAATCGGTGTCTCGTACCAGCAATTCCAGAAGTACGAGTCGCTGAAAAATCGCATTACCGTCGGTCGAGCATTTCAGATTGCGGAGGCCTTGGACGTGCCGCTGACAACATTGATCGAGCTCGTGTCTCGTCCAGAAATCCCGCCAATAGATCATCACGTCGCCCTGCTGATGACCGCGTTTCACTCGATCCATGACCCATCCGCTCGTCTCGAAGTCTGTCGCATCGCTGAGTTTTTCGCGAAAAGATCACTCAACAGCTGAATGCCTCGCCTTCAAATGACACGATGAAGCAATGATCAAATGCAAATCGGTTGATCGATACGTTCGCCAATGCCAATCGAATGTCTTCACAAAACATGAAAACCGGCCGGGTGAGTTCCCCGACCGGAGAGTGAAGTTTGAACGAACTACTCATCTTCGCCCGAGGAATTTCCACGGGCGGACTGCTCATAGATGAAATCGTGGGCACGGTCGGCGAGTTTTTGGACGAGTGGGAGATCATCGCGACCAAAACTTTGGGTTTCCTGCCATTGATCATCTTTCTTGAACAGCTTAGCGAAGGTCACGTTGTAGCGGGGACCATTGGCGGTGTCATTGCACCAAATCACGGCCTTGATGCGGCCCATACGAAGTTCGGTGACGGGTTTGCGAGACTGTTTGGCCATCAGAGTGCTCCTTGAAAAGAGGGTTTTCGTTTTCTTCACCCAAGCTGAGGAAACGAAGAACCCGATGCGGAGCACGACTGTGAGCGGTAGGGAGAGAAGGCGGAAAGCGGGAATGCGCAGCCGCCGGGGTAAATGACAAACTCGTTTGGCATGCCTCGGCCCGCCCGCCAAATCGACCGAGAGCGAGTGTTTCTGGCCAAACAATTTCGCAATACCCTGATTGCAGATTGCTGCATACAGCTGTGTGATGGTCACGTTGACTCGCATCGTGAATCGCAGCAATGTGAACCTGGCTTACAAGATGCGAGGGGAGTCAATGACAACAGAAGAGGCTAGGTCTCGTGGATGAATTGAGTGAGAGCGATTTGCGACAGTTTACGGGTGGCGATGTGCGGTATCGGCATGCGTTCAATCGGGCGGCGATCTATACCGAAGGCGTACAGTTCTTGGCGGAGCGGGGAGGTGCATATTGGTTGATTGACGAGATTGCGATTCACCTGGGCTCGTCGGCTTTCCGAGAAGCAGCGAAACACGATGAGCGGATTTGTTTGATGCATTTCTGGAAGTTGGCGGTGAACGCCGATGGGTCGGCCGAGTTGACGGCGCGGGCGGACAGTCCCGATGAACCGTTCATTCGCGAACAGATTCCCTTTACCGATTTCCCGCTCGATGAAGTGGATGTCTGGGCGGCAAATGGTGCAGACAAGTGGGTCTTAATGCTGCCTTCGGAATACTGAAATTGAACTTCCGAAGTTTTCAAACGGCATGCAATCGGACCAGCATTGGCCGTGCGTTTCAGATCGCCGAGCCTCCGTTGCCCAATCCGCCGATGCGGCTCCCTTCAAGCCTTGCATTCTTAAAAGTGAAGGCGTTTTTCATGAGCGGTCGCTGGAGCGATTCCGACGGGTTTGGTAGGCTTTTGAACGGATGCTGCCCAACGGAAGGAAAGACCCATGCCACGTTTGAGCGACTATTTGACCGTCAAAGATGCCGAAGAGTACCTTGGCGTCTCACATAACACGAATCGCAACTGGGTCACGACTGGAAAGATTAAGGAAGGACGGCATTTGCTACATTAGTATCGGCTGTATTCAAGCGAAGACCTCGACTCACTATTGACTGCAGTCGATGGAAAAACTTCGGAGTCCGCATTTGAGAAAAGAGCCGAAGTAATTGAGCTTCGACCCAAAAACCGACGAATTCAGACTTTTGGGTACAGACGAAAGAAACAGAGCGGGCACACCTATGGACTTGTTGCGTATTCACGCTTACGAAGTTATTCCTCAGCGACTCACTCAATCGAAAGTAACTCCTGAAGGCGGTGCGTTCAACGCTCCAGCCGACTTCAAAGAGTCGTTGAAGGAATATATTGACAAAGCAAGATTGTTACATCAGCCGCCCGTCTCATTTTGTCCGCATTACGCAGACGGTGCAAATCAGGCCGACAATGACGTGCGTTCTCAGGTACTGAAATTTACTTTTAGCGCACCGTCAACAGCCAAATCGGCCGCACTGTACCTCGCAGGGCGCTTGAGTAAATCAATGGACGATCGCTCTGAGAGGTGTCTCTTGGTCTTAACCGCATATAAGAATAACAACGAACGGCGATTCGTTGGGTGGGCATTTCCCAAAGACGAACCTTACGGCTTCTCAGCGGCAGGCAGCCAAGCAAACATTCAGATTATTAAGAATGCGTTCAGTCGCTCTTCCCACTATCGCAAAGCAGTGCTTTTTCAAGGGAAGCGTCAAGACGATCACTATTGGAACGGATACGTAATCGACAAACAAGCGACTGTCGCGGAGTATTGGGTCAAGTCCTTTTTGGATTGCGAATATCTGATCAATAGTAAGACCGGTACCCAAATGCTGGCCCGCGTTCTTCGAGAGGCACACGAAGAACTTGAGGCTCGCGATGATAAGGATCAGATTTCGGCATCCGTTATATCTGTCCGTGGCTCGCAACGAAAGAAATGGTCGTTGCAGCGGTTCGCGAAGGAGTATTTGACTGGCAATGCCAAGTTAGCATTCCTCGATCATTCGCCACCATACGCCGTGACAACAGAGTTCAGCTTGGACAAGCCTGAACTGGAGTCGAAAGTCGGCCTGCGCGTTTTTCGGCTCGAAGATGACGTTATTGTTATGGCGCCGTTTGATTCGATCAACCGGTCTGTAAAGGTCACGGGAAAAAAGAAGCGGAAACTTCGATGCGAGGGAACCGTCGTTGAAGAGAAAGTGAGGACAAAACGTGTCCGGTAACGCTCGCTCTCAATCGGCAACTGGCGACTCAGTTCTGTACGAGTGCGCGGAAGCCCTAGAGGTTCGATTAACCGAAGCTTTGGGTCATGATATTCCACCGTCGCGGGTAGAGTTTCAAGTGGAGAATGGCGACATTGTTGGTGTCGCCCAAGTCGTCAAGTTCGATGACATTGGACCAGTTGAGACGCGCCTTATTTCGACCCTGTCAGTTATAGCAAACGAATGGTCTAGCACCCGATCAGGTGATACGCCTCGCCGCAAGCTTAAGTGTGTTATTCCGCCTGATGTAAAGCCTAGGTCTTGGGACACTCTCGCGAGTCCCCCTGGGACCTTCACACTTTGGCTCGAAGCGACACTGCCTACTGATGAAGTTGAGTCGGCGACTCTTCTTCCATTTCAGGTTGACGAAGGACCGCACACGCTAGTTATGAAAGGCGGCGGCATCAAAGGTTTGGCCTACGTTGGTGCCTTAGAAGAGTTGTATCGACACTACAAATTCGACCATTTCGTTGGTACGTCTGCTGGAGCGATCAGTGCGTTGTTGCTTGCAGCTGAGTATACGCCTGCTGAGCTGAAGACAATTTTCGAAACCAAGGACTTTCGCGACTTCTTCGACGCTCCGTGGTATATGAGGCCAGTAAACCTGCTCTTTTACCATGGACTCAATCATGCACATTCATTCACAGATTGGATCGATGACCTCTTGGCTAGGAAACTGGGCAGTCCAACCCGGGTGCGGATGTCCGATCTTCCTTACCGAGCAACTGTGTTTGGGAGTCGGCGGAATAAGTCAGCGCTACGGTTCGACTCTGAAACCGATGATGCTGATGCCGGACACGCAGCCAGATGCAGCATGTCGATTCCATTCATTTTCGTGCCGCAATCAGACCAGGGGTTCCGAACCTACGACGGCGGCTTGCAGCACAACTATCCGCTGGACGAGCTCCTTCGTGATGAACCTGATATTGCGTTTCTGAGTCTTTATCTCGGATCAGAAACTTACACGCCTACTCGGAATCGGTTCGAGGTTTGGGAATGGATCAGCATTTGGACTGAAGGTAGTGATGCCGAGTTGCTCAAACGCCATCGTGACAGCACCGTAATTATCGATACTGATCCGATTCAGACATTGGATTTTCAACTTACAGCCGAAGAGAAACAGTTCCTTTTGGCATGCGGGAAAGTAGGTGCGTTGTCGCACCTGGAAAACGGAAGCGAACGACATCAGGCTGCTGTCATCGAGCGAGATAACATACGGAAACAAGTCGACGTCATTCGTGCGGGTCGCAAACGGGAACGTAGGGTGAAACTCGTTCTGGTATTCGCAGCCTTGATCCTGTTTTGTCTAGCTGTCTGGTTCGTTGCCCGTTGGCTTTGGTGAATAAATAAGACTTGGAGATGTTACCAACCCTCTATAAAAATTCACAACTTCGGCCAAAGCCAGCACCATTCGGCGAATTGACTGACTTCGATAAGAGCGCCATTCAACATATCGTCCGCTCGCACGGCAACATTGTCGTTTTTCGCCTCGCGCATCGCCGATGTTGTGATCTGGAAGGTTTACATCCGAAGAAATACCGCAAAGTTATCTTGCTGACGCCTATTATTCAAAGGATGGATTGCCGACATGACAATCTAGGGTTCAAGAAGTCCCTTTCTGATCCGACCTTTGAGGTGACTTACCAGTAAAGTGTATAAAGACTATGGGGTCTTATGCCAAGCTACTTTTCAGACCATTCTCGGCTACTTCAATTCCCCGAAGCTCATGGTGAAGAAGTCGGATTGCGTCGCGCGCAACGAGGGGCAATTTTCTCGATTGGTTCGCATTTTAGCTTGTCGCGAGAAAATGCATTGATCTCGATGCCGACGGGCACTGGCAAGACCGGCGTGCTAATGATGGCGCCTTATCTGCTAAAGGCATCCCGATCTTTGGTCATTACACCAAGCCGCATGGTCCGCGATCAAATTGCAGAAGAATTTGGCAATCTATCTCTACTCAAACGCCTCACCGTCCTTTCAGACGTGGTTGAGTGCCCAAAGGTTCAAGCTATCGAATCAAAGATATTGCGAGAAGAGCAATGGGACACGCTGACGGGAGCGGATGTAGTCGTCACGACCCCAATGGGTTCGAGCCCTGCCATTAAAGATATCCCCCATCCGCCGGATGATCTATTTGATCTATTGTTGGTGGACGAAGCCCATCACAGCCCGGCCATGACCTGGAAAGCTTTGATGCAGGCGTTTCCACGAGCAAGGCAGATTCTATTCACCGCAACACCGTTTCGACGTGACAGAAAGCAACTTCCTGGGGAGTTCGTCTACGAATTTCCATTGCGTGAAGCACTCAGAGACAGGGTTTTCGGCTCAATTGAATTCGTTGGCTGCGACGAAGAAGAAGGCGTTTCCAACGACTGGTTGATCGCTCGTCGCGCCGAAGTGGAATACAACGCTGATCGGGACGCCGGCTTTGATCATCGTGTGATGGTGCGTACCGATAGTCGTACCCGTGCAGCCGAACTGAAGACGCTCTACGACGAACAAACCGACTTGGACCTGGTGGTGATCCACGGCCAGCACTCACTTCGCCATGTTCGCCGTTCAGTCAATCGATTGCGTTCGGGCGAACTGGATGGCGTAATCTGTGTCGACATGTTTGGCGAAGGTGTCGATATGCCGCAGTTGAAAATCGCGGCCATTCACTCGCCTCACCGGTCCCTCGCTGTCACATTGCAATTCATCGGACGATTTGCTCGCACCGGAGCAGAGAACATCGGGAGGGCAAAGTTCATCGCAGTTCCCGAAGAAATTGAGACCGAAACCAAGGCTCTCTATCAGCAAGGCGCGGTGTGGGAAGAATTGGTGACGAATCTTGGTGATTCACGAGTAACAGGTGAACGCGCCTTGCGAGAACAGATGCGTTCTTTCTCACCGGAATTCGTCGATACATCGAATCTAGACCTATCGCTGGCCATTATTCGGCCGTGGTATCACAGCAAGGTGTTTCACGTAGGTCACAATGTCGATCTCCACGCTGATATCGAGTTCGGAGGCGATATAGAAATCGTTCAGCAGTTCATCAGCGACGACTTGAATTGTGCGGTCTACGTGTGTCATAGCATCAAGAAACCCCGTTGGATAGAAGTCCCGTCTATCCAAGATATCGAGTATCAACTATTCGTTGTTCATCACGATGCCGACCACGGTTTCCTTTTCATAAATTCGTCCGTCAAGACCGAAGACATGTATTCCCAGATTGCCGAGCACCTTGTAGACGGGGCATTCATGGGAGTCTCGACCTCCCACATCAATCGAGCGTTACGTGCTTTGCAAAATCCATCTTTTTTCAGCGTCGGCCTCAAAAACCGCCTTTTCGGCAACCAAGTCGAGAGTTACCGGATTATCACTGGTGGCAAGGCAGATGGAGCGGTAAGCAATACAGATGCTCAATTGTTTGACAGAGGGCATCTCTTCGGCAGCGGGGACACGGATGAAGGAAAGGCGACACTTGGGATTAGTACATTATCAAAAGTGTGGAGTAACCGGGCTGGGTTCGTCCCAGAATATGTTGCCTGGTGCCGAGCGGTCGGAGAGCAGCTTTCCAACTCGACACCAGTAGTTACCGGATCGCGAATAGATCTTCTTGCAACTGGTGAGGAGGTCTCAAGCATCCCGGCCGCTGTGATCGGCGCGACGTGGCATGAGACGGTCTACAAGCTAAGACCGTTGGTTTCGATCGATGGAATCGAGACTCCTGTAGACTTGCTATCACTCGACCTTGAAATCGAGAATTGCTCATCTGACGAAGCCAGAATCTTACTTTTAGGATTGGACAAACCGGTAAGAATAGTGTTTCGTTTGTCGGGAAATCCCTACTTCGAAGTGGAGTCAGATGCACAGATCACGGTAGCGTTCCGCACCCAAGAAGCGCCTCTTGCCCAGTATTTGAGTAGCTTTGGTCTACACCTATACCTTGCCGACTTCTCGCGTCTTCATCGAAACCAGTTGTTTCGTTCTAATCTGAATTGCGAATATCTTCCCCCATCTGCCTTTCGCGTTGAGGACTGGGCCGGACACGACGTCGACATCACGTGCGAGTTTGGGGCACCCCAAACGGGCTTGTCGATTCATGACGGCATGGAGAATCTACTTCGGCAAAAGGACGGAGTCGTAATCTACGATCACCGATCCGGAGAAATTGCGGATTTTCTCGCAATCTACGATTGCGATGGCGCCGTCCATTGTGATGTCTATCACTGCAAGAAGTCCGGCGGAGCGTCTCCAGGGAGCCGAGTGGGCGATGCGTACGAAGTTGCTGGGCAAGTAGTTAAGTGTGTCACACTATCGAAATCACCATCTGCCCTCAAGACGGAAATGACACGACGGTTAGCCACTGGCTCGGTGCTTCGGCAAGGCAATCTAACGGAGCTGGAAAGATTGCTTGATAAAGCTGAGCAATCTCGTTTTCATTTTCGGGTAAATCTCGTTCAGCCGGGTATTTCCAAGTCCGGTATCACCGAACCAGTGAATCGCGTCTTGGCGGCAGCTCATGACTACGTTCGTGCAACGACGGGAATCGCACCACGGATGTGGGTATCGTCGTAGACGCGTTACATCCGACTTTGTCACTGCATGTCATAATTCCCTTTATGCCATATTCATAGCGGTTCCTCTTCATTCCACGTGCCCTCACGCTGTCAGCCGTACGTTTCGGGCAGTCGTCTAGTATCGCTGTTGACGGACCGTCGACTTCCTACCCTGGTCATAGACGCCGGTGAGAATGAAAACGAAGCGTTGGTTCCATTACGCTTAGTATTGAAGTCGACTTTGACGAGGAGCGACGCTGAAGGCGTAGCAGAAGTTGCCCAGGCCATCTCCACACTTCATCGATTTCAAAGACTCGTCAAATGTTGGCAGCTCAACAAATCGAGTAGGATTTGTCGAAGCTAGGGGAATTGAACCTGTGTCTGGCGTTAATGGAAGTCGCGATTCGGCAATAGTTTGCGGAATCTGCTAGTCCTGTGGTGCTGCAAATGCGCTGCATGTGATCGACACCAGATTGCAAAAACTGTCTTCGTTTGGGCAGTGATGTTGCCGACGGTGTCGTAGTCGAGGTGGTTGGTGAATGTTGTGGTGTCGGTGGCTGCGTCGTAATCGGCCCAATCGCGGATGGTGCCTTGTGGTCGGTGAGGGACCAGAGGATGTCGCCGACGGCGTCCTCATCGGCGAAGACCTGATCGATGGCGGTGCAGCAGGTTGCCGCTGAGGTCGAAGACCAGAGCGACACCGGTCGCCGGATCGGTTTTGCCGCAGTCTGCATAGACATAGCGTTCGCCACGATCGACGGTGCCGTTGCCGTTGTCATCCACCGCCTTGCCGATGCGACGACCTAATCCGTCGTAGTCGTACTCGAATTCTTGGTGACGGTGTCGGTTGGCGTAAAGGATGATACTGCATCGCATTTAGATACTGGGAGTTGCCCCAATCTATGTGACTCACGCACAACGATATTACTCTAGTCAGCAATGTAAGCCTTTTGAACAATATCAAATTCATCAAACTTGAGAATAAGAAAGGGTGAAATATCTAGCGGTAGAAGCGATTGCAGAGTCATGCGAGACTCGCGCTCAAAGAATATCCAGCTATCTTCCGTCTTTTGGTCTGGTTGCACAGTCAGCGTCTTGACGACCTGTTGCCTGTTCAAACCTACAAGGCTGTCAGGATTTGAAAATGCCTTATCAAGTGGGTGATTGTTTGAGAAAGTCGCAAAAACAGCATAAAAAATTGCGATTGCGCCAGTAGCAATAAGACTTCGAATTATCACCGAGCCACTCATTTATATTCTCCAGCAAACATGTGAAGAAACGTTCAATAGAAACATGGATCGTTTTGGCAACTTTTTCGAAATAGTCTGAGGGCTCGTAACTAATTTTGCAAAACACTTACTTTTAGAGCATCTGCTGAAGTGTATATTTTTGAACGATTTGGTTTCAGAATGTAATTTCAGCAGTTGAGGACAATTGTAGCGAAAGCTTACCCAGGACGATTTAATCTATACAGAGAAGGAGGTGCTCGAATCAACATGAGTCCGTGGCCGATGACCAACGACCTGAAAATAGAGTGTCGACGAGATTTTTTGCCTTAATTCTATTACGCTTTGTTCACGATGACCAGGCCACGGACCGAATTAATGATGCCAAATTGAGCAAAGATGTAAACAAACGAAACTGCATATTCGTCATGTCTACGGGCCTTGATTATAGATAAGACCACCTCCTCGACCTCTACCACCGCCAGGCATGCCTCCTGTTGGCACACCACCGTTCACACCTCCTCGGTTGGCCCCACTGGAGTTAGAAGATGAAGATGAACCTTCGTTGTTTCCTTGCCAGAAAAGGTAATGTTGTATTCGTTCAAGATTATTGAAAGGGTCTCCGCAAGGCATAAATCTTTGGCCTTCATATTCAACAATACGATTGTCGTCGGGAGACAAGACAGGTCTGTATCCGAAATTCAATATTTGGTTGAACTCTTCTAGTGGAGCTGGGGCAGCTGCGATTCCACCGCCTTCGACCGCAACTAGCGTCAACAACGCAGTTAACAAATCGGGAGCTGTTTCGATAGTCTCATTCGCTAGCGTAGTACCAAATCTATTCGAAACCAAGTCCTCGACACTCCAGGCCGAGGTTGATCCCCGAACCGCTTGACCTCTTTCCAAACACTCTCCCGCTTCAAGTACAACCCAATTCGGGGCCGAACGAGCTTGTTCATAAGCTGCTAGAACATGTCTTAGATCGAGAAATCCGAGCTGATTAGTGTAAAAGCTTCTGCCAAGACTCTCGTCACCACCTCCCGCAAACTGAGCTTGAAGAGCTGATAGATACTCATCATGGCTGGGGCGATGGCCTAAATTTGCATGCAACTCTTGGTATACAGTGCTTAGAATGACTCCTAATTCTCTCTCGGAATCTATAACAGTCGGCTCGAAGATTTCTAGACCACTGGGATCTGTGTATTTGATCGGGCTGTTTCCGACGTACCTAGCTAGGCCCGTATCCCCCGCAAAAAAACCAATCGGATCTTCGCTGATCCATCTTCCGACGGCGGGATCATACCAGCGGTGGCGGTTGTATTGTAGGTCGACGTCGGCGTCCCATTCTCGACCGGTGTAGGCGTAAAGGGGAGTGTGGCTGGTGTTGGATTGGGCGGTGATGTTGCCGAAGGTGTCGTATTCGAGGTGGTTGGTGACGGTGGTGGTGTCGGTGGTCGCGTCGTAGTCGGCCCAATCGCGGACGGTGCCTTGGTGGTCGGTGAGTGGCCAGAGGATGTCACCGACGGCGTCCTCGTCGGCGAAGACCTGATCGATGCCGGGGCCGTGCAGGTAGCGGTGCAGCAGGTTGCCGTTGAGGTCGAAGACGAGAGCCACGTCATCCAGAGCGACGCCGGTAGCCGGGTCGGTATTGCCGCCGTCGTCGTAGACATAGCGTTCGCCAGTGACATCATTAGCCGATCGTGCCCGCGACGGCACTGGCAAAGCCAGTGGCACCCAACGTAAAACCATTCGACAGTGCCACCCCGCCCGTCCTTTGGTCATCGAAGTCGCGGTTGGGCAATAGTTTGAGGAATTTTTTGATCCCGTGTTGCTGCAAATGCGCTGCATGTGATCGACACCAGATTGCAAAAACGGTCTTCGTTTGGGCGGTGATGTTGCCGAAGGTGTCGTATTCGAGGTGGTTGGTGATGGTCGTGGTGTCGGTTGTTGCGTCGTAGTCGGCCCAATCGCGGACGGTGCCTTGGTGGTCGGTGAGGGATCAGAGGATGTCACCGACGGCGTTCTCATCGGCGAAAACCTGATCGATGCCGGGGCCGTGCAGGTGGCGGTGCAGCAGGTTGCCGCTGAGAACGAAGACCAGAGCCACGCCGGTCGCTGGGTCGGTCTTGCCGCCGTCGTCATAGACATAGCGTTCGCCGCGATTGATGTTGCCGTTGTCATACACCGCCGTGCCGATCCGGCTGCAAGCTGGGACTCGTCCCAGCCTACGTTACTTCATTCGATGCTGTCAGCAATCGAAGAAATTCCCGCGATTTTTTTCAGTGTATACAGCGCGGCATCTCGTAACGACTTTGGCTCATTCTCATCGTTTGATAACTTTGCCAATATCCGACCGATCTCAACATTCTGCGTATTTTCATACCAATTTCCAAGGCCCAAGAGCGCGACTTTCCTCAACTCAAGGTCTTCGTCACCGTTAACAAGCATTATGACCTGCTCACAGACTGTGGAAGTACATGGCCAAAGATAAATCAGTCCCAACAGAGCAGCTATACGCTTTTGGAGAATTGGGCATGACAAGTATCTCAATGCGGACTCGCTACTCTTCAAAACATTCGAAGACTCAGTCCCAAATTCGTCTTCTATTTTTTGCACGACAGCGGCACGTCGTTTCGTGAGGTGGAGCACTTTGGAGCGATTTGATTCTGCAGACGCGGTCGCCAGTTGTGATAGCAATTCGTCGTAGTCGTTGTCATTCATATCATCTCCCTCGTACACAGTTGATTAAAAACCTAGCAATTTCACGCAATCTTTCACCGCGTGCCCTTGCCAATTCGGCAACATCGTCCCACTTTTGAGCGCGCAACCAATTGCCATTGGCTCTTTCTTGTTCGGCAAATCCTTCGAAACTGCGAGCGGCTGCAAATTGCTCATTCGCTTCAGTTTGTGCATCAATTATTTCCCTTTCGATTGGTTGAAATTCTGAGTAGTATTGTTGTGGTCCGTGTAAGCCAACAACAACACCAGTGGTGACCAAACCACCCTGCACGACGACTGGAGAAACTACCGTCACGGTCCCACCGACAGTGCCACCGCCGACAAGAGCCCCACCAGCGGATCCAGTAGCTATCGTGCCTCCAGCTGTCAAACCAAGTCCGGCGCCGACGCCCGGGGCAACTCCCGATACTGCCCCACCTATTGCTCCGTTTATGGCAGCGTCTCCGCAATTGTTCGAAAAAGCAGAATTTATGAATCCTGTCACTCCCCCGGCAACGCCACCAACGCCAGCACCAGCCAATGCACCCGGTCCAGCCCCGACGCCAGCACTTGGTATGCCACCAACCGCGGCACCCGTCACGGCACCTGTTGTGGCCCCAGCGGCAGCCCCACTCGCCGTTCCGGAAATTGCGACGCCCGCTGCATCTCCCCAGGTACCTAAAGTAGGACCGAAGCCCCCGGCCCCCTCTTCCCACGGCCAATAGAACCGTTGGCCGAACATTCGCCAACTTAAGCCGCTGGGGTCGGTGGTGTCCGCCGCGCTGTTGCCAACGTAACGCGAAAGATTTGCATCGCCCGCGTTAAAGCCGATTGGGTCTTCGCTGATCCATCTTCCAACAGTAGGATCATACCAGCGTCGGCGGTTGTATTGCAGGTCAACGTCTTCGTCCCAGATGCGGCCGGTGTAGGCGTGTTTGGGGGTGAGGTTCGGGTTGGTTTCGGCAGTGATCTGGCCGAAGCTGTCGTAGGTCAGATGATTGCTCACGGTCGTGGTGTTTGTTGCGGGATCATATTCGGCGACGTCGCGGACGGTTCCCTGATGATCCGTTAACGACCACATGATTTCTCCCAAACTCGTCTCATCCGCGAAGACCTGATCGATACCGGGACCGTGCAGGTAGCGGTTGGTCAAAGCTCCCGTGTCGTCAAAGACCAGTACAATATCATCGAGCGGCACGCCGGTGGCGGGGTCGGTTTTGCCGCTGTCGTCGTAGACGTAGCGTTCGCCTCGATCGATGGTGCCGTCGCCGTTGTCATCAACCGCCTTGCCGATTCGACGGCCTAGACCATCGTAGTCATACTCGACTTTCTTAGTCAGCGTGTCGGTCGACGTGAAGAACGAGACGGCGACGAGTTGATTACGATGGTCCCACTCGTAGGTCACATAATCATTCGTCGACTTGTTCGTTTTTTTGGTGCGATTGCCTTCGTCATCGTACTCGTAGTCATAGGTGCCATCAGAGAGTAACTGGTTGTTATCGCCGGTGACATAACCGGTCAGCGTGCGGTTGCCGTTGTCGTCGTAGGTATAAGTTTCGTCGGTTTGAAACGTGTGATCGGCCGCGGTCAGCTGATTGGTGTCGTCATAGCTGTAGTCAGTCGTGCCGTCGGGACTGACCATTTCCGTGATGCGGCCGGATGCATCGTAGGCATAGTCGTAGTCCAACGTCACCGGAGATCCGCCGCCTTGGGGAAGGCTATGAGTGAGGTCGGTCACGAGACCGGCGTCGTTGTAGGCATAGTTGGTCGTTCCGACGTACTCCGTCTTCGCGAGGTCGGCGTAACGGGTGATCTGCGTGACTTGACCGGCATCGTTGTATGCGAAGTCGACCCGTTTGGCAGTTCCTGATGGCTTAGTTTGCCGGACGGTGACGACTTGACCGGCGGAGTCGTAACTGGTTTTTGTGGTGTGGTCCCACGAACCACCCACTGTGGCGACCGCGCGGGTTCGCTCGTAGCCATCATCGTAGTGGTAACCCATGATCACGGCTGGGGAATCCGATGTACCACCGGTCTGACCGCCGAGGTTGTCGGTTTCGGTGATCCGTCCTAGATCGTCGTACTCGTAAACGTACTTCGAATCGCCATCCTCAATGCTGCGGAGCGTGCCGATCGGTCCGTAGGTCGCCGTTGTATTGTAGGTGTAGTCGATCGTATCGAGGACGGTCGTGCCATCGGTGTCGAGCCATTGTTCTTGATCGATCCGATAATTCGAACCACCGTCGAAGCTGAACTCATAGTCCCATTCGGTGATCCGGCCCAAGGCGTCCGTTTTCTGGGTGCGATGTCCGGCGGCATCGTAATCGTATTCGCGGAAGTCGCCGAGTTCGTTGGTTTCTTTGATGAGGCGACCCAGAGCGTCATAGTCCCAATCGGTGACGTTGCTTTCGGGATCGGTGAGCGTGTCCAGCTGGCCGCGCGTGGTGTAGGTGTAGCTGGTGACGCCGGTTTCCGGATTGGTTTCGGAGAGGATGCGCCCGACGTTGTCGTAGGTGTAACTGGTCGTGTTGTTCAGCGGATCGGTTTCGGATTCCACGCGACCGAGCGTATCGTAGGTCGTCACATAGTCTGCGGTGCCGGTCCCGTTCGCATCCGGGTTAGGACGGCTGATTGTGCGTTCGAGTTGACCGCTGACGACCTGATAGCTGGTGGTCGTCACATTGCTGAGCGGATCGGTTACGGTTTCGAGTCGCCCGATGTCGTCGTAAGTGTAGGTGGTCGTGTTATCCAGCGGATCAGTTTCGGATTCCACGCGCCCAAAGATATCATACGTCGTGACCCACTCTGGATCGATGCTGTCGGTTGGGCTGGGATCCGGTGGAGTGACTGTTACGACGAGTTGGCCGCCCACGTCGGCGTAAGCCGCAGTCGTCTCGTAGCTCAGTTCGTCTGTCAAGGACGTGAGTCGCCCGATGGCGTCGTACTGGTAATCGGTCGTCCGTCCAAAGGCATCGGTCGTCGAGGTGACAAGCCCCAAAGGATCATACTCGGTGCTGCGAGAGCGGGTCATGGTGCCAGCCGTCGCTTCTCGTCCGAGAGCGTCGTAAGTGTAACTGACGATATTTCCCAGGGCGTCCTCGTAGGTCGAAAGCTCTCCGAGGGCTGTATAGGTATACGTGGCGAGCTTAACACCGGTACCGAGCGGATTGACGAATCCACTCCCGGTATCTTCCAGGAATTCGACGGTGAGCAAATCGCCCGCGGTGTTGTACCCATAGAGGGTTTTGTGACCGGCGGGATCAATCATTGACGATAACCGACCGGCATCGTCGTAGGTGTAGCTAGTCGTGGCTCCGTTGGCATCAGTTTCGCTCGCCAACTTCCCATCGAGATGATACGTGTAGGTAGCGAGCATGACACCGGTTCCCAAAGGATTGACGAACCCGCTGCCAGTGTCTTCGAGGAATTCCACGGATAGTAGTTGTCCGGCATTGTCGTATGTGTAATCGGTCTTGTGGTCGCGATAGTCCAGTTCGTAATCGATTTGGCTCGCTGTATTATAGATGTAGGTCGTGGTCCGCCCGATGGCATCCGTGGTCGTCGTCAAACGTCCCATGTTGTCGTAGGTATTGACAACTTGTTTGACATCGGTGCCGAGCGGATTGACGTAGACTTGGCTTCCTGTGTCTTCGAGAAACTCGACAGAGAGCAGGTTGCCCAGTGCGTCGTATTCGTATTTGGTTTTATGACCGAAACGATCGAGTGCGAAGTCGACGTTGCCCGCGTCGTCGTAGCTGTAGGTGGTGACGTGCCCCAGGGCGTTGGTTTCGGTTTTGATCCGGCCGAGGGAATCATAGGTGTAGCTGACAACATCCGGATCGGCTCCGCTGGCGACACCGTCCCGAGCTTCGAGGGCATTGGTCCCGGTGCCGTCGGTGACGCGCAGTGACGTGAGTTTTTCACCGGCATTGTAAGCGAAATAGGTCGTGTACCCAGCGGCGTTCTCTTCCGACTCAACCAGTCCATCCGATGTGTACTCCAACACGGACCAGGCTGGATCGGAGCCATTGGCCAATGCGCGTCCCGCAAGCGGATTGGTATTGAACACGTCCTTGAGCCGGATCGTATCCAACACGCCGTCGGAATCGGAGTCTTGATAGGTTTTCGTTAGACCACGGGCATCGGTTTCGGTGACTCGGCGGCCAGCACTGTCATAGGAGTAGCTGATAACAGCTGCGAACAAAGGTCCCGTGTCATCCGGGTCAGGGTACGTGATCGACTCGACTCGACCGTAGTCGTCGTAAGCCGTCGTGGTCACATTGCCATTTGGATCAGTCTCGGTGATAACCTGACCGGCCGAATTGTATGCGAATGAATAAACCGGAGCTGCGACGAGGTCACCTGGATCTGGGTCGGGCAAGGTGACCGTCGCAACTTGGCCCTTGCCATTTCCAATCGTGTGATACGTGTATTCGGTTACTGGCCGTGGTAACCCCACGCCGACACCATCCGGGTCGGGACCAATTTCCTTTTTGAGCTGGCCAATCACGGTGTATTCAAAGTTCCACACCGGAGCTTCCAAGGGACCGTCACCATCCGGATCGGGCAACGTGACGGATTCCAGTTTTTCTTCTCCATACAGTCCGTCGGCGACGTAGGTGTATGTGGTCACATTTCCACCACGATCTGTGTAAGTTAACGGCTGCCGCTGTTGAGAGCCAGAGGGATAGGTCCAGAATTCAAACAAGCCATCGTTGTGACGCACCGATGTCTGTCGTCCCCATTTGTCGTAGGTGAACCAAGTTGACATGACGATGGTACCTTGGTCGTCCCGATGTCGCTCACGTAGTACACGTCCACTGGCATCCCTCACCCATTCCGTACTACTCCCGCTCGGGTTGACTTTTTCAAGTTCGTAGCCGAAACGGTCGTAGCGAATTCTCCAGGTTCCTTCGGAGTTTGTCCGTGTCGCAAAAAGCCCACTCACAGGCACGAAGGTGTCGATCAATGCTGCTGCCTGAGAAACATAGGTCTCAGTCCCTTGACCAGGTTTAGTCTGGCTCGTTGCGAGACGCGTGGCAGTATCATAGGCGATCTGCGTTTCCCCACCCTCTTCGTCAGTAATCTTTGTGACCTGAAGTGTCGTTGGATCATATTCGTAAGCGACATCGATCTGCCCTGACGTGCCCGACGCTAGCCGAGAAAACTTTTGAAGGGTACCGTTCGTGTTGTACGTATACGCTGTAGCGCGTCCTTCAAAATCCGTATATTCAGTAACGTGTGTCCCTGCCGTATTGTATGTGTATGTGGCTTGGCGACCGGTCGTCGTATCCGTGATTGAAGCAATGTCGTCCGTATTGCCGTCGCTGTCGGCATCAATATATGAGTAGGTACGAACCGTGACTCCGCTTTGGTTCTGGCGTTCGATCAATAGACCGTCACCGTCGAAAATGAGTGTGCCGCCACGTTGATTGTTGACAACACTGTATTCATCCGCATTGGAGTCGTAGAACAATTCGGCGTTTGTTCCATCGGGTGTGATAAATCCTCCCGAGCCATCAGTGACGAAGTAACCCGCTGTGCCTTCACCCCGAAAGTGCGAAACTCCGCCGGTGCCAATTTCCAACCAATCCAAATCTGGAACTGACCAACGATTGCCAAATGGACTGTCGATGTGATTGACTAAATGATCGTATCCGGTTATTTGCAGAGTACTTGTCGACGAGTCCGGAAAAGTCAGGGTAATGTCGACAGTGTAGTCATAGCGTGCTGTCGGCAATGCCGTTGCGTCGACTTGCAGGGCAAACTTACCTTGGACGCTTTCTGAAGTCGTAGAAAGGCTGGATGGTAGACCGAGGGAAACGGTCTTGGTCAGTTGTTGTTGAGATGGGAGATTCGTCCCATACGTTAAAACAGCCGTGATATCATTCGGTTTCGCCCCGCCCTGAAGTGTCAAGTCAAATTCTAGGACGGGATGTGGATTCCCAGTGGAAGCATTGCTTGGTGTCGTATCCACAACTGCCTGTAAAGCAGAAGCAGACTGCGAGACATCGATATTGGCATCGGACAGATCGACACTGGCAACTGGTTCACAAGTGCAAGTGCAAGGACAGTCGATGTTCTCATTGTTCGATCCCGATGTGCCGATTCCGGTTAAATCGTAGACGTCAATCAACATACGAGCTTCAATCTCAGCTCCGCTTGCGTCTTCCGCAACGACGATGAGGAAATGTTGATACCCTTGACTTATCGAAGGGTCTACCGAAAGCGGTTCAGCTAGATAGATATTCCCATTTTGATCAATCGAAAACTCTTCGACGAAAGGCACGCCGTCATTTCCAGTTTCGAGCGAATACTGGATCCCTCCAGCGCTGGAAGTAGCTGAAACAGTGCCAATGATTGTACCTGGTGTTTCAGCAACTGTCGTATCGAAGTTATAGTCTTCATGTCCCTGAAACCAGTCACCCGGCGTATCGTGGAATTCAAAGCCCGACGAACCTCCCGACGAACCTCCCGACGAACCTCCCGACGAACCTCCCGACGAACCTCCCGACG